>JAIDTO010000046.1:5931-8275 GCA_029060625.1 Muribaculaceae bacterium | reverse complement strand
TCTGATTTATAACGGATTAAAGATTGGGCTCCCGAGAGCTGATTATTAACTCTTAAAAAATAACCGAAGTATTGTTAGTTAGTACTTATATGAAAAAAAACTATATAAGATGTTTATTGCTTATTATTGGCTTTTTAGCCGGTAATTCTGAGAGCGCAGCATATATTCTTGAAAATTTCGATGATGAGGTTGATGGACTGTCCTACGGAGTCTCATATGACTACAATGATCGCGAATATTACGCCACTGTAAAATGTTTACAATCAAATAAATCTACTGTTACTATTCCTGAATGCATAATTGCAGAACAAGGTAACTCTGGCGCTAAAGTCAGAGCCATAGTTAAAGAGGTTGCCTCAGGTGCCTTTCGGTATATTAATAGCCTTCCCGATGATATGCAGTATGGTGGCAGATTAAGGGAGATTGTTTTTGAAAGTGATGTATCCATCGGTAAAGAGGCATTCAAAAATCTACCAAATTTAAAAGTTGTAGATTTTGGACCTATTGATCACATTGCATATGGTGCTTTTAAAGATTGTACTGCCTTAGAAGAGATTAAATCTGACAATTCTTTAAAATCAATCGGTGCATTAGCCTTAAGTGGATCAACAAGTCTGAAAATTCTTCCACCTCTTGATGAACTGGAATGGATTGGAGCGAGTGCTTTTGAAAATTGTAAGTCCATTGTTACTCTTCCTGAGATGCCTGCTTTAGAGTCCATTGGTGATAATGCATTCAATGGATGTGTTGCTCTACGAGAATTGCCTCCGTTACCACTGCTAAGTTCTATTGGGAATGGAGCTTTCCAGTATTGCTATGATCTTATGGCAATTCAAGGAGATGCATGGCCTGTAAAAGAAATAGGGAATAATGCCTTTGATCATTGTACTAGTCTTTCAATAATCCCTAAGTTTATTGATTTTGTTACGATTGGAGATTATGCCTTTGCCAATTGTAGTAGATTGACTGAGCTTGATGCAGCTCCAATCAGTGTGGGAAAATATGCTTTTAATTCATGTCTTTATTTAAATAAGGTAAAATCATCAGATCTCAACCTCATTCCAGAAAATGGCAAGATTGGAGAATCAGCATTTTCTGGACTTCCAAATTTCTCAGAATTGAATTCAATGCGGGGGATAACAGAAGTAGGAGCTACAGCATTCTTCGAATGTAGGGCTTTAGAGTCGCTGGATATGGTTTGTAATCCTGTTGGAAATTCGATTTTTTCAGGATGTCGCAATCTGACATCGATTAAATTAGATGGTAATGATATTCCGGATAGTTTATTTTATGGATGTGAAAATTTACTATTTGACATTCAAGAAGAAGTTACACACATAGGAAAATATGCATTTGCTAACTGTAAGAAGCTCGATAGCATCAAAATTCCTGAAGATATGCTTATTATTGAGGATGGTGCATTTTGGGGATGCCTTTTTACTGAGATGACAATACCAAAGAAAATTCAAAAAATTGGTAATTATTCATTTGGTAATTGTGTAGAATTAAGGAATTTGATTTCTTTGAATCTTATTCCTCCGACCTGTGGTATCAAAACATTTGAAAATGTAAATTTTAATACATGTGTGCTTAAAACACCAAACAACGCATTAAATCGCTATTCCACAGAACCAGTTTGGAAAGAATTTGTTAATAGGTATTGTTTAGACGATGAACTTATAGAAATTAGGATACCAGAGGAATTTACTACTTATATAGATCAATCATATACCATAAAATGCGATTGTACACCTTCACAGATAGATCAAAGTGTTTTTGTGTGGACTTCAGAAAATGAAAATGTCGCAAGCGTAAATAGTGGTGAATTAATTTGTCATAATTTAGGTAGCACACGTGTCACTGTTGTTTCTCCTAATGGACTATCTGCACAATGTAAAGTAACGGTCGTCCAACCGATTACTTCATTAAAAATTTTGATTGATGGTTCGGATGCTGATGATTCTCCGGTGGAATTAAAGTTAGGTACGTATGCAAGTCTATCAGCTGTTGTATTTCCGGAAAACGCTTACGATAAGACTCTAATCTGGGAGAGTAGTAATTCTGATATAGTTGAATATGTGGATGGTGCTATTTTTGCTAAATCATTGGGTGAAGCTGTGATAACTGTGACGACATCATCTGGTGTTAGCGCTTATTGTGAAATAAAAGTAATACCAATTACAGCAGAAACTATCATCTTGTCTCCGACACAATGGACTGGGTCAGTAGATGAAAGCATTAATTTAACTGTTACTGTCCTTCCAGAGACCACAACAGACAAGAACGTTGTATGGACCTCGGATAATTCTTCCGTGGCAGTCGTTGATGAGAAAGGGAAAATAAC
>JAIDTO010000046.1:0-5831 GCA_029060625.1 Muribaculaceae bacterium | reverse complement strand
ATCTCAATCGGTACTGCGACTATCACTGTTTCGTGTGGAGATGTGAAAGCGACATGTCTTGTGACAGTCGTGGCAACCCCAGTAGAGAGTATCTCCATAAGTCAAGACTTTGCTCAATTGTCAATCGGTGAGAGTATTAGATTGACTGGGATTATAATTCCTGAGAATGCATCTGATAAAACTATAATATGGTCCTCAAGCGATGAGTCCATAGCGCTTGTAGATGCGGAAGGTAATGTGACCGCAATTGGAGGGGGAGAGGCAGATATTATTGCAACTTCA
This sequence comes from Muribaculaceae bacterium, assembly GCA_029060625.1. Taxonomy (GTDB): domain Bacteria; phylum Bacteroidota; class Bacteroidia; order Bacteroidales; family Muribaculaceae; genus Lepagella. The sequence goes on along the minus strand of JAIDTO010000046.1, from coordinate 5,549 downwards.
GCAGAAAACAGCAAAATCAAGGCCGTTTGCCACGTGATTGTGAATCCTCTCATGGTAGAATCTATTGTACTATCTCCCTATTCCTATGATGGTCTTCCCGGAGATAATTTCTATATCACAGCCAAGGTATATCCTGAAAATGCAACTGATAGAACCCTGTCATGGTCATCATCTGATGTTACAATTGCTAGTGTTGATTCTGATGGATTCGTTAAGGCAATAGCGCCAGGCAATGTCATCATTACTGCACAAGCCAATGATGGTTCTGGAGTCGGAGCGATATGCAGTGTTACTGTGAATCCCATTTTAGTGGAATCAATTCAACTGACTCCGGAGAACTTGAATGGAGAGGAAGGCCATTTCTATAAGATTGAAGCGACAGTGCTTCCTGAAAATGCCTCAGAAAAGACTTTGATCTGGTCTTCGAGCGATGAATCTGTTGCAGCTATAAATTCCGAAGGTGTCGTTTATATACTTAAGGAAGGGGAATGTGTTATAACAGCCACTGCCTCAGATGGTTCTGGTGTCACAGCGGAATGTATTGTTACGGGAGTTGCCGGTATAGATTCAATTTTCTCTGACAATGGGAGTTTTGATATTTACAGTGTCAATGGCACACTCATTCGAAAGGACTGTGACAATGATCATTTGAAGACTCTGGCTCCCGATGTGTATATAATTCGTCATGGCAACTTGACGAAGAAACTGATCATACACTGATTTTATTCATTTACAAAAAGTGTTACTCAAAGCCTATCCCAAAGCATAGAGCCTTGTCAATAGACGAATTCCAAGGTCTCTATGCATGGGACAGGCAGAAAGTACGGCTCTCACACTTTTTATTTAATAATTACAGTCTTCTGAGAGTCAAAGGCAAAATCAAAAGGGGTTTATGTTGTGACCCTCTCCGCTGAAGGTGTCAACAAAGAAGCCGCAAAGATCATAATACGTTGATCCGCATCAATCTCTATCACTAACTTAATATTTTCAGCCGGGTGTGTCTATGATGCACCCGTTTTTTCACGGTTGGGACCACACTTGTGGTTAGAGCACGTAAAATGAAGTCTTAATATCCCAGAATGTCTTTAATCGAGAAAATTTTACTTATGGCCTCAAATGAGAAGAACTGACCGTCAAGAATCATATAGTCCTCTCTTTGAGATTTGCTTAATTTCTTTATTTCAGGAAATAGACCGACTGGTACAATTACCTCCCGCCCATCAGTGAGATAAACCGCCATTTTCCCTCTTTTCTCGTTAAAGTCAAGTTTTTTTATTCCTAATATGGTATCCGTATATCTGCACATAATATTCTAATTTTTTTTAGTTATTTTCAAAATGTCGACTTTCTTACCTTTAAACAATCTATCGATCCGTTCGTTGATCGCTTCGTAGTTTTCTTCGATTATCTTGATAATACTTTTGTTTTCATCAGCTGACAATTCAGACCAGTCAATCTCAATTTTCATTTCCCCTTTTTCTTCTATCCATATCTTAGCAACAGTATGACCGGTATGAGACTTTTTACTTCCCCTTCGAATAACATGTACATGCCTTCTGTTTTCATTAATATCAGTAGGGAATACCGATATTATGAAGCAGAGAAAATATAATATTTTACCCATATTTATATGCTTATGAATTGATAGATTTACAAAGTTACAAATTATAGTGTATATATGAAATATTTTTTGGAAAAATCTTCCTTAAGGTTGCCGACAACTTCAATTGTAAGTTCGAAAAATTTTCATTAAATTTGCATTGCATAAAAATACCCATCACACTGCGTAAAAATACGCACTTCGCTGCGTAAAATGTAAAGGTATGTATAAAAGGTCAGAATATCAGTTAATTAAAAGCAGATTGGAAGAGCCACGAAGGTTCATCCAGGTCATTATGGGTCCACGTCAGGTAGGAAAGTCAACAGTCGTAAAGCATTTGCCAAGCGTTTTGAAGTGTATTACTGGAGAGAACGTGATGATGAGGTAGACTTTGTATTGCGAAAGAAAGACTCCCTGGTGGCAATAGAGATAAAGGGAAATGCGGAGAAAAGAACCGAAGGACTTGAAAAATTCAAGGAAAAGTTCAATCCAAAAGCAGCCTTTATAGTAGGTGATGGCGGAATCAAGCCGGAGGAATTCCTGACAATGGATCTCAATAAACTTTTTTGAGAAAAAGAGCGATAAATTTTTTTTATTAGGAAATTATGCTTAATTTTGCACCAAGAACTAACTATTACACATTTAATACCTAACTTTTATGAAAATCAAACATTTTGGAGCTGCACTTGCAGGAGTTGCCATTACGCTTTCAGGCGCTATGGCAATCAACGCTATGATGGCTCCTGCTGCCACCCGTGCGGAGGCAGATGATGTGGCTGCCGAACTTCAGGATGCTACCGGCGTATGGAGCTACGGCAATGCCGATGTGATGGAAGCCACTATGGCTCTCTCAGGCTCTAATGAAGCCGGAACAGTGAAATCTTCTGAAGGGGATCTGGAAATGACTGTCCTCGCCAACGGCGCATCTTTCCGCAACAACGGCGACAACATCCAGGTGCGCACAGGCGCAGAATTCCGTATCCCTGTGATCTCGACAGATGATGTGGTGACTGTAGAAGGATATCCCGGATATTCTTACTACACTATCTCCGGCGGCGAGGAACTTAACAACACAAATACCTACAAGGCAAAATATTCCGACGTGGAACGCGGATATGTAGCCGTGGTATCTACCAACGACAACAACTATTTCAAGTCGTTGACTGTCGAGCAGAAAGCACCAAAGGGTCCTGCTACTCTCGATAACGAACCGGTTAACGCAAGCTTTACATTTGATCTCGGTACAGAGGGACAGAAAGCCGACATCAACTGCGAAGACTATTTCATGGCTTCTAAAGTAACTTACGGTAGCGACCTTACTCTCGACGGCAAGGACAATAAGAAGCTCGACATGACATGGTTTGGCATCGTCGCAGGCACTTCTGCGGCCGACGAATCCAACGCCATCCGCTTCATCATCCAGCCTAACTTCGGCCTTGAATTCACTCCCACCAAAGTGTCGTTTGAAATGACTCGTTTCGGCACAGACGGAGGTTACGTGGATGTTGCATGGGAAAATCCTGACAAGACCATCGTAGAACTCGCAAAGGAAATCAAGCCACAGCGTGACAATGCCACTCCTAACGTGAGCGAATGCAGCTATGAGGTCTCCGGTGCCACTCCGGGCGAAGGTGCTTGCGCACTTCTTCTTAACCTCTACAGTCTCAACCCCGGCAAGCGCGTAGGTTTCCGCAACGTTGTGATCGAGGGTACGCTTTCAGGTACTGAGAAGGAACTCCCGATGCTCGGCTCTTTCAAGGCAAATGGCGTTGAATACAGTGTTCAGGATCTCTTCGAGGCTCAGGGCGACACTTATACTGCCACTATCGAACTCGCTGCTGCTGAGACTATGATTTCAGCTGAAAACCCTGTGACAGATGTATTGGCAATAAAGGGAGAAACCGGTACTGTCACTTATGAAGGCGACAATGATCATTGCACGGTGACAATTCCTGTAAGCATTGGTGAAATATCAATCAGTTATATCGCTGATTTCGTGCGCAAGCCTTTCTATACTGTGACTTATTATGATACAGACACCAAGACTGTAATGGGCACTCAGGAAGTGGAGAAAGATGCCACTATCGGAGAGTTTGCTGTCGACTACAACACTGCTACTGCTGAAGATGGCTACAAGGTGCGTGGCTGGTATATGGCTCCGGCCAAGGCTCGCAAGGCTACCGTAGACGAAGTGATTGTCGAACCTCTCAGTCTCTACGCACGTGCATCAGAGATCGAGACAGAGTCTACCCACAAGAAATACGAGTTCTTGCTCAACGATGCTTCCTTTGATCCAGCCGACCACGAGGCATTCAACACTGAAAACGGTTACTTCCATGATACAACCCACGGTTGGGCATTCAAGGACGGCGACGTAATCACACTTCTCACCGGTCCGAAAGCAGCTGTTTCTATCGCTCTCTGCCGCTATGGCTATGGCACTAACATCAAGGTGACTGACGCAAAGGGTAATGAAGTGGCTACAGTGCCTGCCAAGTCTACTACAGAAACTGACGGTGAGGTAGTTGCATTCCAGTATGACGGTGATCCGGGTCTTCTTACCCTCACATTTGAGGCTGAAGGCGAACTCTATATCCACTCCGTGAAGATTATGAACAACGCCGAGGTTAACTATGAGTCTGACGGCAACTGGTATTTCGTTAAGCCCGGCGACGCTCAGTCACTTCTCGATGTTATCGAGGCAGTAAGCGCTGTCAACTCCGACCGCGATGCAGCACGCTCATTTATCTTCGTTCCCGATGGCGTCTATGACCTTCGTGAGACAGTCCTCACCAACCTTTCAGGCCATAATATCTCCCTCATCGGCCAGAGCATGGAAAAGACTATCATCCGCAACGCTCCCCACTACACTACCGAAGGCATAGCTCAGACTGCCACTCTCATGAATACCGGTTCAAATCTCTATATGCAGGATCTTACCATCCAGAACGCTCTTGACTACTATGGCGCTCAGGATGCAGGGCTTGCCGGAGGACGTGCCGTTGCATTCTGGGACAAGGGTATCAATACTGCTGCCAAGAATGTGACACTCCTTTCATATCAGGACACTTACTACACCAACAATGTCAACGGTACATACTACTGGGAAACTTCCGATATCCACGGCACAGTTGACTTCTTCTGCGGCGAGGGTACAATGTTTATGACCAACTCGACAATCACAGTTGAGATGCGCAAGCTGGATGGAACAGGTGAATGCACCATCACTGCTCCTTCTACAAAGGCTGGCGATAAGTATGGCTATGTATTCGACAACTGTACTATAGTCAACCACGCTGCCAAGTATAACTTCGGACGCGCATGGAGCAACGAGCCCCGTTGTGCTTACATAAACACTACTCTTTCCGACGACAAGCTCAACAGCGCACGCTGGACAGCAAACGGTATGAACGTAGCTGCCAAGGAATTCGTTGAGTTCAACACCAAGGATGCTGAAGGCAACGTCGTTTCTCCCGCTTCTCACGTGATGACATTCATAAAGGGCGACAATGTCAACGAGATGGAGACAATCCTCTCTGCTGATCAGGCTGCAGAATATACCTTAGACAAGGTATTCCCGGAATGGAATCCTGCTGCTCTCTGCGTTCAGGTTGCTGCTCCTAAGGCTTCTTTGAGCAATGGAATGATCTCTTGGGAAGCTGTTGAAGGTGCATCTGCATATGCTATCTTCAAGGATGGCGAGCTCGTAGCTGTAGTGACCGGCGGTGATTCATATGCAGTAGACGATGCAAACGCAAACTGGAGCATCCGCTCAGCAAATGCTCAGGGTGGTCTTGGAGCCGTTGCCTACATTGACAGTTCTTCAGTGAACGCCATCAATGCAGCATCAGAAGGCATCTACTTCAATCTCCAGGGCATCCGCGTAGACAACCCCATCAAGGGCCAGATCTACATCCAAAACGGCAAGAAGATCGTAAAATAATCCCCC
>JAIDTO010000045.1 GCA_029060625.1 Muribaculaceae bacterium | reverse complement strand
GTCTGGTAGAGGGTCTGGAGGAATATCTCAACGATTATAAAGCCAATCGAATCCTTGCTCTTCAAAGCGACGGAAAACTAAACCGCGAATCCATAAGAAAAGTAATGGAAGCTGAAGTTCGTATCGAGAAGGCTGCAATCAAGGATATAAAGCTCCGCACATTCATTGCTGAAGGTGATGTCCGCAATGATCTGGCGGCTCACGTCTACGATATTTCTTATGGATGTCTCCGTCCGGGAATCGACTCTCTTGTAGTGATTGACGACTCCATTGTGAGAGGCACTACTCTGAAGCAGTCGATCCTAAGCATGCTTGCTCGCCTGAATCCTAAGAAGATTGTCGTGGTTTCCTCCTCTCCTCAAGTCAGATATCCTGATTACTACGGCATCGACATGAGCCGCATGGATGAATTCATAGCGTTCAAAGCTGCTGTAGAGCTTCTGAGAGAACGTGGTATGGAATACGTTCTTGCATCCACATATGCAGCGTGCAAAAAGGAAGTAGAAAAATCTAATGATGAGCCACTTACCAATCATGTCAAAAACATTTATTCCCATTTCACCGATGAGCAGATTTCCCGCAAGATCGCAAAGATGGTGAAGCCTGAGAATATGGAAGTTGAAATTGTCTACCAGACTGTAGAGGGTCTTCATAAGGCATGTCCTGATCATCCGGGCGACTGGTATTTCTCGGGCAACTATCCTACACAAGGTGGAATAAGGCGAGTAAACCAGGCTTACATAGACTGGTACGAAGGTAACTCATCAAAACGAAATTAAGAGACAGATGGCAAGCAATCATAGCGCAGATCACAAGGAGATAGAAGAAATGAAAGATCTCCTTAAAGAAGAGGTAGGCTTTCTTCCAGCCGGCCCCGGGCTTGATCATGCGCTTAGACAAGCCGACTGGATGCGCGTCGACGCAAAATATGTGGTGATAGAGATGGGAAAGACATGCCCGGACGTATTCATTGTCAAAGACGGCATCATCCGCGTGTGGGATTTCGATGGAGAAAAAGAACGCACTTTCGGGTTTGGACTCCCCGGCACGATCTTTGAGTCAAAACATTCATTTGTGATGCATGGTCCATCCTACTATCAGGTCGAGACATGCTGCCCTTCCACCATCCTTCGCATACCGGAAAAGGAATTCTGGAAAACTGTAGAGACTGACCATAGCTTTGCAATCTTTATGCTTCACAATGCATATGGCGAGCTTTACAGTCATGAATTCAAGGAAAGCACCATCAACAATGGCACTGCCCGCGAACGCTTCGAAGCTATGCTTAAATTCCGTCCGATAATACTCGAAAAAGTGCCACAAAAGATTATCGCCTCCTATCTCGGAATAACCTCAGAATACTTCAGTGTGCTGAAGCGACGCCTTCTCAAAGGCTAATCCTTCTAATTCCCTCCTCACAACCTAACAACCTCACAACTCCACAACTCAAAACTCCCAAACCTTCACAAAAAGTGAATTTCTTAAACCAGATTAAGGATTATTGTGGATTTTTGGTCTATATTTGCACTTTAAATACATAAAGAAGTAAAATAATCAAAAAATCCACGAAATCGCTTATGAGGAAATTATTACTTACCTTTGCAGCTGCCACACTGACAATGTCGGCTTTTGCAACCCTCAACGTATCGAGGAAGAGCAATGTTGCTGTAACTCCCGGGACTCCATCACAATCTACACAAAAATTCGGAGCTCTTAAGAACACTCCTGTCATTGAGAGAGCCAAATTGGCAAAAGCATCTGCCATGACACGCGCAGAAGAAGGGAATATCATCACCGAAGCTCCTGAAGGGAAGGTAGAGACAATGCTTGGTTCCTCCAATACTTTCTATCTTTATTACGATGAGGTATCGATGGACGAAACATATGGAATAGCCTACGAAGGAGTATGGACAGACAATGGCGAAGTCTATCTCAAGAATCCTGTCAGCATGCTTGACTGGGACACCTACATCAAAGGCAAGGTCACTGACGAAGGACTTTTGTTTGAATTTCCGCAACCTATCTACACCGCTACTGATGAAGATGGCACCTTCACCCTTAATGTCGATGTGCTTGAATATACAGAGGTGGAATCACCTGATGATCCCGACGAATATTACACTACGTTTATCCCCACTGAAGAGACAAGAAGCATCCTTTTCACTAAAATGGAAGATGGAAGCTATGGCATGGAAACCGACTACATGCTCGGCATAACATTCGAAGGATCATGGCAAGGCTACGGAGAAATGTATCTCAATCTTATGCCCTTTGAGGCTACCCCGGCTGAGATTCCTACCGGTATACAATATGACTATACTTATATCCTTGCAGATGAATTCACAGGCTGGGACCATACCGTACTTCGTCCGATTGGTATAGGAGAACTCGACGGAGTGACATACATCACCGGACTTGCAAGCGGAATGCCTGACGCGGTGATATACGGAACCTTCGACAAGGAAAAGAATACGCTGACAATTCCATCTGATCAGTTCTTAGGAAAGTATTATAACCACTACATTTTCATGATGGCTGGTATTGGCCTCACTTGGTATGATGAATACCGGGGCGAGGAAATGTACTCATTCGACATTGTTGACGAACCGCTTGTGCTCAATTATGATCCTGAGACAAATGTATTCTATCCTGTAATCAAGGAAGGTTATAACCTCTCTTACGTAATCTTTAATTTCGGCAATGTCGAGACTTATCCATGCGAGTACTATGCAATCGACCGTATATATTCACAAGGCAAAATAACAGATTACGCTCCGCTCGACCCTGAAGTGATCGCAGTCAGCGACATAGAGTTTATGGATCCGACCTATAGCTATTCAATAGAGTTCAATATTTTCGGCGACAACAAGGATGGTCAGATACTGATGGACAACAACATCTATTATAATATCTTCATCAATGGCGAACTCTATACCTTCACAGCTGAAGAGTATCCTGATCTCGGAGAATTAGGCATCATAGAAATCACAGATATCCCGGTGTTCCTGTCGACCGATGAGGACATTTACTCAAATGGCAACTATCACGGAATCGCATTTAAGCGCAAGGATATTGAGACCATAGGAATTCGCGCTCTTTATATCGATGGAGATATCAGAGGAGAAAGCGAGATCGTAACAGTCAACACCTATGGCGAAACTGTATCTGTAGGCTCACTCGTTACCAACTCATCGTCAAAGACTGAAATGTTCGACCTCAACGGTAGGAAGATTGCAAATCCGGCAAAAGGAAGCGTAATAATTAAGCGCACCACAACTGCCGACGGAAATGTCACTGTTGAAAAAATCATCAAGCATTAATATTGAATAATTGATGCTTTGAGTATCCCGACATGGATGAAAATTAATAGTCTATGACACTGGTTGAAGGAAGGCTTCCCATAAGGGAGGCCTTTCTTTTTGCCATCATCGGCATCTCATCTAATCCCTTTTCCCGACTACTTAATGAAGTTGTTTTGACTTATTTACGAATATAAAAAATATTAAATTAATATGAAGGGAACAATTCTTTTTATCAAG
>JAIDTO010000044.1 GCA_029060625.1 Muribaculaceae bacterium | reverse complement strand
GAGCAGGATTGGAAAGTGTATTACGCAGCCGTATACCGTTGCAACGAACTCTGTGACCATGAGAATCAGATAAACTGGACGGGTGAGTCTCAGAATCGCTCGCTCTATATGGGAGAGTGCCGTGCGATACGTGCGCTTCTCTATTTCGATATGGTGCGCATGTGGGGAAATATTCCTCTTTTCCTTGAGGCAATCAACGAAAACCGCACACCGAGCGATCCGGCAGAAGTCTATGCTGCTATCGTAGAGGACATGAAATATGCCATTGCGAATATACCCGCCGATGCTAACCTCGATAAAAAAGACAACGGCCGCATCACAAAGTATGCAATGGAGGCTATGCTCGCCCGCGTATATCTCTACTACACCGGTTACTATGGAAAGGAACTTGGTTATACAGCCGACGGCGTGACCACCGGCACCCTCACCAAGCAGGAGGTGCTCGATGGCCTTGATGATATCGTGAAGAGTGGCAATTATGCACTTGTGCCTGAATTCAAGAACCTTTGGCCCGCTGCCTCACTCGTGCCCCTTGGTGAGGATGGATGGGATCCCGAACTCTCCACTTATGCCGGACAGGCAAACTCAGAGTTCATGCTCCAGCAGAAGTTCACCCCGACCCAGGACTACAACGGCAACAACGACTCAAACCGCTGGCAGGTGATGCTCGGCATGAGAAGCCTTAACTTCTCTCCTTATGGCAAGGGCTGGGGTGCTGCTACAGTGTGCCCGACCTATGTGAATAAGTTTGCTACTGACGACCCACGCCTCAAGGCATCTGTAATCAATACAGCATCTGAGGGAATCGGTGCTTCTTCTGACTACTCTAACTCAGTGAAAGACTGGCGTGAATTTACCGGCTACTGCATCAAGAAATATTCCCCCATCGCTTTTGCCAACGGCAATAATGCTTCGAAGGAGGATGGCACAGCCGACTTCCAGACACAGAATGCACAGGACTACGTGATGATGCGTTATGCCGATGTGCTCCTGATGATCGCCGAGATGGGTGGCGTGCCTTCCAAGAGTGCTCAGGAAGCCCTTGATGAGGTTCGTTCACGCGCCGGCATGGCTTCTGTGCCAGTCAGCAAGGAAAGCGTGATGGAAGAGCGTGCTCTCGAACTCGCCTTTGAGGGTATCCGCTATTGGGACCTTCTCCGTCAGGGAGTCGACAAACTTGCCGATGCAGTGTGTGCTTCAGCCGGGACAGTGCAGAATGCCGGTCTGGAGGCATCTGTAAGCTACAAGCGCGACAAGATCATTGAGAAGAATGGTCTTTTCCAGATTCCTTCCAACCAGATTGTACTTTCAAACTATACATTGAAGCAGAACCCGGGTTGGGAGTGACCTCTCAAGATTAGCTTGCGAAAATTTAATTATTGTGATAAAAAGTTAAAATGCTGATATATTGAAGATTCGTTGTAATATTGTCGGGATCTCAACGTTAAAGAATATGAGATATTGTGATTCTGACATGTTTTACTGACCACCTTCAAAAAAAACTAATCAACAAATGATAAAAGCTTTTAAAAATCTGAGCCGGTTAGCTCTTCTCGGTGCAGTGGCTTTCAGCGTTGCGTCTTGTGCTGACGAGTACTCGATGCCAGCCCCGGATATCGATCCGGCACAACTTGTAGAAGGTGTGGCCTTCTCAGTTGAACACGATTCTCAGAATCCCAATATCATACATCTCAAGAGCCTTATGCCGTCGCAGTATAGCGTGGCATGGGTCACTCCGCAGGGACGCCGCTCCACGAGCGAGGTTACCCTACAGATACCTTTCGATGGAGAATATGAAGTGCAGATGGGTGTGAGCACCCGTGGGGGATATGTATGGAGCAATCCTTACTCTTTCACTGTAGATGACTTCTGTGCTGAATTTGTAGACAACTATCTATGGAAGCGCATAAGTGGTGGTGTAGGCCAAAGCAAGACATGGCAGCTCGACCTTGCCGTGCTCGAGGATGGGTCTACCAAGACCACCTACTGGGGTGGCCCGCACTGGTACTGGAATCCCAACTATACCTGGGATCACCTTCACTCTGCCCTTGAGAACGAGAATACCAATGCGAACTACCGCGACTCTGATCCTTGGGATGCAGCTAATGCCATCAATCCAAATGAGGTGCCTTCATCAGAGGGTGAGGACAACGCCGGATGGTATTGGGCAGCCGACTATGCTGGCAACTCCTGGATGTGCAGTGCTGAAAACTATGGCTACATCACATTCGACCTTATCAACGGTGCAAATGTGACTATCAGCGACGCTGACGGCAATGTTATAGAGAAAGGCACATATCTGCTTGATGTAGAGAATCATACCATTGCTTTCTCAGGTGTCTATCCCTTGAATTCAAGCAATAATGGCGTTATGACCCGCGACTGCAAGCTCCTGTATCTTTCCGATACAGC
>JAIDTO010000043.1 GCA_029060625.1 Muribaculaceae bacterium | reverse complement strand
GATAAAAAGAATTGTTCCCTTCATATTAATTTAATATTTTTTATATTCGTAAATAAGTCAAAACAACTTCATTATATAAAAAAAGAGGCAGAAGCCTCTTTTTTATTTGCATGTCATAATCTTCAGCACCAACTTGTCAGTGGCCTGCATGGAGTCACGGCCGATACTCGTCAGATTGTGGATGGTCTCGTCTACATCATCTGATATGATTCCTTCTGCCGAAGTGACCGCGAAACCCTGCATGGCAAGCATAGCCGACATCATAGCGGTGCTCACCCCGCTCGAGATCTTCATCGAGCACGATGGCTTGGCACCGTCGCAAATCATTCCGGTAAGGTTAGCCACCATGTTCTTCACAGCATCGCACACCTGATCGTATCCACCACCCATCAGATATACAAGTCCACTGGTCGCTCCTGTCGAAGCAACCACACATCCACATAATGCCGACAACCGACCAAGCGACTGCTTGATATATATCGACGTGAGATGACTCAACACAAGAGCCCTGACCATCTGCTCCTCCGAAGCTTTTATATCCATCGCATACGAAACCACCGGCATCGTGGCTGTGATACCCTGATTGCCCGAACCGCTGTTGCTCATCACAGGCACCATTGCACCTCCCATCCTCGCATCGCATGCGGCAGACGTCAATGTAATGGCATGCGCCACCGGAGTGTCGCCGAAAAACTTTTCTCCAAAATGAAGCACCGTCGACCCGAGACAATGTCCATACTCCCCTTTTAAGGCAAACTGTGCGGCTGCCAGATTCAAGTTCTTCGCCTCAAGGATGAAAGATATCTCATCAAGCGGAGCTGTGGTAGCGAAGTCATAGACCATCTGCATGTTCAATTCAGGATCAGCAGACGAAGCTGTATCAGACCCGCCAGACTCTACAGACTTCTCAAACAATACTTCTCCATCCTTTTCGATCAATATAAAATTAGTATGCGCCCCTGATATTATGACCCTGACAGAATGATCATCCCCTTGCGCACGCACATCTATATGAAGATTGGAAGGAGCATCTGTCTCAAGAGATATACTTATCCGTCCCTCAGCAATGTAACGCTTACCTTCTTCCACTGCCTCAGGAGTGACATCGCGGAGCACCTCTAAGCTGTACTCAGACTTCCCGACAAGGGCTCCAAGAGCCACTGCTATCGGCAGGCCTATCATGCCTGTGCCGGGAATGCCGACACCCATAGCATTCTTAATGATGTTTCCACTCAAGAAAAGTTCTATCTTTTCCGGTAAACATCCAAGCGTCTCCGTTGCTCTTGCCACGCAAAGCGCTACAGCTACCGGCTCAGTACACCCGACTGCCGGCACCACCTCACGCTTTATCAATCCCACTATTTCATCCCTAAGTTTCTTGTCCATGATATCACAATTAGCATTATCCTCCCCATAACCCTTAACCCATAACTCTAAACTTTTAACCCTTAACCCTTAACTCTTAACCCTTAACCTAAACATCAAGCGGAAGAGTATTCCGGTGTGCCATCTCAATACGTTTGTTGCGCCAACACTTACGGCATACGGCAATGTATCGGTCATTTCCTCCAATCTCCACCTGTTCTCCCTCGGTTATGATCTCCCCATTCCCATCAATTCTTGCATTTACGATAGTCTTTCGCCCACAATTGCAAGTGGATTTCACCTCTTCTATCGAATCTGCAATCTCAAACAGTCGTCTTGATCCCTCAAAAAGATGAGTCTTGAAGTCTGTGCGCAGACCATAACATACTACATTGCATCCATAATCATCCACCACCCTTGCAAGCTGATCCACCTGCTCTGCCGACAGGAATTGAGCCTCATCCACAAGAAGCCAGTCCGGCACGTCAAGAGTCTGCTCAAATGTTTCCTTTATCATATCATAAAGGTCAGTCTCGGGATATATCCACTTGCATTCCCGCTCGATACCGATACGGGAACGTATTACGTTTTTCTTCTCTCTTGTGTCTACAACCGGCTTGAGGCACATATATGCCATGCCACGCTCCTCAAAGTTGTAGGCAGTAGTAAGCAACATGGCTGTCTTTGCAGACCCCATTGTGCCATATCGAAAATATAGTTTTCCAATCCTGTTCATAACGCAAATTTACAACCGAATCGCGACATATGCAAATCCGACATTTAATATTTTTTGCCTGATAAGGGATTTTTTGAAAAATAAGCATTAACTTTGCATCGCAAAACGCCCAACGTAAAACGTAAAACGCAAATGAACACCTTCCACTCCCCCACTCCTTTTCTTCTTGAATCAGGAGTGAAACTCCCGGAAATAGACATAGCCTACCATACATTCGGGAAACTGAATGAGAAAAAAGACAATGTAATATGGGTTTGCCATGCACTTACAGCCAACAGCGACGTCACAGATTGGTGGCCTCACACTGTGGAAGCCGGATATTTCCTTGATCCGGATAAGTGGTTTGTGGTGTGCGCAAACATATTAGGTTCTTGCTATGGGTCTACCGGGCCTACTTCCATCAATCCTGCCACAGGCGAACCTTACTTCAACGAATTCCCCAAACTCACAATACGTGATATGGTCAAAGCCCATATCCTTCTTGCTGAAAAGCTCGGTATCGGGCATATTAATACTCTTGTAGGATGTTCGGTAGGTGGATTCCAAGCCATTGAGTGGGCTGCCATGCAACCGGAACGCTTCGACAAGTTCGTGTTCCTTGCCACCTCTGCCAAGGCCTCTCCTTGGAGTATTGCCTTAGATGAGACTCAACGTATGGCAATCCTAAGCGACAAGACATATGGAGAAAAACGTCTCGATGCGGCAAGAGATGGTCTGGCAGCCGCCCGAGCAATTGGACTTCTCTCCTACCGCGGGCCATGGGGATACAACCAAACCCAACAAGACCCCGTGTCGGATGAAATTCCTACCACGCACCGGGCATGCACCTATCAGCGATATCAGGGAGAAAAGCTGTGCAGAAGATTTGATGCATACTCTTATATGTCAATTCTCGACGCTTTCGACACTCATGATATAGGCAGAGGCCGTGGCGGAGTCACAGAAGCACTCTCCAAAATCAAAGCCCCGGCAATAGTGATCGGCATCACCACCGACATTATTTTCACTCCTGATGAAATGAAAGAGCTCACAAGGATGCTACCGAATGCTGAATACTTCGAACTCCAATCAGAATTCGGACATGATGGGTTTCTCGTAGAATACGACAAACTCAACCAAATCCTCCTCCCCCGACTCTAACAATCGCAAAACGCAAAACATTTCACGCAAAATGCAAAAAAATTTGGTCAAACCAATTTTATTTTGTAATTTTGCACTGCATTTCGCGCCAAGGCCTATAAAGACGGATGCATTAATGCATTCGCGCCCAACGCAACAACCAATAATTCAATAAAATAAAATGTACGCAATCGTAGAAATCAAAGGTCAGCAGTTCAAAGCCGAAGAAGGCAAGTATCTGTATGTGCACCACCTCGGCGATGAAGTTAAGGAAGGCGAGACTGTTGTCTTCGACAAAGTTCTTCTTCTTGACGCCGACGGCGACGTGACTGTCGGTGCTCCTGCCGTTGAAGGAGCAAAAGTAACATGCGAAGTTCTTCTTCCTCTCGTGAAGGGAGACAAAGTTCTTGTCTTCAAGAAAAAACGTCGCAAAGGCTATCGCCGTCTTAATGGCCATCGCCAGCAGTTCTCCAAAGTTTTAGTTAAGAATATCGAAAAATAATCCTCATCAGATATGGCACATAAAAAAGGTGTCGGTAGTTCTAAGAACGGCCGCGAATCACATAGCAAACGACTTGGCGTGAAAATTTCCGGAGGATCAAAGTGCAAGGCTGGCAACATCCTGAAGCGTCAGCGTGGCACAGCTCACCACCCCGGTCTTAACGTTGGCATGGGTAAAGACCACACTCTTTTCGCTCTC
This sequence comes from Muribaculaceae bacterium, assembly GCA_029060625.1. GTDB lineage: Bacteria > Bacteroidota > Bacteroidia > Bacteroidales > Muribaculaceae > Lepagella. The sequence continues at coordinate 548 of JAIDTO010000043.1, read as the reverse complement.
ATCGACGGTATCGTAGTTTTCTCTACCGGCAAAGAGGGACGCAAGTTCATCAACGTTGAGCCCCACGCAGCAAACTAAACACACACGATTCCCATCAAATACCCAATCCCGGACCTCATCGGCCCGGGATTTTTCATATGGAAAGGAGGCTTCCCAGCCTCCCCCAAGCGGATTGTCGGCATTCACAAAGAAGAAAGCAATTTTCACCTGCTTATTAGAACACAAATATTCCATCCTATATATCAACAAATTACATCACAACTCACTTTATAACCTAAAATTTCCTTAAAAATAATTGCCAAAAAATTTGCATAATAAAAAAAAATGTAGTAATTTTGCATCGCAATTGAGAGGAACACCGCCTCTTAAAAGCGAAAAAATTGCTTCAATAGCTCAGTTGGTTAGAGCACCTGACTGTTAATCCCAAAAGGAGAGATTGTCGTTGGTTCAAGCCCATCAGCTAAAGAACAAAAAAAATGCTTCAATAGCTCAGTTGGTTAGAGCACCTGACTGTTAATCAGGGGGTCGTTGGTTCAAGCCCATCTTGA
>JAIDTO010000042.1 GCA_029060625.1 Muribaculaceae bacterium | reverse complement strand
GGATATCTTACAAAGCCTACCGTTTCGAAGAATAATCTCGCTTTCGGAAAGAAGGTGAAGGCTTCTTCATATTACGACGATAACTTCAAACCCGAATATGCTGTAGATGACAACAATGGCACCCTTTGGCGCCCCGCAGGCATGGGGCAGGAGTGGATTGAGATTGACCTCGGAAAGCCGGAGAATATCAAGACCGTACTCACTCAGTGGGAATACGGCACACAGTTCTACCAATATCTGATAGAGACTTCCCTCGACGGCGAGAACTGGGAAATCTTCTCCGACAAACGCTCAAACCGCCTTGCCGGCTCTCCGATGGCTGACTTCGGCGATAAGAAGGCCCGATATGTGCGCGTCACATCGACAGGGGGCGAAAAGGCCGGTTTCAACGGTGCTCTTTGGAATGTCAAGGTATTCGACACCTATGAAACCGCGTCCCCACAGCAGTGGATCGGCTTGACCGGTGCCGACTGGAACGGTCGCGAATGGGTCAACAATCAGGGTCAGCTCGGCGGTGCATTCCGTCTTGCAAAAGGTTTCGCTTCGTCAAAACGAATCGATGGGAGAGAGGCACTTGTCATAGCCCCCGGTTCAGAACTTGTGCTGGAATCCGGAGTGCTGAATCCGCAAATTCCTCACACCGTTTCCGCACTCTCGTATGCCGACGGAGAGTGGAGTCCTGTAAGATTGGACGGATGTCTTCAAAATGGAAAAATCTCGATTTCATCGAAAAATTCTGCCCCTCTAATCCTTACAGATGTAAGATTTTACAACTGGGAACTGACCGATGTAGAGAAAAAGTTTGACACTACTAATCCGATCCGTCGCAATCCGGTTGCCGATCGCGAGAGCAAAGGCATTCTGGTAGATATAAATGCCGATCTCTTCAATGTTGGCGATACGGTTGGCTATATTCCCAACCGTGGCATCGAAGGATATTTCGAGGCTGTAGAAAAGCCTGCATTCATCGAAGAAATTAAGGGTAGGAAAGCCATAAAATTTGACGGAGAGACCTTCTTCCGCTCATCATTCCCGCTCCCCGCCACTATCCGCGACAATGCCCCCTACACTCTTGAGGCAGTTATCCTGAATCCTGAGATGGCTGAGAATGAATGTTATGCTGACTTCACCACCTCCCACGATGAACTTGAGAAAATAATGGGTGTAAACGGCACCGAACCCCGCTGCGGAGTGATGAACCACTACGGCTGGTATGAGGATGCCGGATGGCAAGATCTCTTTAATGTAACACAGGATTTCGTCAGCGGCGTCGACCCGAAACGTCCTGACCCGAAACTGATAGAGACGGAAGCCCGGAAGCATGAAGGCAAGTGGCAGCACATCTATGTATGCTTCGACGGCCGCATAGAGAAAGTCTACATCAACGGCAAATTAGTCAGTGAAAAAGACATCCAGCTCCTCGTCAAGCCCGTCCAGTACGTCACCCTCGGCCGCAACGCCGAAAACGAATGGCCCTTCACCGGCTATCTCCACTCCCTCCGCTTCTCCGACGAATACATCCCCTACAATAATTGAAAATAAAAGGTCCTTAAAGACTTTAAAGACCTTAAGGACCTTAAAGACTTTATTCCGTCCGATAAAAATATAAATAAAATCTCATGAAAAAAATCCTGACATCAGCCCTCCTCCTCGCCGCCATGGCCCTCCCCACGATGGCGAAGGCCCCGAAGCAGAACCACGGCTATCCCATCGACCCGGTGCCATTCACTTCCGTGAAAGTGACCGATGACTTCTGGGGCCAGCGCCTCAAGGCCAGCCGCGAAGTGACAATCCCCCTCGCTTTCAGCAAATGCGAAGAGACCGGACGCTATGAAAACTTTGTAAAGGCAGCCCATCCTTCCGACACCATCACCGTCGGTGGCCTCGCTTTCGATGACACCGACGTCTACAAGACAATCGAAGGCGCAAGCTACCTCCTTCAGACCTATCCCGACAAGCGGCTCGAGAATTACATAGACAGCGTGCTCGTCATTGTAGCGGCTGCCCAGGAACCTGATGGCTATCTTTACACCTCCCGCACCATGAACCCGAAGCATCCCCACGAATGGGCAGGCTCGAAACGCTGGGAAGCTGTTGAGGACCTGTCTCACGAGTTCTACAACCTCGGTCACATGGTGGAAGGTGCCATTGCACACTACCAGGCTACCGGCAAGCGTAACTTCCTTGACATTGCTATGAAGTATGCCGACTGTGTATGCCGCGAGATCGGTGACAATCCGGGGCAGGTGGCTCGTGTGCCGGGACACCAGATTGCAGAGATGGCTCTTGCTAAGCTTTATCTCGTGACAGGCGACAAGAAGTATCTTGATCAGGCGAAATACTTCCTCGACAAGCGCGGATACACTTCCCGCACTGATGAGTA
>JAIDTO010000041.1 GCA_029060625.1 Muribaculaceae bacterium | reverse complement strand
ATCAATAACGCTCTTGTGTATATTATCTCTGACTCCCCTCTGGAAATCGGTTGCAAATATAATCAAAAGCGTTGATTTTTCAGCAATGACTCAAAAAGAATTTTTCAGAATATGCTTTAAAACATATCCTAAAGTCTTCCCTCATCACAATATGAATAATAACTGTCCTCTGTAGAGAGGCAGTAGCCAGATTCCTTAATTTAAGTTTAATCATTATAGTATCCAATCGGAGGTTAAGCCGTAGCCTTTCCGATTGCGGGCGCAAAGATAATATAAGATAGCACGAAAAACAGGCGTAATCTTTTTTGATAAAAGTTACGCCATAAGATATATTATTAATTGTCTATTGCTTGAATTTATCTTATAATCCAGATTTAATCGGAATCAGTTCAAAGTCTGCATAATCCCTCATAAGTTTATCGAAAATGGCATTGCCATCGTGGGAGCAATATATGGATGGATCATCACCCTTCTTGTGGTTGATTGAACCAATGAGCCATAGGACACATAATCTGAAAGTCCTCTCCGCTTGTGAGAACTTACCTTTTTTCGGCTTTTTATGCTTTATAGGGAGGAAGGTCAATAATGTGCGTACAAGGAGATAATCAAGTTCCCTTTTTGTAGGATATATGGTTTCCATCAGATTTCCCGCCATTATGTCAGAGTCTCTGTAATTGGCTATCATAGCTCACAAAAAGTCTTGATTGTCGAACTTGAAATGTTTATTGCCAACCTTGAAATCAGCGGATATTTCTAATTCAGGATTTTCCCCAAACTTGTTCCAAATTCTATTGATCCGCTCATCCAATCTCTCTTTCATTCCTTTATAGAGCCAATTCCTAAGGATATGCCAAAGATATAGTATGAACTCAAAGGTAGGTTTGGGGTTAAGACCTTATGATACGATGGCTTCCTGCATTTCCTTGAAACTATAGAACTCTTTTTCCGAAAGTGAAGTCTCCGCCATTTTCTGTTCTCTCCATTTGTAATGATTAAAAGCTTCTTCTGAAAGAAAGAAATCTTCTCCATCATATTCAGGATAGTTGATGATGTATGGACGTAAATATTTTAGACTTTCGCGAATATCCTCATGTTCAGATTCAGGATAGTCTTTTAAGAATTCATTGAATAGTTGTTCTTCCTCATCAACTAAACGTTGATCCACATCATTGAAATCAAACCTGACGTTTGGTTTCTTTTGAAGAAAAAAGTCGGATAGTTCCATAAAATATTAGTCTGTAAATTATAAAAATAACGATTTTGCAGTCCATCGTATAAAATTATCGTAGCTAAAGCGACGATACAGTAAGAAAGAACTATGATAATGTAAAAGGGAAATGGATTTAAGAGTTGGGATTGAATCGAAGAGAAAGACGCGCAGAGGCTGGAAGAGAGGCGATGGCAGTGGCGAAGTCGTTCATCTGATGGAATTTATCGTAGCCTGCATCGGAACGGCGACGGAGATTGTCTGGCCATGGACATAGCATAAGCAGTCTGCCGGCTCCGCATAAATCGAAATATTCCCCAGATGGCTTGAAGCGTTCGTTAAAACCGAGATCACGAAGTATAATTACACAACTACCACCATCAATGGCTTTTCGGATGATGTCTTTTTCAGCTTTATGGATAGCTGGAGAAATCGGAATTGCTCCCTTGATAATCTCTGCGCCGCAGTAGGCAATATAACGATCAAATTCTTCCTTACTCCATCTCCTATGGATTCTGATTGGAAGCAGAAAGGGCTTCTTAAGTAGAAACATATTTCCGTATGCCGCATACTCATGGCCTCCGATCACCACATTCAGATGACGCTGGAAAAGATCCGGAAATTGCCGGCGGATGAGATAACGGCGAGGATTATCCTCAACGTATTTTATTGCACGGTCGAGTTGCTCTTTATTAAAGATAATCTGATCGTCAAAGGGTTTGAATAAAGTAGTAAAGTTGGAAAGATCAGCAAGACGTGTGTAAGATTGGGAACATTCCTTAGTAAAAGGAGCAATATATCGCCCGACAGGTTTTTCCAATTCAGATACTACTTGCAAGACAAAATGGATATGATCCGGCATTATGACATAACGTTTGATCTGCAGTTTTTGATTTTTCATCGAAATGGCGATCAATTCATTCTTCACGCATTCGCCAAGTGCAGTATTGGCGGGAATAATCATCTCTCCTTTGCGAAGGATTGCCTCGCATGGCATATTGATAGCTGATAATCTCGGGGTGTCTGGATAAGCCGTAATAGTGATCAGATAATATCCCGGAGCCGTATAA
>JAIDTO010000040.1 GCA_029060625.1 Muribaculaceae bacterium | reverse complement strand
TTGGCTCAGGCCAAAGAAGCAACAGCAGACGCTATAGCCGATGCTAAAGCTGCCGCTGCAGATAAGTTTGACGACGCTAAGGAGGCTGCACAAGCAGCCGCAGCTCAGGCACAAGATAAGGCTGCCGATCTGAAGGAAAACCTTCAGGACAAGTTTGCTGATGCAAAGGACGCTCTCAGCGACAAGGTGGACCAGGCAAAGGATGCTATCAGCGGTTTCGCGGCCAAGGCTTTCGACAAGTTCTCAGGATTCGCTGCCAAAGCTTCAGAAGCAGCCGCTCAAAAGGCAAAAGACCTCAGCGACTAATGATTAATGATGAATTATCAATGATCAATTATAGATAGTGTTAACGTTTTGAAAAAGAGGACTCACTTGCAGGGTGAGTCCTCTTTTTTTGTCAAAACATGAATATTTTCTTCGGGATAATTGATTATGCACTAACTTTTCATTAAATTTGCAACATTGATGTCGATAAATAGCACTAGCACAATTATGAGAAAACGGAGTGAAGAGTTTTTGAAACTCAAGGCTTGGGGAGAAACAATACTGACATTTTTGTCAGACATACCATACTATGCTTTAGAAGCGAAAGAATGGAGAAACATTTTCAACGAGTGTGATAAATGGCCAATGATATCGATGAGACTGTTTATCGGAGATACTAACGAAATGTTACGAGATAATCTGGATCAACAGAATCTAATAAAACTGAATCGTATTCTTATGGAAAAGTTCGGGGAGGACTTATCGTCCCGTATGGCAAAGAGAATGGCAGGGGTCCTCAAGCGAGGCAAGATACGGAATGACGAGGAGTTCGTCAGGGTCAATGAATGGATCGACCATCTGCTCTACGACAAGGACAACCCTGACGCGGAGCAGCAGATTGAGCAGTACAATCAGCTCCTTCGCGATTATGAGGAGAGAGCCGCCCGCCGACTCAATAAATCTAATCCCAGATCATAATTTTTGAATTTTTATCGTAAAGATAATTGCTTATCCGATGACTTTTCATTAACTTTGCATACTAAACTGAAGACAATTATGAAAAGGATAGCAAGATATTTCGCAGCGGCTCTCTCTGTAGCTGCTATAGCACTCGCCGGAGGATGCGGCGAAAAGGGATTCAAGATTGAGGGACAACTCGCCGACAGCGAAGGCGAAAAAGTGCTTCTTGAAAAGGCTGATTTCTCCGGATATTGGACCATCGTAGACTCCACCCGCACCGACAGCAAAGGAAACTTCAAGTTCTCACAGCCCCAACAGAGCGGTCCGGAAATATTCCGCCTTACACTCGACGACAAGTATATCTATCTCCCTGTTGACTCCACCGAGACCCTGACAGTGACAAGCTCAAAGGATAAATTCGGACACGAGTTTGAAGTGGCAGGTACGGAGCAAGCTGCACGCATGGCACAGTTTGAGAAAGAACTGATCGCATTTGTGCCATATATCAACAATGCCGACTCACTGAAAGACTTCAAGAGACGTGTCTACAACGAATACATGCACGACAGCAGAGGCAACGTGATGAGCTACTATATCCTGACAAAGACAATCGGCAATCAAGCACTGTTTGACCCGACTACAGAAGACTTCCGCTACATTGTGGCTGTTGCCAACAACTTCCAGCAGTTCCGACCCGATGATGCACACACCCCTTTCCTTCTCAATCTTGCAAGAGCGGCACAGCGCCACCATAACGACCAAAACGGCATACGCACTGTCATAAATGCCGAAGAAATCAAAATGCTTGAGATTGCCCTCAATGACGAAAATGGCAAGGAAAAGAAACTATCCGAAATGGTGGGTAAAGGAAAACCGGTAGTGGTAGCTTTCACCCTTATGCGTGATGGAGCAACCCCGGAGATCAACCGCCAGCTTGCAGAGCTTTATAATGCAGGACGCATTGACATCTACAATGTAAGCCCGGACCGCGACCAGTATGGATGGCGCGAATCAGCCGGCAACCTCCCCTGGACTACTGTACTTGACCCATCCGCCGGACAAGACAAGGTGTTCACAATGTACAATGTCGGACAGCTGCCTACATTCTTCATCTACAATGCAAATGGAGAGCTTACTGCCAGATGCATGAGTGTAAAGGAGATCAGGGAAAAACTCTGATATCAGAGTTTTTCCAAGTATGAAGTATAAAGTGTAAAGTATAGGCATGATGGATTGGAAAGATGCGCTCGCCTCACTCTCCGGTCTCCCCGATGGAGAGCCGGAAGAATCCCTTACCCCCCTCTCCAATGACTCCACGACCTCACAAACCAACAACCAAAAGAATGCTCTTCACGTCCTGATTGAAAAGAAAGGGCGTGGAGGCAAGACTGCTACTATCGTGGAAGGTTTTGAGATTCCAGATGATGAAGTAGACGATATAGCACGCACACTCCGCAAGAAACTCGGCACAGGAGGGAGTGCTCGAGGAGGAGAAATTCTCATCCAAGGCGACCGGAAGGCAGATGTCATGAGGCTACTGAAGGAAATGGGATATAAAGTCAAAGGTTAAGAGTCAAGGGTCAAGGGTCAAGAGTCAAGGGTCAAGAGTCAAGGGTCAAGAGTCAAGAGTCAAGAGATTGCAAAATAATTAATAATCGATCGTTAAACATTAGAATAAGTGCTGCAACTTCAACGAGCATCAGCCGGGTCAGGAAAGACATATACGCTGGCGAAAAAATTTATAGAGTATTATATATCCCAACCCGACGACTCAGGAAGACGCCGACTAAGACCTGCACGTGCTCTCCGCGATTCGCTGCAACACATACTTGCCATCACATTTACAAACAAGGCCACTAATGAAATGAAGCTGCGTATTGTAGACAAACTCAATTCATTGGCTTCATGGACTCCGGCTATTCCCATTTCGAATGTAGATTATCTGGCAGATTTCACTAAAGAATTCGGTTGCAGTCCGCAAGAGATTGCATCCTTGTGCAAATATGCACTTAAGGTTTTGCTGACCGACTATGGCGACTTTAAGGTCTCCACCATCGACTCCTTTTTCCAGACAGTGCTGCGAACATTCGCCTATGAGGCAGACCTTGACGACACATATCAGCTTGAACTCGACTCGAACTATGTCACCCAAATGGGTCTTGACACAACGCTCGATGAAATAGACACTGCAGAGCAATCGACACAAGGAGCGGAATGGGTAAAAAACATGATGGAAGACAAGGCAGCTTCCGGAAAAGGATGGAATATATTCCAGAAAAAAGAGAGCCGTCACAGTGTATATGGAGAGATATTGAATGCCAGCAGAAACTTAGCAAAAGAAGACTTCAAGGATATCAGGGAAAGCCTTGATAAATACTTTGAAGAAAACCCTAACTTCTTTTCCACTTACAAACAACTTTGCCACTGCTACGAAGATACCCAACGCAAGGCTTTCGGCAAAATGAGGGTGGCAGCCCGGGAAGTACGCGATGCATTCCGGGAGGCCGGACTCGACATGGATGCCACTGCAGGCACCTACCTTGCTTCAAGAGTAAAGAATATGGCAGAATCCTGGGATTGGAATCACCCAGTAGACAAAGGGGCTACTTTCAAGATCCCGGAATTCACCCGAAAGGGGGCTACCACAAGGGTGTTTCATCCCAAAAAGGAGAACCCCCATCTTGGCACCCCCATCGAAGACCATATCGAAGCTCTCGCCATCCGGATGTATGAATGCTTCGAAGAATGGCGCACGGAGGCTTCGTCAGACAAGATGATGCGCTGGAACATCTATCGCACCACAATGCCATATGTAGGGCTTCTCCAAAGCGTAAGAAGCAATTCCCGTTTGTTTTTGACCGACAGCAACACGGTGGAGCTTGGAGAGACCAACTCGATACTCAAAAGGATCATTGGGAATGATGATGCACCATTCGTCTACGAACGCCTCGGCAGCCGGCTTGAGCATTTTCTCATTGATGAGTTCCAGGACACAAGCAACCTGCAATGGCATAATATGCGCCCGCTCCTTAAAGAGAGCGAGGGAAAGGGCTTCGATAATCTCATCATTGGAGACGCAAAGCAAAGCATCTACCGCTTTCGCAACGCAGACCCAAGACTGATCACTTCGACAGTGCCAAACGAATTTGCAGAAAACGTGAGAATATGTGGCAACACTCCGGTAGAGAACACCAACTGGCGAAGCAGTCTCAGAATTGTGAAATTCAACAATCTCTTTTTCCGGTTTTTCTCAAAAGAGCTCGGAGAGCGAATGGAAGAGCTTTACTCAAACACTATGCAACCTGCTTCGCATAAAGAAGCCAAGGGGTATGTAAAGATACAACTTTTCGACAAGAATACCGGTGATGATGATGTACCGACTCATTTCGATGAAATTCCGGAGCTTATTGCCGATATGCTGCGCCGAGGCTATGAAATGAGAGAAATTGCCGTACTTGTCGATACCCACCAACAAGGCACCCAGATCATAGAGCGCATCATGCTCTATAACGTAAGGGAAGACACTGATCAGAAAATCAATTTCATAAGTGCTGATTCCCTTCAAGCCGGGGAATCGCCTGCAGTGCAGACTGTGATATCTATACTGGAAGCGATCAACAATGGCACCCATGCCCGACTTAATCCGAAAGAAGATCGAAAAGAAAAAGGTGCGGGAGACTGGAGCAAACTGCGGGCAGACTTCAGTTTCTTCGCCATGCGCAATCCAGGTGTCCCTCTGTCTGAATTGCTTGCCAGATTCCTTGATGGAGAGTATAATCCGGATTCTATCCGCGATATGCTTGCTGAAATGAGCACCACCGTGCTCCCGGCTCTGGTGGAGAATATAATCCAGCACTTCATTCCCCCTCATTCCCGGCAGTCGGAAGCTGCATTTCTCGCTGCCCTGCAAGATATGGTGATAGAATATTGCGAAGGGCATACTTCCGACATCGCATCGTTTCTGCAATGGTGGAATAAAAAAGGATGCTATAAATCCATTTCCTCTCCCGAGGATGCAGATGCAGTCAATATCATGACTGTACACAAATCGAAAGGATTGGAATTCAGATGTGTGATAGTGCCTTTCTCCAAGCAGTCAATAGAGCCGATGTCGACTCAGCAGAAAGAATGGCTATGGGTAGAGCCTGACTTATCGGAAGCAGGGGAAATTCCCCAAATACCATGGATACCGATATGGAGCGAGCCAAGGCTCAAGAACACCATCCATGCAGGCATCTATCAGGAGTACCTCGACAACTATATGACCGACAAAGTGAACATGGCTTATGTGGCATATACCCGCGCCATTGATGAGCTTTATATCTACACGCCATGCTCGCTAAAGGATGACGGCACGTCTTCAGATACGAAGCGAATCGGATACTATCTTTGGAAATGCGGGACCGAAGCTGATGACATCATTGAAGATATCAACAAGTCATATCCCAATGCAATCAGATATATACCTTCTGCCGATGAAATCAATGTAGACATCGAGAACCGGTCATGGAGCTTCGGGGAACCACTTGGAGAGGACGCTATCATTGCCGGACGCAAAAGGAAAGAAGGAAACGCTGAGAACCATATCCTATCCGACTATCGATGCGGCACTGTGATTCCTGCCCTTATATATTCCGACCCCGCCAGCCCAGATACCGACACTCTTCCTTTGGAGCTTAATGAAGACACTCCTGATGAAGCAGAATCGGAGCAAACGCGACGCTACGGGGAATTGATGCATAGCATTATGGAAGGGATCAATACTGAAGCCGATCTTCCCCGCGTGTTGCTACGCGCCAAGACAGCGGGATTGATCAGCCTGCATGAGATGAAAGAATTGAAGACCCAGCTGTCAGGATCATTGGATAACGTGAGCAGCTACGGATGGTTTGAGCCGGGATGCCGTGTGATAAACGAACGCGGCATAATAATCAATGGGAAAGTGCGTCGCCCTGACAGAATAGTAATCAGGCCTGACGGCACAGCCGTAATCGTAGACTATAAATTCGGGGAGCACCGCAACGACAAGGCATACACAAGGCAAGTGAAGAGATATGCTGAGGCACTGCTAAAGACCGGATTGGCAAAAAAATGCGAGGCCTACATATGGTATGTAAGCCTCGGTGAAGTAGTGTCTTGTGAATGACATATCTTTGCGATACGCATTACGCGAAACGCCCTATGCCTATCGGCGTGAGCAGCGCCATCCATAGGCAATGATGACGAGGAAGCAAACCAACGGCAACACAAACGACAGGTTAACTGCCGGGAATCCGCCAATCACTCCGCAGTCGATTATCTTGGCCTGAAGCGGCGGAAGCACAGATCCTCCCAAGATAGCCATTATCAAGCCGGCGGCTCCAAACTTGGCATCGTCGCCCATACCGTCGAGTGCTATACCATAGATTGTAGGGAACATCAGCGACATACAGGCCGACACTCCTACCAGGCAATAGAGCCCCATCCTATCTTGGAAAACTATTACCCCTACGGTCAGAATGGCTGCTGCGACAGCAAGAATTGCCAAAAGGCGTCCGGCATTGACATAACGCAAGAGATATGTACAGACAAAACGGCTGCAGCAGAAGATTGCCATAGCTATGATATTGTATTTTTGTGAGAGCACCTCAGCGGCTTTCTCTCCCATTCCCTCAAGCATAAAGACACGGGTGCCATATTGAATTATGAATGTCCAGCACATGATCTGGGCTCCCACATAGAAGAACTGGGCAATGACACCCTCGCGATAGCGCGTCTGCGAGAATATCCTCTTCAGTGTCGGCAAGAAGTCGATAGAATGTGATTTGTCTCCGTTTTTCGGCATCTTCACTACTGCAATAACGACAAACATCAGCACTACCACCAGTCCGATGAACACATAGGGAGAGATCAGTGTGAGAAGATCTGCATCACGCACAGCCTCAAACTCAGCATCTGTGAGACGAGCCCTTTCCTCAGTCTCAAGCGGATTCAGACGTGCCTGAATAAAGTTCATAGCTACCCACATACCCATTAGCGAACCGACAGGATTGAACGACTGTGCCATATTGAGGCGTCGGGTAGCTGTCTCTTCCGGTCCCATAGAGAGGATATAGGGGTTACAGCTGGTCTCCAGAAAAGAAAGTCCGCACGTAAGGATGAAGTAGGCTATAAGGAAAGGATAATAGCTGCCAGTGAGCATTGCAGGATAGAAGAGGAATGCTCCGCACGCATACAGGCCAAGGCCGAGAAGCACACCAGCCTTATAGGAAAACCGACGGATAAATATTGCCGCAGGAAATGCCATGGCAAAGTATCCGCCATAAAACGCCACCTGCACAAGAGTGCCATCGGTCACACTCATACGGAATATCTTTGAGAAGGCCTTCACCATAGGGTTGGTGATGTCGTTGGCGAAACCCCACAATGCAAAGCAACTCGTGATAAGAATAAATGGAACGAGGTAGCTCACTCCGTTCATACTAAGGAGTGAATGGGAGCCGCCATCTGCGGCTCCCTTGTTATTGTCTTTCATGGTTGTCTATGATATTTTAAAGCTAATCATACCAGTTTCTTAAGACTTAAGACTCAAGACTTAAGACTTACTTATAAATCGGCCCGTAGGCTGCACAAGCGCGATAGTCAGCTCCTTCCTTATTCATGCCGAATGCATTCCAGGCTGCCGGACGGAATATCTTATCTTCCTCCACATTGTGCATACATACGGGAATCCGGAGTATGGATGCGAGTGTGATGAGGTCTTGACCTATATGGCCATAAGAAATAGCCCCGTGGTTGGCACCCCAGTTATTCATTACAGAATATACGTCCTTGAATGCATCGCGGTCAGGACAAAGACGAGGCACAAACCAAGTGGTAGGCCATGTTGGGTCGGTACGCATATCAAGCACCTTGTTGATTTCAGGATCGACATCTGCTGTCCATCCTTCAGCTATCTGAAGCACCGGACCAAGACCCTTCACAAGATTGAGGCGCATCATAGTGACCGGCATGCCACCCTTTGTAAGGAAGTTTGAAGAGAATCCACCTCCACGGAAATAGTCACGGTCTGCAGGATACCAGGTTGTGGCTTCCAAGCAATTCTCAACGTCAGCATCAGTCATCTCCCAATGCTGCTTCATCACCGGGACTCCATTTGCATCAACCGACTGGCCGGTGCCATCGAGAGTAGTTGCCCCCGAATTGATGAGATGGATCATTCCTCCGGCAGCGCGCCCCGTCAGCTCCTTGCCGGTCACGCGATAGACTGCCTCCGGGCTCCAATATGTGCGCACGTCGCTGAAGAACTGTGCGCGGTTGGTAAGCAGATGGCCAAAGAGCATTGCCACTCCGTTGCATGCATCATTTTCAGTGGCAAGCACGAAGGCCTCGCGTATGCCGTTCCAGTCAAAAGAAGTATTGAGAAGAGCCTCGGTAAAGTCGCCGTTAGGATAGAAATCGGTCCACTGACGCTGTCCCTGGAATCCGCCGGCAATGGCATTATGTCCGAGAGCCTCTTCCTTGAAGCCCATTTCCTTTAGTTTTGGATTGCCCTTGAGCAGGTCGCGCACGATAAGGGTCATCTTCACCACGAATTCCCAATCGTCTTCTTTCTGCTCGCGGGTTTTCTTTTTCTCCGGACGATTCTTGAAGTCCTCCCCTTCGCGTGGTTTGCAATACTTCTCAGTCCACGCCATCGCCTTTTCATATTCTTCCTGGTCAAATATTCCTTCGCTCATACGGCGGATGATCTCAGTAGCATCGACCGATTCGGTGCGCATTCCGAGATATTCCTGGAAGAAATCAGGATTCACGATTGAACCGGCGATTCCCATCGACACGCTGCCTATTGAAAGATAGGATTTCCCACGCATTATCGCCACTGCAAGAGCGGCGCGAGCAAAACGAAGAAGCTTTTCCTGAACATCGGCAGGGATACTGTTGTCGTCAAGATCCTGCACATTATGTCCGTAGATACCAAATGCGGGGAGACCCTTCTGGGCATGGGCCGCCAATACAGCAGCGAGATATACGGCTCCGGGGCGTTCAGTGCCGTTAAATCCCCACACTGCCTTTGGCCAATGAGGATGCATGTCCATGGTCTCAGAGCCATAGCACCAGCAGGATGTCACTGTGATCGTAGCGCCTACGCCTTCTCTCTCGAATTTCTCAGCGCAGGCAGCAGTCTCGGGGAAGCGCCCTATTGTGCCGTCAGCAATCACGCATTCCACAGGGGTGCCGTCGGGATATTTTAGATTTGTGGAAATAAGGTCGGCTACCGCCTTAGCGAGATTCATGGTCTTGTCTTCAAGACTCTCACGCACACCCCCCTGACGCGCGTCAATAGTAGGGCGTATACCGATTTTAGGGTATTTGTTCATGGGTTGTTAAGTTGTGGAGTTGTTAAGTTGTGAGGTTGTGGGGTTGTTAGGTTAAGTAAACAAAAAGGGCCTGCAGTGCAAATGACACTGCAGGCCCAATGAATATTCATTAGTCACGGCTTCCGCCGAAAATGCGAAGGATGAAGAGGAAGAGATTGATGAAATCGAGATAAAGGTTCATCGCTCCCATAGTTGCCAACTTATCAGCAAGCGCCGGATCAAGATTGGCAGCGGCAAGCTGCTTAACTTGCTGGGTGTCCCAAGCAGTAAGACCGGTAAAAATCAGCACCCCGATAATAGAGATGATATAACTCATCGTGCCGCTGTGAAGGAAGATATTGACAATCATGGCGATAATCAGACCGAAAAGAGCCATCATCAGGAAAGATCCCATCTTTGTGAGGTCTGTTTTAGTGAAATAGCCATATACAGTCATTGCTCCAAACGTTCCTGCAGTTATGAAGAACGTAGCAACGATCGCCGACATCTTATACGCCAAGAAAATTGCACTCATCCAAGTGCCCATAAGAGCAGAAAAGACGAGGAATAATATAAGCACTGTTCCACTTGCCATCTTGCCTAGCCTTGCAGGAATGATGAAAGCCATTGCGAACATTGCAATCAGGATGCCCCATCTCATTATAGCATTGCCAAAGACAAAGTTAAGGGCAGCGGGGCTGGATGCTACGCCAAGTGCGCAGAAAGCAGACACGAGAAGCCCGATAAACATGCGGACATATACGCGCTTCATGACTGAATTAGCCTGACGCGCCACTGCAGCTCCACCATAATAGGGAGGAGGAGTCTGCTGCTGGTTATTAAAATCTGGATACATATTCAATATAGTTTATATTAATTTCTATTATATAGACAACGTAATATGCCTTTCGGTTTAATCCTACATTCTCTCGGGCATCTCCATTCCAAGGAGAGCAACGCCTGTCTTGAGAGTACGTGCCACTACATAGCTCAGGAGCAGACGCAGCTGGCGCACAGCCGGATTCTCTTCCTTCAGGATGCTGTAGTCATGATAGAAGCGGTTGTATTCCTTTGCCAGCTCGAAGCAATAGTTTGCTATGAGCGACGGGCTATAGCTTCTGCCGGCTTCCTTCACCACCTCAGGGAAGTCTGCCACTTTCTGAATCAAATCCGACTCTGCTTCATTGGGAATGGCAGTTGGCATATAGAGCGGATCGAAGTCATCGCCTGCGCGACGAAGCACAGACTGAACTCGGGCATATGTGTACTGAAGGAAAGGCCCCGTATTTCCGTTGAAGTCTATAGACTCCTTGGGATTGAAAAGCATATTCTTGCGAGGATCAACCTTAAGGAGGAAATACTTCAATGCTCCCATACCTACAATGCGGGCCACCTCAGCACGCTCATCCTCAGGCATATCGGCAAATCGTTCGGCACCGGTCTCGGCAGCATCGGCAATCATCTTGTCGATAAGGTCGTCGGCATCAACAACGGTTCCTTCGCGACTCTTCATCTTTCCTTCAGGAAGCTCGACCATGCCATAAGAGAAATGCGTAAGATCTTTGCCCCACTTGAATCCGAGTTTATCAAGGAGTAGTGAGAGCACCTGGAAGTGATAGTTCTGCTCATTGCCCACCACATAGATCATCTTGTCGATCGGGAAGTCCTGATAGCGCAGTTTTGCCGTGCCAATGTCTTGTGTCATATAGACAGATGTGCCGTCAGCACGAAGGAGGAGCTTATGGTCAAGTCCGTCTGGAGTCAGGTCTGCCCATACAGACCCATCTTCCTTGCGATACATGATTCCCTCGTCGAGGCCCTTGAGCACAAGGTCCTTTCCCTGAAGATATGTGTCACTTTCATAATAGATTTTGTCGAACCCTACACCGAGACGCTTGTAGGTCTCATCAAAACCGGCATATACCCACTCGTTCATCATCTTCCATAGGTCGCGCACTTCCTTGTCGCCGGCCTCCCACTTGCGAAGCATCTCGCGGGCCTCAAGCATAAGGGGAGACTTTGCCTTTGCCTCATCTTCTGAAATGCCTTCCTTCTCCATAAGCGCTTTCACTTCTTCCTTGAAGTGCTTGTCGAAAAGCACATAAAAGTCACCTATCAGATGGTCGCCTTTCTTGCCGGTAGATTCAGGAGTGGCCCCGTTGCCCCACTTCTTCCATGCAAGCATAGACTTACAGATGTGGATGCCACGGTCGTTGACAATATTGGTTTTCACCACCTTATGGCCATTAGCCTCAAGGATTAGCGAAAGAGAGTAACCGAGAAGGTTATTGCGGACATGCCCCAGATGAAGCGGCTTGTTGGTGTTTGGACTGGAATATTCCACCATAACGAGGTCAGAGTTCTCGTCGGCATGGCGGATTCCAAATTCAGGGTCCTCTGCAATGCTGTGGAGAGTGGTCAGCCAGAATGTAGGATTCACAGATATGTTGAGGAAGCCCTTCACCACATTGAATTTCTCTACTGCGGGCACATTTTCCACAAGCCACTCCCCAATCTCTGTGGCGGTGGCTTCAGGCGACTTGTGCGAGGCCTTCAAAAATGGGAAAGCCATTATCGTGAGGTTTCCTTCAAATTCTTTTTTAGTCTGCTGAGGTTGTATCTTATCAGCAGGAAAATCAAGACTATAAAGAGCCTTGACAGCATCACTCACACCTTGTGTGATAATAGATTCTATCTTCATTTTCTAAGATTGTCAAATTCGTATGCAAATTTAACAATAAATACCGATATTAGCAAATAAAAAGAGGCAGGCTTCCTGCCACAAAGTGGAGGAAGCCTGAAATAAGTGAAGTGTCCTTTTATTAAAGGGAATTTTTACTTGCCAAGGCCATCGGCAGGTTTGAATTTCACAACCTTGCGAGCCTCGATCTGGATCTTTTCTTTAGTACGGGGGTTGATGCCCTCGCGAGCCGGTTTTTCTACCACTGCAAAAGTGCCGAAGCCGATGAGCTGCACTTTGTCTTCGTTTGCGAGAGCCTGTTCGATAGACTCGAGCACTGCGTCAAGAGCCTTCTTAGAGTCTACCTTGCTCAGTCCAGCCTTGGCTGCGATTTCGTTTACGAGATCTGTCTTGTTCATAATTCTAAAATTTGGGTTATTATATGGTTTATATATATACTTTATAGATAAACACTTTTCAAAGCGCAAATATAGTGTTAAAAACGTTAATAGCAAACTTTTCAATGAAAAAAAAATAAAAAATATATAAAATTTTATGTTTTTAGCCTTTCCGCACCTTAAATACGGACTAAAATTGCTAAATTTGCAGTGTAAAACAGTATATAAACCTCAAAAGCATTATAAATGTACAACGGATCATCTTCCGGCAGTTGGTGGAGTTCAATCCCACCTGTGACCAAGAACTTAATAATTATCAATCTTATCGTTTGGTTGGCAGAAATCCTCGTGCCAAACTTTTCAACGACCCTCGTCAACCATCTCGGGCTTCATATGTTCGGGAGCTCACTCTTCAACCCGGCTCAAATCTTTACATATATGTTTATGCACGATCCTCACAGTCCGGCACATATCCTCTTCAACATGTTCTCGCTATGGATGTTCGGCAGGATACTTGAGCAGGTGTGGGGTGCGAAACGATTCCTTATGTTCTATCTCGTGTGTGGCGTTGGAGCCGCCCTCGTGCAGGAAGGAGTGTGGGAACTCACCTGGAAATCAGAATACATTGATGGTATCGCACGGCTCAACGGACTCACCTCCGAACATATGAGAGCCATAGTGGATGCAGGGATTCAGAGTGGAGATGCAAAGTGGATTGATGCGATAGCCAGCTTTAAGTCGATGATGGTGACCATCGGAGCCTCGGGAGCCATCTACGGCATACTGCTCGGTTTTGCCTTCACATTTCCGGATATGCCACTATACCTATTCTTCATACCTGTTCCGATTAAGGCAAAGTATATGGTGATAGGCTACGGTGTGATTGAATTCTTCCTCGGAGTTAGCGGCAGCATGAGCACCGTGGCGCACTTCGCCCACCTTGGAGGGATGCTTTTCGGTATTTTCATCCTCCTCTATTGGAAAAAGAAAGGGATGCTGCACAGATATTAAGTATAAAGGATGGAGGATAAAGGATTTAAAGAAAACTGTAATATATGACAATAATTGAGAAGTGGAAAAGATATTGCGACGGTAGTGCGACTCTTGCGTGGCTTACGCTTGGGATTGCGCTTGTATGGGTGATAGTGACGGTCATTACTATCATCGGACATATGACGCATTTCGCCATACCTATAGCGGAGTGGGCCACCCTCCCCTCCTACTTTCCTCTTTTCCTCAGCCGTCCATGGACACTCCTTACCTATATGTTGGTCCACTTCGACATACTGCATATGCTTTTCAATGTGTTGTGGCTCTACTGGTTTGGCAGGATAATGCTTATCACTCTGTCAGACCGTCATTTATTGCTATCATTCATTGGGGGTGGTATCGCAGGGGGACTTTTGTTTCTCGCAGCTTCCGCCATAGGATACGGTTCGGGTTGGCTATGCGGATGCAGTGCAGCTGTCATTGCTGTGATGAGCGTGGCGGCCATCCGGCTACCCGACCATAGGATCAATCTCTTCCTGATAGGAGAGGTAAAGTTGAAATGGGTGGCAGTTGCATGCTGTCTGCTGACTTTTTTAGGAGGAGGAGGAAATCAGGCTGCCCATATGGGAGGTTTGATATGGGGTGTAGCCATCGGACTTCTGCTCCGAAATGGAATTGACCCTGCAAAATGGCTTCCCACCTTTCATCACACCGGCTCCAATGCCACATACGATCGTAGACCCGATATAATGGTCCGTGTACTTAAGCAACGCCAAAATGACATGGATCGCCTTGATTCCTTGCTCGATAAGATAAAGCTATCCGGATATGAAAGCCTCTCCCGGAAAGAACGTAAGGAACTCAACGAACTCTCCGCCCGCCTCAAGAAATAAGACCCTTCAATATTATTTTTAATCTTTAATCGTTTTTCGACAGTGATAATCATTTCGCCCCTCATACGCCTTTGCCTTAAGATCATATCTATTGTGCTGTTTATTGTCACTCTTGCAGCAGCCTACGGTGGCAAGTGCAATCCGGAATATATGACAGTGCCCTCGGTGCTTGTGCTCGCACTCCCCTATCTTGCCATAGCAACTCTGATCACCGGAATTGCATGGCTCTTGTCTGGACGTCTCATCATGGCAGCTGCAGCCGCCGGCACTCTATTCTTAGGGTGGGGCACCCTAAAAGATGTGACACCGTTGGCATTCTCAAAATCTGCGCAAGATGAGAAGCGCACATTCAGAGTGATGACCTATAATTGTCTTCATCTTGCTGATACTACAAAGTCAGATGCTCCGGGCAACCGTGCCATAAACTTTCTTATTGAGTCGGGTGCTGATATAATTTGTCTTCAGGAATTGGTGAATTTTGAAGATCCAAGCGAGATTCACCATTGGAGCCGTGGGCTTATTGACTCTCTGTATGCTGCATATCCATATAGAGCCAGCAGTTCTGCATCATGGTATGGGAAAGATTTGAAAGTGTTGTCGAAATATCCCGTTGTGAATATTCCGGTGAAATGTGCAGATCCGGAAGATGAAAGCTATTGGGGTCATCGACGGGTATGGGCTCTTTTCGAGGCCAACATCAATGGATTTAAACTTCCCATCATAAATTTCCATATGACATCCTATGAACTTACGGATGAAGAAAGAGAAGTAGTCACTGAGATAAGAGGTGTTGACACTGCAAAGAAAAGCTATAAAGAGTTCCGCTATGAAATATTCCCAAAGCTTGGTGAGGCATTCCGAAGAAGGGCAAAGAATGTGCAGGAGATGATAAGCACAACGGCAGACATCTCACCACTCATTGCATGCGGCGATTTTAACGATGTGCCGGGAAGTTGGTCCTACAGGCTGATGAAAGATGCAGGTTTTCAAGATGCCTATCCTGAGACAAGCCTTGGTCCTACCAATACCTTCAACCAATTCCTCTTTCTCTTCCATATAGACCAGATTTTCTACCGAGGGAAGCACCTGAAGGCCCTCAAGACTAAACGCCACAGCATCAATACTTCTGACCATTATCCCATCGAAGCAACTTTTGAAATCCTCCCCTGACCTTTTTGCATAAGAAGTAAACGTAATTTATAACTATATAATTTTCAAATATATAATCAACCACATTTTACGGATACAGGCAAGTTATAATCGGGATTTTTAACTTAACAATTGTTAAAACTGACGTTTCTGCATATTTTCTTTAAGCCATTTCTGCTATTTGCGCGTTTTAATGGTACAATTTCACTGAAAAGGTAACTCCTTCATTGAAGCTGTAACCCTTAATAAATCTATCTTAATTAATAACTTGAAAAAACGCACAATTATGAAAAAAACGTTACTCGCCGTAACTATCCTCGCAGCAGGAGCGGCAACCACAATGGCCCAGGAATCCCTTCAGAAACCCGGTTTCTTCAGCAACATGTCAATCGGTGTCCAGGGCGGCGCTACCACTCCCCTTTACCATGGATCAAAGTTCTTCAAGGATATGCGTGGGGTCGCAGGTCTTGATATCCGCAAGCAGATCACTCCGGCATTTGCACTCGGAGTAGAAGGCGACGCAGCTGTCAACACATCAAACTGGAAAGGTCAGGAGCACTCCACCACTGCATTCGACGCATCATATGTAGGCACTTACGGTGCGGTCAACCTCTTCAAGCTCTTCCAGCCTTATGGAACAAGAAATGCATTCGACATCGAAGCGCAGGCAGGTGCAGGCTGGGGACACAACTACCAGAACGGTAAAGGAACCGATATGAACTTCTTCGCCACTAAGGCAGGCCTTAACTTCAACTTCAATGTAAGTGATGCCGTTACACTCTCCATCCGTCCAAGTGTCCTTTGGAACATGACAGGTGGTGGTGTGAAGCAGACCACAGTGGCCTACAACGCAAAAGACGCTGTCTTCAACATTATGGCAGGCGTGTCAGTCAAACTCGGTGACGGCTTCAAATACAGCGTTCCTGAATACAATCTCGACGAGATCGCAGTCCTCAATGAGAAGGTCACAAACCTCCGTGCCGACCTCGCTGCCGCAGGCGATGCACTCAATGCAAGCAATAACGAAAAAATGATGCTTGTTTCCGAGATCCAGAAGCTTAAAAACCAGAAGCCCGTCGTAGTAAAGGAAACCCAGGACTTCCTCAGCACAGTAAGATATGTCAACTTCAACATCGGCAAGTATAACGTTCCAGCGGACCAGCTCCCCAACGTAGCAGCCGTAGCTTCATACCTCAAGAATCACCCTAAGGCTACTGTCAGCATCAAGGGATACGCTTCTCAGGATGGTCCAATCGAAGTCAACGAACGTCTCGCCAACCAGCGTGCTGAGTCTGTCAAGAACATGCTCGTTAGCAAGTATGGAATCAAGGCTGACAGAATCAAGGCTGAAGGAATGGGTGTAGGCCACATGTTCGAAGAAGAAAGCTGGAACAGAGTTGCAGTCTGCGTTCTTGACAATGACACTCCCGTATCAACTGAAACAACCGTAAGCAAATAAAAATAACTTTAGGCAAGTGACTGCCGCTTGTGCGGCAGAAACGGAAGCCCTGCTGATGGCAGGGCTTCTTTTTTTACTAAAAAAATTTGGTCAACTCCAAAAAAGTAGCTAACTTTGCAATCGGAACGCCAACACGGCTCCTGATGCAGGAATGGTGGAATGGTAGACACGGGAGACTTAAAATCTCCTGGCCTTTGCGGGCTGTGTGGGTTCGAGT
>JAIDTO010000004.1 GCA_029060625.1 Muribaculaceae bacterium | reverse complement strand
CTGTAATAAAAAAATCCCACTTAAACAAATAAAAAAATCTAAATTTAAAAAACAAAACCGCGTTCTTGGTGTGATTGTGGTGCGAACGTAGTGAGCACAACTCCTGCTTTCACAATGGCCTAATAAGCCCACTACAGACACACCGACCAAATGTCTCGACGATGGATGCGGCCAATCGATTGAGGGACTGGGCCCAGTCGTAGGTGAGTGTCTCTTTACGCGTGTTACATTCCAATGGACCGATAAGGAGCAGACGCCCTTGTGCCATCAGCTCAAATTCAACTCCCGAAGCACTCTCCCGCTCTGCAAATCCATTCGTACAGACCCTAATCAGGCCAAAACCCTCCTGATGAGCATAGTCCCTTGCGGCTTTCTCCATCGGATGAATGAAAGGAGAGACTGCGATGCTTCCATTGTGCATAAGAGATCTGCACCTATCCATCCAATCCTGACTCTCTTTCTCATTGAACTTTCTGCTATATTTTACTTGAAAAAGATGCGGTTGTTTTAGTAGGAAGATGTTTCCTTTTGCAACATACTGTTCATTCCCTACCGTGATTATCCACCTACGAAGCATATAGTCTGGATAGCACTTTTTCAGCATGTAGCGTCTGGGATTGTCTAAGGTATAGTGGATCTGGCGATTCCATTGTTCCTGATCATATGCTATACGATCATTGAATCCTTTCTCAAATAGCGTCTGCATTTGTTCCGGACGAATATCCTCAGGAAGTGACATATGGTACTTTGAAGATATAAATCCCTTCAATCTTCCTATAGCTCTGCTTAATCCGTATGGTAATTTATATGTGACGTCGACACAAAGATGAATGTGATCAGGCATTATAGCATAAGCCGGCACATGAATCTGAGGATAAGCATAAATCCAGTCAGCGATAGCAATAGGCACGACACTGCCAGTCGAAGAAAGTCTTGAATAGGCGCTTTCATAAGAGGAAAACGGAGGCAAGCCTTCTATCTGGGCAAGATTAGGAGTCGTGTCCTTCTTAAGAAATGTTATAAGATATTTAGCTGCTCGAGTATAGTCATGGTGATAAGCCCTTCGATTGAAATTTGGGTGTTTGGGATTGCAGTAGAATGGTTTTGATTCATTCATGGTAGAAAGAACTGAATTAGAAATACTCGGTCGTGCTCACTGCGTTCGTACCACAATCTCCGGGTCGGTGATTATCAGTATTACATACAGTGGGAATTCGAATACAAAAATAGTCAATGAAAGTCTGGTATGCAAGTTTTAATGCAATTATTTACGATAATACTGCTTTATCCATCATACCGGGCCAACATCCTCTTCAGTCCTTCATCGACATAATCCCTGAACAACACTGGTTACTACACCTCCGCATCGCCGCCAAGCTCCGAGGCGGCGAATCCATCGCTTGGAATATGCTGGCATGTACTTCCTTTGAAGTACAATCCATTTTTTAGAAATTTGAACCGTTTTGGACCAACATATCTATTGCACATTCTCACGCTTCGCATTAATTTTGCGACTATAATAGAAAACCGAAATGTGTAAATTCAAATTTGTTAAATCCAATACTACATGAAGAAACAATACTACCTTTTAATATGCTTATTGATTTTGTGCGTTAGTATGACATCTTGTAAGCCGGAGTTAAATGAGAAGGAAAGAAAAGTAATAGAATATGACATACCTCAAAAACTCTATCTGCTACAGGCTGACAAAATAGGCATTCCATAGGTCTTTATGCTATCATTGGCTAATGTGAAAGCCGCTAAAATTGTATTGGGGCTATCTTTAAGTATCCAGCAATACGTCTTGCCCAAAAGCTCAGCATCATAGAGGATCGCATCTTCATTGAAAAATTCATCAAGGTCTGAGTTCCCGCATTCAAATTTATGGCAATGAGAAAGAATGTCATGATTCAATTTAACCATAACACAATCTTCATCCAATAAAATCCGATCAGTTTTCATTTTTCTGCCATGGAAAGATGAATTCTCGTGAGCGTTGAAAAAAATCGCGAAGTTTCTTTTCTTCTTCCGATGAGAGCCGCGGAGTCGGTTTTTTCCCGTTCTCTTCTGCCAGCATATCAAATTCTCGAGCTGATTCACCCCATAGTTCAGGGGAAGTTTTTATTGTGGTTGCCATTTTCTATTCTTTCTTTTTTGCAAAGTTACAAATTAATAGTGACTTTTGCAACTCTTCATTGAATTTCATTAAATGAAAGGAACCCGGAGCTGACGTGAACAAAGAGATAGAGAAAGCCAATGGCCGCGAAGCCGACTTCTGGCAGTGGCGCGACAGCCACGACCTCGTCCCCCACGAAGACACTGACTGCCGCACGATGCG
>JAIDTO010000039.1 GCA_029060625.1 Muribaculaceae bacterium | reverse complement strand
GACTATGTAGTATGGGGTCTTCATATTTAATTTAATGCATAATTCATAATGCATAATTCATAATTAAGTCAGAGGCAAATAACCTAAATGAGGCTACTGTGCCTTTAGAAGTCGATTTTGCCTTTCTTTGCTTCTTCGAGCATTTTTGTGCCGGGCATGAGGAAGACTTCAAGGCGACGGTTTTTGTCGCGGTTTTCGATGGAAGAATTAGGGACGAGGGGTGCTTCGTCGCCAAAAGCATAAGAGAAGGTGAAGGAAGTGTCGGCACCCTGATCCTCAAACCATGCTGTCACTGCATCGACACGATCGGCAGTGATATTGTCGCGATATTTTGAAGAGCCGGTGTTGTCAGTATGCATCACCAGGAGAACTCGAAACATATCCGGGTCTTTCATATATCTCTTTATAGGGTTGAGATATTTTGCAGCTCCATCAGAGAGTTCGGTTGAGTTCGGGGCAAAAAGCACATTTGCCGGAATCGTGATAAGTATCACTTCCTTTTTTCTATAAGCCTCAATATTGCATGTGCCTTGTTTGGGTGAGAGTGGGCCGTTCATGAGTTTCTGGCGCGCCTCAAGATCCTGAAACTTCCGTATAAGGTCGGCGGCTTTAGGTTCTTTTGACAGGTCGACAGATTTAATCATCTGGGCGAAGGTCATGTCTTCGAGATTGTCTTGGGCAGAGGCCCAAAAGCCGAATAATCCAAAGACAAACCATAAATATAGTATAAAACTGCGTTTCTTCATATTTTTCAGTTTAAATCGAGGAGGCCGTCGGGAAGGCGCATGGTGATGGTTTTGTTATCCTCGTCCATTTTCTCAATGAAATCCTCTGTGAGGGGGATATAGACTGTATTGCCATCCGGGGTCTCGACAATGAAGAGTTCGTTTTCTGTATTTGTGTCTATTTCCACTACCTTGCCAATTATGCCGGCATCAATGTCTTCGATGGTATAGCCTACAAGATCATCGTAAAGTGCATACTCTTCGTCGTAGTTTTCAAGCATATACTCCTTGAGCCGGTCGCGGAGGGCATAGACAGTCTTATTTACAAGTTTCTTGGCTTCAAACTCACTGTCAATGCCATCAAACTTCACAAGATAGGAGAATGATCCTTTTGTCCGAATGCTGTCGGCATAAAAAGGAACGTAGATACCATCGATATCGAGCACCGCAGGATTTCCTTCTTCGAGATATCCGGGGTCAATGTCGAGAAGCATATTGAGCTCCCCTTTCAAAGCATGAGTCTTAAGCAGCTTGCCTACCGACGTGATTTCTTCTTCCGTTATCATCAGTTTCTGAATATTTTTGCTCCAAGAGAGTTAAGGCGTTCATCTATATGCTCATATCCCCTGTCGATCTGGTCAATATTTTCGATTCTGCTTGTTCCCTTCGCCGACATAGCGGCCATAAGGAGTGCAATGCCCGCACGTATATCCGGACTTACCATCCTTGCTGCCTTTAGGGAATTAAACTTACCGCTTCCAATCACTGCAGCACGGTGAGGATCGCAAAGGATAATTCTCGCACCCATGTCGATGAGTTTGTCGACGAAAAAAAGTCGGCTCTCAAACATCTTCTGGTGGATGAGCACGCTACCCTTGGCCTGGGTTGCAGCCACAAGGAAAATACTCAGGAGGTCGGGTGAAAGTCCGGGCCAGGGAGCGTCGGCTATCGTCATGATTGAACCGTCGATGAAAGTCTCAATCTCATAGATTTCCTTTTGATTGATAACCATATCGTCTCCCTTCACTTCAAGGTTTATCCCAAGACGGGCAAAGGCATCAGGGATAATACCAAGGTCCCTTACTCCGACATTCTTGAGAGTCAAGTTGCTTCCAGTCATAGCTGCTATTCCTATGAAGCTGCCCACTTCAATCATATCCGGGAGGAGCCGATGATTGGCACCCCAAAGCGAATCAACACCGGTGATAGTCAGGAGATTGCTTCCAATGCCATCAATCTTTGCCCCCATCCTGACGAGCATACGGCAGAGTTGCTGCACGTATGGTTCGCAAGCGGCATTGTAGATAGTGGTCTTCCCTTTGGCAAGCACAGCTGCCATGACAAGGTTGGCTGTACCCGTCACAGAAGCCTCATCAAGAAGCATATATACACCTTTAAGCCCCTTTGGGGCAGTGATATTGTAAACTCTTTTTGTGGAATCATAATCGAACCTACCTCCAAGTTTTTCAATACCTACAAGGTGAGTATCAAGACGCCGGCGTCCGATTTTGTCGCCACCAGGTTTTGGAAGTACCGCTTCACCGAATCGAGCCACCAAAGGACCAATTATCATCACTGAGCCTCTGAGTGATTGGGCTTTCTTAAGAAAATCTTCAGTATGGAGAAAAGCAAGATTTACGTTGTCGGCCTGAAACTCGCAGGTGTGACGGTCAAGGTAGGAAGTCTTGACTCCAAGATGAGTCATCAGATCTACAAGATTATTGACATCGGCAATGTCCGGCAGATTAGAAATGGTCACCTTCTCCGAAGTGAGAAGAGTAGCACAAATCACCTGAAGAGCCTCATTCTTGGCACCTTGGGGCTCGATAGAGCCTTGAAGGCGGCATCCGCCTTCCACTATGAATTCGCTCATATCGTTCAGAAGTTTAATTTATTGTTTTTCTTCTTACCTTGCTTTTGCTTCATAGGCTGCTGCACCTCCTGGAAATCGTAGAGATATATGTCTCCCGGTTGCAGGTCGATCTTTCCGTCGCTTAAGAATCGAAGATCATTTAAAACTTTCATGTCGCTCACGGCTTCCTTGTTGTGGGCAAGCATAAGCTTCTTCATATGGTTGGCAATTACGCCTATCAGATTGAATCTTTCTTCCGTGTCTTCCATATCCGCAACCGTTCGCACCATATTCTGGATATGCTTACCATAATACCGGAATACGATGTCGCGCGAATTGCTATATGGGATTGGGTCGGGAGTTGGATTGGCCTCTTCCTCCTTGATTACGTCTACAGGAAAATCAATGTCAAGCTCAAAGCGCGACATAATGTTGATGTGGTCCCAGATCTTTTTTGTGTCGTTTGGATCCTTTTTCAAAGCAGGGAAAAGGGTCTTCATAATGTCGGCAATTGCGTATGCGCAACGTGTGCGCTCTTCTCGGTCAGGGATACCGACACAGAAGTCCACAAGATTTTGGATGTTTCTGCCGTATTCGGCAAGAAGAAGGGGCTCCATGCCTGTGTTGTAAGGAATCATGTGTAGGATCTCAGGAGCCACGGCGGCATTCATGATTTCCTCGGTATTTATATCGTTGTTAAATTCTTCCATATTTTTAATTTTATTGTTTGAAGAAAATTAAGAAAGGCCTTTGACGGAGGATTTCTTGGCTTCGTAATCCTTTAGGTATTCGGGGACGCTATAAGCAACGTCGAGGAAGTCTGATTCTCGGAATGCTTTCTCAGCCAGGGCTGTCATGTCTGAAGCCTTCGGATTCACACCCTCAAGCCAATGATACCTCTCCCCTTTCAATACCTCCTTTGATTTAGCAGACCCATCACCCATAAAATAGATATCCCTGTCCTTCGGAAGTTCAGAATAACTGTATTCCGTCAGAATAAGGGGTTGTGGCTCCATCAATGCATCAAGACGGAAATTATAGGCAGCCGTATACACTTCCATCCTCCTTGCATCAATCATCGGGACGAGTATTTCGTCTCCCTGCCAGTCGATATTTCGGAACATTGCCTTTACCGCGATTAGTTTTAATGTCGACACACCAATGAGAGGGACATTGAGAGAAAAACAGAGGCCCTTTGCCATTGAAAGCCCGATACGGAGTCCTGTATAGCTTCCGGGACCCATGCTGACTGCCACAGCATCAATCTTCCATTCACGTCGGCGTGCTTCCTTGACACATTCATCAACAAACGGCCCGATAGCACGGGCATGGTTCATTTCCGTTTCATCAACACGGCTAAACTCAGCAAGACCCTCATGTATGAGGGCTACACTACAGTATTTGCCTGATGTCTCTATTGCTAATATAGTGCTCATTGTTTTGGTTTTCAGGTTTTCGGGTTGTCAAGTTTTCAGGATGTCTGGTTGTCAGGTTGTTTGGTGGAAAGACTCTGTTTGATGCTGCGGGCGCAACGCATTCCGTCGATGGCAGCAGATACAATTCCACCTGCAT
>JAIDTO010000038.1 GCA_029060625.1 Muribaculaceae bacterium | reverse complement strand
GGATATATGTTTATACCGCAGTAGTTGTTGGCGTAGTCAAACCAGTGAAGGGGATCGTAGGCTGCTACCACAGCCTGCTGGATGTTGGCTTCTGTCTTATAGTAGTCCTCCACTGTATCCTGTGTGTTGTTGGTGATGTCGAGCCATTCGCTTCCGCAGGAAGTGAGGCCGAGTCCCATCGCCGCAACAGGGAGAATGAATGATTTTTTATTTAGTTTCATTTTTATAATCGTTGTTGAAAAGTTAGAGAGAAATATTGAATCCTACTGAGAATGTGCGGGCTTCGGGATAGTTGCCGTAGTCGATACCGATGTTGACACCGTCGCCGACCTCAGGAGTGAAGCCATGATACTTTGTGGCGGTGAAGAGGTTCTCGCCCATCACAAATACCCTAAAATTGTCAAGACCAATCTTCTTCACAATGTTGAAGGGGAGAGTGTAGGAAAGTGTCAGGTTTGAGCAGCGGAGGTATGCGCCATCGTGGATATAGAGGTCGGAGCTCTGCCAGTTGCGTGTGTCAGCAAGACGATAGATAGGAATTGAGTTTGAACTTCCTTCTCCGGTCCAGCGGTTGAGCATCCATTTTGGCATGTTCTTAGCGGGTGTATCGCCACGGAGTGAAGCATCGTAAATCTGGTTGCCCCATACGCCTTGGAAGTAGGCGGTAAGCTGGAACCCTTTCCATCCGAGACCTACATTGAAGCCATATGTCCAGTCGGGAAGACCCTTACCGATCTTGGTGCGGTCGTCAGCGTTAATGGTGCCGTCGCCGTTTGTATCTACAAATCTCACGTCACCGGGCTGTGCAAACCATGAGGTCTGGCCTGATGTGAGGTGATACTGGTCGTTGTAGGCGTCAGCCTCAGCCTGGTTCTGGATGATGCCGTCAGTCTTATAGCCATAGAAGAATGGGAACACTTCGCCGTTCATGGAGCGTGCTATATCCCCGGCAGTCGCATTGGAAACCTCAGATCTCCATCCGTCGGCGTTGCCGAGATTAACGAGAGTATTCTTCACATAAGAGATGTTGCCGCCAAGGTTTACTTCGACTTCGCCGAAAGAATGAGCCCAACGTAGGTCCATTTCAATACCGGTGTTGTCCATTGTGCCGACATTACCGATAGGCTTGGTCTCACCTACATAGGTCGGGATCATCATGGTCATAAGCATGCCGGTAGTGCGCTTCTTATACCAGTCGAATGTGAACTGGAGAGAGTTGTCAAGGAATCCGAGGTCAAGACCTATATCTGTCTGAGAGGATTCCTCCCATTTGAGGTCAGGATTTGCAAGGCCGGACGCCTTAGAACCATAGGTCTGGCTTGATCCTTCAGGACCGAAATAGTAGTTATTGTTGCCGTCGGTCATCACTGTGTAGGCGAAGTCACCGATTGCCTCGTTACCGTTCTTACCCCATGATACACGTACCTTGGTGTTGTTCCACCAGCGAGGTCTTGTCTCAAGGAATGGCTCGTTAGTGATGTTCCAGCCTGCTGAGAATGATGGGAAGGTTGCCCACTTATGGTTGGCACCAAATCGTGAAGAACCGTCACGGCGCACTGTAGCCTGGATCATGTAGCGGCTGCCGAAGTCGTAGGATACTCGGCCGAAATAGGAGAGGAGCTTTGGCCATGCTGAGTTAGGACCGGCATCACCCGTACGGTTACCGCCGTCTTCTTCGCCGGGAGCACCTTGTGCCACTGTCACCCAAGGCTTCTCAAAGTTGTAGAGCTTATTTGCAGAGGCGTTGATCCACCAGCCAGTGCTTTGCTTGCCAGACTGGCCGAGCACAACGTTGATGTGGTTTTCACCAAATGTCTTATCGTAGAAGATAAGGTTTTCGAGCTGCCATGTCCATCCGCGGTTCATTGAGGATGATGCTGATGCGTGGATTGCATCTGTATTGCTGAGGTTGCTGTAGTAGTTAGGCTCAGAGTGGCTGTCGCTTCCCCAGAATGCGAGGTCGCCGCCGAAGCTGATGCGGTATGACAGACCGTCCCATATCTGGAGCTCACCGATAAAGTTGCTGACAATCTTGTGGCTCCAGTTCTTACCTGATGGGAACGACCATCCGTAGAACGGGTTGGTAAGCTCCTGATAGCCGCCTCCGAAAGATTCGGGAACCATGTAGAGGTTGCCTGATGCATCATAGCGGGGAACGTATTTGTCATT
The DNA here is from genome assembly GCA_029060625.1 of Muribaculaceae bacterium. Lineage (GTDB taxonomy): Bacteria > Bacteroidota > Bacteroidia > Bacteroidales > Muribaculaceae > Lepagella. Next base: position 10,704 of record JAIDTO010000038.1, on the reverse strand, counting down.
GCCTGCGTAATAGTCCATCTGGTGCTGGTATTCCGGGCTTCCCGGGGTAAGTGTCGGGGTCAGCATCGGAGACATACCGATTGCATTGGTGATGGCACCGCCGTAGTAGCCGCCGCCACCGCCGAATCCTTTGGAATGGATGCGGGCATATGAAATATTGGTGGTCAGGACAAACTTATTGAGCCAGTTGCGTTTCTTTGACTCGTCGAAGAGTGTGTAGATGTTGTTGCCGCGGAGTGTCAGACGGTTGTAGCTTGACTGGTCGTAGTTGCCGCCAATGATACCTTCCTGGTCGAAGTAGCCGAAAGAAAGGAAGTAGTTGATCTTCTCGCTTGCGCCGGATACTGACAACTGATGGTTCATTATCGGGGCATTGTCGTTGAAGATTGCAGCCTGCCAGTCGTAGCCCTGTCCGTAGCTATATGGATCAGCATAAGGCGCGGGCTGGCCGATGTTGAGGTAGCCCTCGTTCTTCATGATGGCATACTCAGTGGCATTAAGAATGTCGATTGATTTCAGTTTCGACTGCCAGCCATAAGTGAAGTCGTAATTGATTTTGGCGCGTCCCTGCTCGCCGTTCTTTGTAGTCACAAGGATTACACCGTTTGCTGCACGAGCACCATAGACGGCACCTGAAGCTGCGTCCTTGAGCACCTCGATACTCTTGATATCAGATGGGTTAAGATAGTCGATGCCACCTTCGATAGGCATACCGTCGACTATATAAAGAGGATTAGAATTATTTATAGTGCCGACACCACGCACGCGGATCTGAGCTGCTGAGCCGGGCTGTCCGTTTGCGGTTGTAGCAGTCACACCTGAGGTCACACCTTTGAGTGCATTCTGCACGTTGGTCGGAGCGGTCTGGGAAAGGGTTTCAGAGTTGACGCTTGAGATAGCGGCAGTCACGACACTCTTCTTCTGTGTGCCGTAGCCGACTACTACTACGTCGTCAAGGATCTGGGAGTCTTCGATGAGACGGATGGTGACGTCAGACATAGCACCTGTCACCTTCAATTCCTGTGGAGTGCATCCGATGTAGTTGATATACAGGGTTGATCCTGTAGGAGCAGTGATTTTGAATGCGCCGTCGATGTCAGTGGCAGTGCCCGTGGCAGTACCTTTCACCATCACGGTCGCGCCGATCAGTGGTTCTCCGTCGAGTGAGGATATTACCCTACCGGAGACTTGGACATCCTGGGCATAAATTCCCAGCGACGTCAAGATCGCGATTAGAAGCAAGGTTAACTTTTTCATCTGGTTAGTTATTATTGGGTTAATTTTTAATGCATAATTCATAATGCATAATTCATAATTCATTGGTGGCTGATTAAATTAATAATAACATAAATGATTTATCGTCTGAATTTCAGAGTCTAACAATTATGCATTATGAATTGTGAATTATGCATTCCTTACAGATTATTTCTTTTGGAAGATGCGCACGTAGTCGACTATCATTGATACCGGGAGCGCATTCTCGTCAACACCCTTGTATCCACCCCAGTCACCGCCCCATGCGAGGTTGAGTATAGGATAGAAAGCATAGTGGAATGGCCAGCTGTCGTGGTCAGCTCCCATCGAGGCTTTGGTGGCGCGGAGCTGCACCTTGCCGTCTACATATGTGACGATCTCCTCTTCTGTCCATTCGCAGGCATAGACGTGGAATTCTCCCTCTGCCCCTGCGCAATACATCTCATGGGTCTTCTGTGTTCCTTTGGTGTGATTGTAGTTTCCGGTGTGGAGCGATGAGGAGACGTAGTTGGGATTGGCGCCTACTTCCTCCATGATGTCGATCTCTCCGCAATAGGGCCATGGGTTTTTGTTCCAGTCCACATTTGACGGCATCATCCAGAATGCCGGCCATGTGCCTTTCCCCTTAGGTAGATTTATGCGAGCTTCAAAATATCCGTAAAGCCATCCCGTATTCGGGCGTGCGTTCATACGTCCGGAATATATTTTACCATCATTGCCTTTGAAGCAGTTGATATAAAGGAAACCATCCTTGACTTCAAGGGTGCGCTTGCCGTCCACTTCCTTAGAAGTATAGGTCTGCAATTCGTTGTTGACGTGTCCCGGTGCCCAGTTCTCGATTGTCCAGTCGCTGCTTGGAACCAGTCCGGCATTGAACTCATCGCTCCATACGAGGGCGTATCCTTCGGGAGCTTCTACTGCATCGCTCAGCTGCGCAACCTTTATTTCTGTCTTGTCATCGCCGCATACTAAATATATGCTGGCTTCTCGTGTAGAGTTTTGGTCGTTTTCGCTTGCCTTTACTTCAACCACTGTGTCCCCTTTGCCTCCTTTGGCAGGGGTCATAGAGAGCCAAGAGGCATCGGATGTCAGGGACCAATCGGCGTTGGCAGTGACAGTGAATGAAGCGGAAGATGCCTGCCCTCCCATAGTGATGGATTTTACTGAAGGGGTTGCCTTTGTCACATATCCTTGTCGGAGCGTGACACTCTTGATGGTCTTGCCTCCTGATACGATATCGAGAGTGGCATTGCGCTCATCCATGGCTGAGTTCTCTTTTACAGATACCTGCACCTTAATATCAGTGTCTTTAACTCCACCGCTCGGACGGAGAGTGACCCAATCGGCATCTGTCCTTATTGCCCAGTCGGCATTTCCTCTTACAGTAAGCTCGAGGACTGCCGCCTCCGGGCCGGTGGTGAGAGCATCGGGTGTTGTGGTGACAGTCACATTCTGATTCCCCGGAGTGGGATCATCTTTGGAATCTCCACCGCAAGAAGCCATAAGAGGGAAGCTTGCAATGATGGAGAAAATCCAGATTATGAAATTCGTTTTCTTCATATTTTGTAGGTTCGTTTTAAAATTTACATGTGCAAAATTAATCATTCCATCCTTAAATAAAAGGAATGAGAACATAAAGGTAAATGACAATAATATTAAATTATTGCCAATTAATATTTTAGTGAACAGATATAAGTAAATGAAAGTGCTATGGAAAATCGCTTTTCAAGCCTAATTTAAGGCCTGATGCCTGCCATCTGAAACCTGAAACCTGAAGCCTGCGACCTCAAGACTCATTGGTCCGGTTATTGTAGACTGTGCGGATTGAGATATTGAGCATTTCCGCTATTTCAGCGCTCTTTGAGATTCCGAGTCGGCGCAAGGCATAGATGCGGAGTTTGGTATTGAGTGTTTTTGTCTTTGTTATTGATTCAGCGGAGACACGGCTGTCTTCAGGCACAGTCTTGTTATATTCTTCAATGAAATCCGGATAAATGGATAGCACTGTCTTGTCAAAACTCTCATAAAAATCTTGGTACTGTTCCTTTATCAACTCAGGGTCGTTGATGAGTATTCCGAGGTCATCGATTTGCTTACCCTTGTATTTTTTGAGAAGTTTTTTCCGGTAGCCTTCAAGGGCATTTATATATTGAGTGGTCAGCTTAAAAGCATATGCAAGTAGACCGAGCTTCTGCTTGTTGGCATCGTTGAGCTCGTTGTTTGCTTTTTCCAGGCCAGTGATAGCTTCATCCCTTTCTTTAATGGATTCCTTGAGTTCTGAGTTTGCCTCGCTCAGGAGATTACGCATTTTCTTAAGCTTGTTGAACTCGAATACTATGAAGAAAATGCTGACAATAAGAATAAGCGACAAGGCTGCCAGGATTATGACGTAGATTGAGAGTCGGCGGTCGCGCTTCACAAGCTCCTCCCTATATGCATCTCTGACAGTGGGGAGAGCATCCGCCAGATTCACTATCCTGTACCGATTGTGGTACAGGTTGGCCTGATCTACTGTGTAAATAAGATAATTATAAGCCCGGTTTAAGTCTCCTTTCTCAAAGAGGTAGGCGGCAAGTTCTTGCATTGCCGCTATTTCGCGGTTTACAATCAAGGCATCGTTGATGGCTGCTGTCGTTTTGTATTTCACCATTAAGTCAGTATCTCCAATTGCTTCGTAATATCTTGAAAGCCAATAGGCGTTTATGGCATTTTGGCGTGATGGTACCTTGTTATCATCCACAGCCTTCTTTAGCTTTGATACATCAAATCCCCCGTTAAACTCCGTTTTCCCATCAAGTGCAGTGGCTACTGGAACCCAAAGCCATTCCGGCACCTCAGGCAGATTCATGGCCTGTATCGAATCGCGGTACTGGTTGGCTATTGCGATGTCTTCATTCCACATCTTTTTGTTCGATTGCAGATATACCGACCGCATTGAATATAGATATGCCACGCTTCCAAAATATGAGGATTTCATTTGTGGACTCAGGCGTGAGGAGTCTATTCCATTGAGAAGCTCGATGGTGGTGTCATAGAGTCCCTGTACGGTGTATAGGAATGCTTCATTAAGTTTCCATTCGGTAAGCAGGTCATAGTCGTCCGGCATCGAGCGCTCTATTATCTTTCTTGTTTCAGTGGCATAATGCAGGGCTGAATCAGAGTCAAAGACCAGATATTCATCATAAAGTTGGCGTGTGATTCCAAAGCGTTGGCTGTTTGTCTTTGCTTTGTTTAAAGTCTCCCTAAGCCCGTTTATCCGGATTTCTTTTTCCTTGACTAGGTTTTGGTGATTGGCTATGATAGAGTCAAGCTGTTGAAGAAGGGCATTATTTTCTTTTTCTGTGGATGAGGAGGCATATGAATCTCTGAGGCCACAAAAAATGACCGCTATAAGCAAAATAATGAATGGATGACACTTCATTTTCATGATGATGAGGTTTAACTTACAAAAATAGTTCTTTTTAGTGAACTTTATGAAATTGTGATGTATTTTTAACATATGTTAATATAATTGGACGTTTCGTGATTGTCTCATCGCGTGTGGAGTGACGTTTCGACAGTACCTTCTAATTTACTTTATGTGGCTTCTCATAAAATATATTTAGAATTGAAAATTAAATATTTGCACATAATGATTGATTGTGACGATTTACTATATGAGTCTCTCGTGGAGAGTTCGGTGAATTGTATATTAATTTTGCATTCGAGGAGCCTAACATTCCTCTCCACATGATATGATTTTCAAAGCAGAATTTTTAGCAGCAATTATGGTTTTCACTGCATCCGGTCTCAGAGCCGAAAAAGCAGTGCCAGTATATCTTGACGATTCACAACCCATCGAGACCCGAGTGCAAGATGCCTTGTCGAGGATGACAACCGCTGAGAAAGTGGCGATCATCCACGCCCAGAGCAAATTCAGTTCCCCGGGAGTGCAGCGTCTTGGAATTCCGGGTATATGGTGCACTGATGGCCCTCATGGAATTCGCCCTGACGTGCTTTGGGATGAATGGGAGCAGGCTGGAGCCACCAACGACTCGTGTGTGGCTTTCCCGGCATTGACTTGCCTTGCCGCCACTTGGAATCCGGATATGTCGAGAATATATGGTGAGTCAATCGGTGAGGAAGCTCGATACCGAAACAAGAATGTACTCCTCGGACCGGGCGTGAACATCTATCGCACACCGCTCAACGGACGCAACTTCGAATATATGGGTGAAGATCCGTATCTCACTTCTCAGATGGTGGTGCCATATGTGCAGGGGGTACAGGAAAATGGTGTGGCTGCTTGTGTGAAGCATTATGCCCTGAACAATCAGGAGGTAGACCGCGACCATGTCAACGTTCTCGTCGACGACCGCACTCTCCATGAGATATATCTTCCCGGTTTCAAGGCCGCTGTCAAGGATGGAGGGGCATGGTCGATAATGCCCGGCTATAATAAATACAATGGAGATCACGCCTGCGAGAATCATACCCTGCTTCTCGACATCCTGAAAGGAAATTGGGGTTTTGACGGAGTGGCTATCAGTGACTGGGGTGCCGTGCATAATACGGAGAAGGTGGCTCAGAATGGCCTCGATATGGAGTTCGGGTCATGGACCAACGGCCTCAATTGGGGTGCCAGCAACGCATATGACAGTTACTACCTTGCCACTCCTTATCTGAAAGCCATAGAAGAAGGTAAGCTTCCGATGTCGGATCTCGATGACAAGGCTGCCCGTGTGCTCCGCCTTATCATGCGCACTGAAATGAACCGTAACCGTCCCTATGGCTCTCTCAACAGCGATGAGCATTATGCGGCTGCAAGACGCATTGGAGGCGAGGGGATAGTGCTCCTTAAAAATGAAAAAAATATCCTTCCTGTAGCTCCTGACACCAAGAAAATTCTCGTAGTTGGAGAGAATGCCATCAAGATGATGACAGTGGGTGGAGGATCTTCATCGTTGAAGGTGCAGCGTGAGACTCTCCCTCTCGATGGAATCCGGAAGGCTGCTGCTGAAAAGGGTATCGAAGTGGCATATGAACGCGGCTATGTAGGCGACGTGACCGGTGAATATAATGGAGTGACCACGGGCCAGGACCTGAGCGAGAGCCGCAGTGCCGATCAGCTGATAGCTGATGCTGTCAAAGCAGCTAAAGATGCCGACATGGTGATATTTATCGGGGGTCTTAACAAATCTGACCACCAGGATGCAGAAGGTGCTGACCGTTTAGACTTTAGTCTTCCATACGATCAAGACAAGGTGATTGATGCTCTGGCAGCTGCCAATCCTAATCTTGTGGTGGTGAATCTGACCGGTAACGCCTATTCGATGCCTTGGCGTGACAAGGTGCCCGGCATTATGCAAGGTTGGTATATCGGCTCTGAGGCCGGCAATGCCATTGCGGATGTTATTTTCGGGGATGTTAATCCCTCCGGGAAATTGCCGATGACTTTCGCAAAATCGCTTAAGGACTATGCAGCCCATGCTTCAGGAGATGCAGAGATGTATCCCGGTGTGGATGGTGATGTGAACTACAAAGAGGGCCTTGACGTAGGCTACCGTTATACCGACAAACTGAAGAAAGATCGCGTGAACTATGCTTTCGGGCATGGACTGAGCTATACCACCTTCAAGGTAGGTCAGCCTGCGCTCTCATCGAAGACTTTCGATGGCAACGGAACAGTGACCGTGACAGTGCCGGTGACTAATACTGGTGACCGGGAAGGATCGGAAGTGGTTCAGCTCTATGTCCGTGACGAAAAGAGTTCGGTCTATCGCCCATATAAGGAATTGAAGGCATTCGGCAAGGTCAACCTTGCTCCCGGCGAGACAAGAGACGTAAAGCTTACACTTGACAGAAGCGCATTTGCATTCTATGATCCAAGCGACAACATGTGGACTGTGGAACCCGGCAAATTCCAGATCATGATAGGCAACGCATCCGACCGCATTGACTATCGTCTGCCACTCGAAGTCACCGGATCCTCCATGAAATGGCACGACTGAAGACTCAAGACTTAAGACTACATTATCTTTTTTAGGTTAAATATTAAGGTTCGAATGGAACGCAGGGCAAGAGTTCATGCAGTCTTGCCTATGATCAAAAGCCCGGTTGCCTGTGCAGGCCGCCGGGCTTGACTTTTTATTTGCAGAAGTGGAGAAGTTTTGCTAATTTTGCGATATGAAGACTTTTGCATCCAAGATGTTCGCCTTGCTGGCTTGTTTCATGGTCCTGATGCTTACAGGATGCGTGAAAAATGAATTCAAGATAGATTTTGAATTCCCTAAAGACCATATCGGCAATTATCTACTGACATATTATGCCTGGGACTCCCGTGGCGGCCGTTGGATAGAACACACCGCATCCATTCAAGATGGAAAGGCATCGGCTGACTGTATCACCCGGTTTCCGACTCTTGTATATGTAACAGATGCCTCCTCCCCATCCAATTCGATGATGTTCTATGTTGAACGTGGAGATGAAATAAAAATAAGTGGGGAGCAGAAGGATATGTCGACATGGAGCGTGAAGGGGAATAAACTATCCGAGCGCTGGAGCGAATGGCGCAATGAGGCGTATCTGAAGAAAAACGATAGCAAGGCATTCGAGAAGAGTGTCGAAGACTATGTGAAGAAGAATCCTTCCGATGAGCTTTCAGCTATACTTATGTTGACGGAGTGGAACCGACGTGAGAATCCGGAGGGTTTTGTAAAACTATGGAATTCTATTGACGAAGGGGTACACAGTCAGCAATTGATGGAGATGTGTGGTGCTCCTGACCTGCTTGGAGTGCAGTTCACTATCGGGGCTGACGGCAAATTAAAATATACCAAAGATGCAGAACTGAAAAGCGTGGTCGTTCGTTCTCGCGACAGGGGAGTGGACACTTTAAGATTCTCCAAGGCAAATGGGTCTATCATTTATTTCTATTCAGAAAATAATCTCGCAAGGAGGGAGACGGCAGACTCCCTGCACCGACTTAGTAAGGCATATCCGGATTCCACCAAACGGATCATCGCCGACGTATATATGGACTCCGACAGCACGACTTGGGTCAATGCCATCCGTCGCGACTCTCTGAAAGGGGCGGTGCGTGCATGGCAACCTCGTGGGGTGGCTGAAGGTAATATGGTCAAGATGGGGGTCACTCGCCTGCCATGGTTTATTGTAAAGGATAATAAGGGTAAGGAGACGTATGCAGGAGATGATCTGAAGGAGGCAGTAGCTGCTTTCAGGAAGGAAATGAATAAAAATAAAAAGAAATAACTGATGCTGACGAAAGTATATTCAGCTGCAATATCCGGAATTGATGCCATAGTGGTCACGATAGAGACTGCGGTGCAGAAAGGCACGACTTTCAGTATTGTTGGTCTTCCGGATGCTGCCGTGAAGGAAGCTTACACGCGTATCACCACCGCACTGCAGCAGAGTGGTATCGGATTCCCTCATAAAAGCACAATCATCAATCTTTCACCTGCAGACGTAAAGAAGGAGGGGGCGGCTTTTGACCTCCCTATGGCCATTGGCGTGCTTGCCTCAAATGAAAAGGTGCCGGCAGAGCATCTTTCAGAATACATGATTATGGGGGAGCTTTCCCTTGATGGGTCGGTGCTCCCCGTAAAAGGTGCGCTTCCGATGGCGATAAAGGCGCGTGAGATGGGTTTCAAGCGGCTTATTGTGCCGGAGGCAAACGTGCCGGAGGCTGCGGTAGTCAATAGGGTAGAGGTGTTCGGTGTGAAGAATCTGGCGGAAGCAGTCCATGTGATAGCAGGGATCTCCGAGATCAAGCCTACCATAATTAATACCCGTGAGATATTCGCGGCGGAAGCCGAGAACTTCGATTTTGATTTTTCGGAGGTAAAAGGACAGGACAGTGTCAAGCGAGCCTTCGAGGTTGCTTGCGCTGGAGGGCATAATATCCTTATGGTAGGTCCTCCGGGCGCCGGCAAGTCGATGATGGCAAAGCGCCTTCCCTCTATCTTGCCCCCGCTTAGCCTCGCAGAGGCGTTGGAGACCACAAAGATTCACTCCGTAGCCGGGAAACTGCATCGTGGCTCTATGCTTATGACCAAGCGTCCGTTTCGCACGCCTCATCATACGGTCTCTCCCGTTGCTCTTGTAGGTGGGGGCACAAATCCGATGCCGGGAGAAATCTCACTTGCACATAATGGGGTCCTTTTTTTAGACGAGTTCCCTGAATTCAGTCGCACAGTATTGGAAGTGCTACGCCAGCCGATTGAAGACAGGACGATTACAGTGTCCCGTGCAAAATATACCGTAGACTATCCTGCATCCTTTATGCTCGTGGCTTCAATGAATCCTTGTCCCTGCGGGTATTACGGACATCCGACAAAGAAATGCACCTGTCAGGCGGGAGCGGTGGCAAAGTATATGAACCGTATAAGCGGCCCGCTTCTCGACCGAATAGATATCCAGTGCGAGATAGAGCCTGTTGCTTTCGATGACATGGCAAACAGGGCTCCGGCGGAGTCGAGTGCGTCGATACGTGAGCGTGTCATCAAGGCGCGTACAATTCAGAATCTCCGCTTCAAGGCTGAGAAAGGCATCTACTGCAACGCCCAGATGAACTCGCGCCTCCTGCATGAGTATGCTTGGCCGGACGAGCAGGGGCTCGCGAAGCTAAAGGACCGGATGACGAAGCTGAACATGTCAGCCCGCGCTTTCGACCGCATCCTGCGGGTGGCCCGCACCATCGCCGACCTCGAATACGCCGCTGTGATGACTCCCGAAGAAGCTGTGACAGCCCCCGTCCTAAGCCACCACATCTCAGAAGCCATCGGCTACCGCGCCCTGGACCGCGCCTCCTACGGGCAGATCTTCTGAAGCCCCCTGTAGAGGGGCGCAGCAGATTTGTCGCAATGTTAAAATGCTAACCTTTAAATATGCCATCATGAATAAGCCAGATTTTAAAGAGTGGAAGAATAGTCTTGCCGGCTATTTCGACCTGTCTGCCGATTTGCTGCCTCAGGAGGAGGCTGAGAATGTAATCAGAGAAGGTGTCTCTTTTCGGGGGACAAATATCATTGTCCTTATAATAGCTATCTTCATCGCCTCGCTTGGACTTAATACCAATTCCACAGCCGTTATTATTGGCGCCATGCTTATCTCCCCGCTTATGGGCCCGATAATCGGTATAGGACTTGCTGTCGGCATCCAAGATTTCGAACTGATGAAGCGTTCTTTCCGCAATCTTTTAGCTGCCGCTTTCTTCAGTGTGATCACATCTTGCGTATATTTCCTTATCTCCCCTGTCAATGAAGGACACAGCGAGCTGCTGGCACGCACATCGCCTACAATATATGATGTGTTTATTGCATTCTTTGGTGGATCTGCAGGAATCCTCGCTATTGCGAGCAAGGTAAAGGGGAATGTAATCCCGGGTGTTGCTATCGCCACAGCCCTTATGCCTCCGCTATGTACCGTAGGCTATGGTCTCGCTACATT
>JAIDTO010000037.1 GCA_029060625.1 Muribaculaceae bacterium | reverse complement strand
TGCCTGAAAATAACAACCCCTCAAAGACCTTAAAAACAAAGGCTGCGCCGTAAACCTTAATTACGACACAGCCTCATTTTTAAGGGTTAAGTGTTAAGTGTTAAAGGTTAAGTGTTAAGTGTTAAAGGTTAAGTGTTAAGTGTTAAAGGTTAAGTGTTAAGAGTTGAGGGTTTAGGGAATTATTCGAGGGAGTAGGCGATTGATTCGAGGAGGAGAATTAGATCGTCGCGTGAGGCTCCAAGCGATGTCAGCGTATCGATGTCGGCAAGTATCTGCGACTTCCAGAGTCGTTTATCGTCGTTAGGGCGTACTGTCAGTCGATAGAGCCTTGCGGCCTCAGCCATATTCCTGTTCAGGAATGCAATGTGGCCCATCAGTCTGTAGTCTTCTTCTGAACGATTTATGCTTGGAAGAAGCTTAATCTGAGAATCAGCTTTTTTCATGTCGCCTGCTCTGAATGCGGCTTTGGCTATCCTGCGAATCACTTCAGGGTCATCCGGTGTCTCATAGTCTACACGGTAAAGTTCCTGGAGCGCTTCTTCCCATTTGCACGCATCAGCAAATGTGTCAGCAATCAGAAGGGATAAGTTACGGTCAAATTCTCCATTTTCAGGGCGAGCTTGATTCAGATATTCCAGTGCATTACGGTAGTCGCCTGCCCTGCGGAAACATATTCCAAGCCTTCGGGATATCCAGCGGCTGTCCGGGTTAAAGAGCTGGGCCTTCATATATGCTTCGATAGCCTCTTTGTTGTCTTCTTTTGATTTTTCCTGACAGAATCCAATTTTTTCCCATACATATGCAGATCCACCTTTTGATGCCAAAGTCTGCAAGAGGGGGAGTGCTTCTGAGTAATATCCGCGTTTGAAATAGAACTCGGCGATCGGCTCCACATCGTCGCCAGACTCCATGGCAGCTGACACCATAGGAATGGATGTAAAATCAAGCGCAGAAGCGAATGGATCGAAAAATTCTCCTTTCTTTGGATAAAGCTTATGAAATCTATATAGATCGCGGAGATAAGCGGTCAAGTTCGTGTCAAATTCAGCCCCAGCCTTGAGCAGTTTCAGATCTTGCATCTGCTGTTTTATCTGTTCCGTTTGAGCCTGCATTTGCGACATCACCATTTTTCTTTGCATTTCAGGCATAGATGCAAGTGAAAAGGCAAAGGAATATTTGTCAGAATCGCACATGAGTCCACTCATCTCGAGCATGGATGAAATCCCTTCTTCGTCTGATGCGTGAAGCGGACGGAGCATGGGATGCCTTACTGTGAAAGGAAGAAACCAGTTGCGTATTCTACGGAAAAATGGGAAGTTCTTAAGATTGGAAAATGCCACCATCATCACGTCAGCTCCCTCAGATTGCATTTCGGTCAGTTCCCTGAGTTTCTCCTCAAGGCCGGATTTGCTGAGAAGTTCTTCCCATTCCGGATTCGCCTCCAAGTCAGCAAATGATGATTCCTCAGAAGTCTTTTTAAGCCGTTGGATTATATCCGGACCAAATTGCATCAGCCCTGGAATAACCTCACGTTGCATCTTTCTCGATACTCGGTCTGTATCGCGGGTTCGGATGATGGTCTTCACTGTGCTTCTGACCTTTTCCGGCAGTCCATCACGATCAGAAAGAGACTCCAGAGCTTCCATCACGCGTCTGTCGTCAGATGTCTCACGAGGCCATCGGCTAAGAGCAAGCACTAAGGTTGAGATTGCCCTTGAAGATATACGTGAGTCTTCAACTGTGGAAAGTGAGATGAGCATCAGTAAGGCATCTTGAGAGTAATATCTCATAGCGGAAAGTCCGGCTGCCGCTATGCAAAGCGCTGCTGTGGTGAAAGGTATGGTCGCGTTTCTCACAGCTTCCTCAATAGCGGCATAATCCTCTTTATAGAGGGCATCTGAGGTCCAAACGATATTGAAAATTTTCTCCTCTTCCTCTTCTATCTGCGCCATTAACGACTCCGGATATGTGCCGGCTGACAGAGAAAGGTCTGACATTGCCTTAAGCTCTATAATCTTTTTTATGCAAGCTCTTAAATCGGCAGGGCGCAGGCGGCTCATCCTGAGAGTGGAGAAATACACCTCCGGAGAATCCGTGGCAGCAGTCTCCTTCTCAATCTTCTGGGCGATGTCTATCAGGTCGCGGCGAATATCAGCAAGCATGGCATCCCTTCCGGGGTCTGCAAGTCCGCGGGAAAAGAAATCAAGCATATAGCGGTAGGTGCTTTCATCCTGAGAGATTTTGTTGAGTGCACCAGCCACGGGGACTTCTGTGAGTCTCCGTCGGATCAGAGTGAAGCTGTCTTTATAGCGACCTGCCTCTAATAGCTTTTTTATTTGATCTGTGAGAGAATATTTGGATTTTTCTTTCATTTAACTTTCATTTTTTCATAATTTTTATGGGTGCTTCTGCATAAAAATTGGAAGCTTCCTATAACTAAGAACAAATAAAATGCCAAAAATCGTTGTTGACTCCATATTTTTTATTAATTTTGCACTTTGATTGGGCATTATGGCTATTGCCCAAATGTATTCTTAAATTTTGGAATAAAATAAAAAAGATATGGTAATACAGAGATGGCAGTCGGTCATGCTCCTCATAGCAGGGGTGATGATGGGAATTTTCTCGTTTTGCTCGCTTGGGCAGATTCAAGCGGAAGCTTATACATTTAATGTAACTGCTCTTGGCATATGCCGTGAGGGAATAGCTACTGCACCCGACGAGGCAACCGGAATAAGCACTATATTCCTGTTCATAGTGTCGCTTTTGGCGTGCATCCTTCCAATTGTAGACATTTTCTGCTTCAAGAATATGCGCTTGCAGAAGAATGTAGCTATGATTTCTGCGCTCTTTACAGTTGCCGCAGGTGTGATCGCAGCAGTCACAGCATCCGGATTTGCTACCGACTTCGGTGCAAATGTAGGATGGAGCACTTTTATCTGTGCTCCGCTTGTGGCTCTCATAGGCGATATACTCGCTTTCCGCTTGATTTCAAGCGACCAGAAGAAGCTCCGTGCAGCCGACAGGCTAAGGTGATTCCAACGGACGGAGATCCTATAAATTATCAAGTAAATAAAACCTAAAGGTAAAAAAATATTTGCACTGACATGGCAAAAGAACTAAAGAACTTTACAAAAAGATCAGACAACTATTCACAGTGGTATAACGAACTCGTTGTAAAAGCCGACCTTGCTGAGCAGTCAGCGGTAAGAGGCTGTATGGTGATCAAACCTTATGGCTATGCCATCTGGGAGAAGATGCAGCGTACGCTCGACGACATGTTCAAGGCAACAGGACACCAGAATGCATATTTCCCTCTCCTGATTCCAAAATCATTCCTTTGCCGTGAGGCAGAGCATGTTGAGGGGTTTGCCAAGGAATGTGCCGTAGTGACCCACTATCGCCTGAAAAACGATCCGGATGGCAATGGGGTAGTGGTAGACCCGGAGGCAAGGCTCGAAGAGGAACTGATCATCCGTCCTACTTCTGAGACCATCATATGGAACACCTATAAGAACTGGATTCATTCTTACCGCGATCTTCCCATACTCATCAACCAGTGGGCTAACGTGATGCGTTGGGAAATGAGAACACGAATGTTCCTTCGCACTGCAGAATTCCTATGGCAAGAGGGTCATACAGCCCATGCCACAAGGGAGGAAGCTGAGGCTGAGGCACGAAAGATGCTTGAGGTATATGCCGATTTCGCTGAAAACTATATGGCTGTGCCTGTGATCAAAGGTGTTAAATCACCTAATGAAAGATTTGCCGGGGCTGTGGATACATTCACGATCGAGGCAATGATGCAAGATGGCAAGGCCCTGCAGTCGGGCACAAGCCACTTCCTTGGTCAAAACTTTGCCAAGGCATTTGATGTGACTTATATAAATAAGGAGAACAAGCCTGAATATGTTTGGGCGACCTCCTGGGGTGTATCGACCCGACTGATGGGTGCCCTTATAATGACACATTCAGACGACAACGGACTTGTGCTTCCTCCTCATCTTGCACCTATTCAGGTTGTGATTGTGCCTATCTATAAGGATGCCGAAGGTCTTGCCAAGATTTCAGAAAGAGTTGACTCTATAGTTAAGAATCTACGTGCAAAGGGTATAAGCGTGAAATATGATGATGCCGACAATAAGCGTCCCGGCTTCAAGTTTGCAGACTATGAGGTGAAGGGCGTGCCCGTACGCCTTGCCATTGGAGCACGCGATCTTGAGAACGGAACTGTAGAGGTGATGCGTCGCGACACCCTCGAGAAAGAGACCTTGCCTCTCGAAGGAATAGAAGAGACTGTGGCCACCTTGCTCGAAGATATCCAGAAGAATCTCCTTGAGAAGGCTCGTAAATATCGTGAGGAGATGACTACTACAGCAGACACCTACGAAGAATTTAAGGAGAAGATTGAAAAAGGTGGCTTTATCCTGGCTCATTGGGATGGAACTCCGGAGACTGAGGAAAAGATCAAGGAGGAGACCAAGGCCACTATCCGTTGCATTCCGTTTGAGGGTGACACAACTCCGGGAGTGTGCATGGTGACCGGAAAACCTTCCGAGCGTCGTGTCATATTCGCTCGTTCTTATTAATGTTTGATTAATTGAGAATTAAGAATTGAGTTTTTTCTGATCTAAAAATGAAGAAGAGAGCCCTCGTAGCGTCAGCAGTTTGCGGTTTAGCAGTGACAGCCTCAGCTGCCACTCCCCTCAAGGCGGAGGATTATTGCGACCTTAAGGTGTGTGTGCCTGCCGGAATAGGGGAGATGCGTCCATTGGCAGATGGAAAGACATACAGCATGGTCAGCAAAGATGGACGAAAGATCGACATATACAGTTATGAGACAGGAAAGAAGACAGGTACGCTCTTCGATCTTGATGCAGTGAAAGGTCAAGTTAAGATTGACTCTTTTAGCGGGTATCAAGTGTCGGAAAATGGTCGTAAGATCCTTCTCTGGAATGATGTGAAAGGCATATGGCGCTATAGTTTCACTGCTGAATACTATGTCTACGACACTATGCGCGGCACGATGCAGCGGGTGTCGGAAAAAGGGGCACAGAGGGGGGCGACTATGTCGCACGATGGCTTGCGCATAGCCTATGTCAGAGACAACAATGTCTTCATATCCAACCTAGATTATCGTACTGATATAGCTGTCACCACTGATGGCGAAGTAAATAAGATCACCAACGGTGCTCCCGATTGGGTATATGAGGAAGAATTCGGAGTGCAGTGCACACTCTGTTGGAGTGGCGATGACCAGACATTGGCATTTGTTAAGTGGAATGAGACCGATGTGCCTGCCTACAGTTTTGATGCATATCTTTCATATTGCGATAAGGACCCTCTTGGCGATCCATACCCGACATCATTCACTTATAAATATCCTCTTCCTGGATATCCTAATTCACAGGTTTCAGTCCATGCCTATGACCTGAATTCAAGGGTGACTAAGGAGATGGACCTTCAAATTGGAAAAGATGACTATATTCCCAATATCCAGTTTGATGGGAAAGGGGAGCGCCTGATGGTGATGAAGCTCAATAGAGACCAGAACGACCTTCGAATATTCAGTGTCAATCCCTCTTCTACTGTTGCCACGCAGGTCTATGCAGAGCAAAGTAAGGCTTGGATAGACAATGATGTTTATAATATGGTGCATTATGGCAACGACTCTTTCGTGATAGCATCCAACAAGAGCGGATGGACTCATCTGTATGAATATAGCTATAACGGACGTCAGCTGCGCCAAATCACAAGCGGCGATTTCAATGTCACCAACTACTATGGAAAGTCGGCTGCAGGAAATCATTTTGTGCAGACCACCAAGCTTGGGGCTGTCAACCGCAATGTGGCGATGATAGATGCAAAAGGAGTCATGAAGCTTCTTCATGACACCCCGGGATGGGAGTTATGCTCATTCAGCAAAGATTTCACTTACTATGTGAGAACTTGGAGTGATTTAAATACACCTCCGCAGTATACCGTATGGAGCACCATAGGAAAAAAAGTGAGTGAGCTCGAGATGAACTCGGCTTATGCATCCAAGTATGCTTCTGCACCCAAATTCGAACTTACCAGAGTCAAGAATGCTCAGGGTGTGGATATGGATGCTATGATAATGAAGCCGACTGGCTTCAGCGAGTCGAAAAAATATCCGTTGTTGATGTATCAGTATAATGGTCCCGGCTCGCAAGAGGTGACCAATAAATGGCATCTTGACGGCCTCAACTATGTCGCACAATCCGGCTATGTCGTTGCTGCTGTAGATGGTAGAGGCACCGGTGGCAGAAGTGCTGAATGGATGCACAGTGTCTATATGCATCTCGGAAAATATGAGACCGAAGACCAGATTGCAGGGGCTAATGAGATAGCAAGACTCCCTTATATCGATGCTTCCCACATGTCGCTTTTTGGATGGAGCTATGGCGGCTATATGACCCTGATGGAGATGACCGCAGAAAACACTCCTTTCAAATGTGGCGTGGCGATGGCTGCCGTGACAGACTGGCGCTGGTATGATTCCATATACACAGAGCGCTTTATGCGCACACCCGGTCAGAATGAAGAGGGCTATGCCGGGTCTTCGGCTATCGGCAGAAGCCACAGACTGAAAGGTCGGCTTCTCATCATGAGCGGTTCGAGCGATGACAATGTGCATTTCTATAACACATTGAAATATACTTCAAAACTCAGCTATGAAGGTCATCTCTTTGATATGATGGTGTTCACGGGTATGGATCATTCGCTTCGGACATGCAATGCCCGTACACAGCTTTATAGAAAGGTTGTAGATTTCTTGGATACCAACTTGAAATAAGAAAGGTTTCAGTAATTAAAATAACGAACTCCTGAAGACATCAAAATGCAAGACATAAGAAAGATCAACAGTATGCAGCTTTACTACCTGTGGCGAAATCTCGCTATATCGCTGCTTTGCGTAGGGGTAGTAATGGGTGGGGCTCATATTTTGCCTTATTATATGGCACCTGCATTGTCGCTGTTTTTATGCGGTATGCTCTACACTATGATCTGGAACAATAATATCTCAGAAAACAGTGGCTGTATGGTCATAGTTGAAACTATGCTCTACAGTCTTCTCTCTTATACTTTTATCAGCATTATTCTTGTCGTGATTCAGGTGCTCGACCTTTATCATTTCCCTAATGAGATCATTTTTTTCAATGACCCATATCTTCCTTCGCTAATTCTCCTTCCCACTACATTGGCTGTCTCCTTATATGCTTTGATTTTTATGAAATCCATGCCGACATACAAGTTTTTCAGGTCGCAATATGGCGTATCAAAGGAACGAGGATATTTCGGTATGATTTCCATTAGAGAGACCAATTTTCAACTTAAAAATATGGTAGGTCTCTTTGCTGTCTTGACTGCAATCGTATGGTATTATTACCTGAATGTCTATGTCAACGTCAATCAGAATGGAAGGGACTGGTATGTATTTCTTTGGATTGTGGTAATTTCTGTGATGCTTGATGAAGTTTATTTTATGATGAGATATTATAATCTATATCTCGACCTTCAGGAGCACAATGAGATTATCACACCTGAAGAATTGCGTGACGTGACAGCTCATACATATCTTCGCTTCTATGTGATTTGCGGAGAATATGTATATGTGGATAGGGATGCTTTTGACAGGCTTAATCAGAAAAAGGGAGTCTTTGACACCCCGTTTATCACAAAGCGCACGGTAAATGGTATTCCTACTACAGAAGTGAAGAATATTGTGGAGCGTATGACCTGCGTGACGGGTGGTGAACTCAGGTTTTTCTTTGGCCGACATCTTGCAGGGGTCGATAAACACTCCCTTTTGAGGTATTTTTATTTTCTTGACGGCGACATATCAGATTATCCACAACTCGGTGAGAAGGGGGAGTGGGTGCACTTCAATGATGTCAAGAGAGTTTACAATAATGATCCTCTCCATATAGCCACTAACGCAGTCAATGACCTGTCGCGTCTGTCAACAATCATACTCACCGAGAGGACATATGATGAAGATGGCTATCGGAAGAACAAGATCAAATCGTATAAGGGAAATCTTACACTTGCCGACGTCAGAAGATGCAATCTTGACTTTCAAGACGACAAATGGCTTCATATTGCCGACTTCAACAGTGATACCAAGTTTTTTAAGTTTAAGAAGTTTCTGCGAGAGTTAGCAGGAAAGAAAAGCCGCAGCACATACAACAAATAATGGAAGTATTGGCGGTAGTTGGTCCTACGGCGTGTGGCAAGACGCGGCGTGCAGTGGCGATAGCCTCTGCATATGGAGGAGAAATAATCAGCGGCGACAGCCGTCAAGTCTACCGGGGAATGGACATAGGCACCGGTAAGGATCTTGGTGAATATGGAGAAATAAGGTATCATTTGATCGACATCGCGGATGCCGGCGATAAATATAATCTTCACAGGTTTCTTTCAGATTTCCAAACAGCTAAAGAGGATATCCTTTCAAGAGGAAAACTGCCGGTGTTGTGTGGTGGAACAGGAATGTATGTTGAAGCGGCTTTGTCGGGTCTCGTGATGCCGGAAGTGGAGCGTAATGAGGAGCTGCGGTCATCCCTTTCCGGCAAAAGTCTCGAAGAACTGACAGACATCCTTAAGACTTATAAGACCCTGCATAATTCGACTGATGTAGACACGCGTGATCGAGCCCTCCGGGCAATAGAAATACAGCAGTATTATGCTGACCATCCGGAGGCTGCCATGTCAGCAGACAGGTCGGTGGCAAAACCTCTGGAAGGAATTGTGATAGGAATCGACATTCCTCGGGAAGCCCGGCGTGAGAAGATATCCAGGCGGCTTGATGCCCGACTTGAAGAGGGTATGATTGAAGAAATAAAGTGTCTGATAGCCCGGGGTGTAAAACCGGAAGACCTTATTTATTATGGATTGGAATATAAGTTTGTCACCCTCCATGCTATAGGGCAGTTGAGCCTCGCAGAGATGAGAAAGCAACTTGAGATAGCAATTCATCAGTTTGCAAAGCGCCAGATGACTTGGTTTAGAGGTATGGAGAGAAGGGGTATTCCGATACGTTGGTTGCCCTATGATATGCCCGATGATGAGTTCATAGACGTAGTCGGCAGGTGGATTGATGAGAAATAATTC
>JAIDTO010000036.1 GCA_029060625.1 Muribaculaceae bacterium | reverse complement strand
CCGTCAAATGCCACCCTCGTCTTCAATTATGTTGGCTATCAGCAACTCTCTATCGCTGTCAAAGGCCAAACAGTGATCAATGCCGAGCTGTCAGAATCCTCCACTTCACTCGATGAGCTCGTGGTGGTGGGTTATGGCGTTGCAAAGAAAAGCGACTTGACCTCATCAATCTCTACTATCAAGGGTTCTGAGCTTAACGAGATGGTCAGCGGCAACGCTATGGACGCTATCCAGGGTCGTGTGCCTGGTGTCCAGGTCGTTTCCGGTGGTGGTCCCGGTTCAAATCCTTCCGTAATGATCCGTGGTGTCACTTCAGTCAACGGCACAGCTCCACTCTATGTAGTCGACGGTGTGCCATTGAATACCGACAACATCAACTTCCTTAACAACAACGACATCGAAAGTATGGAAGTGCTTAAGGATGCATCTGCTTCCGCTATCTATGGTACTCGTGCATCTAATGGTGTCATCATCATCACTACAAAGAAAGGTAAAGCCGGAGCAACTCACGTTGACTTCTCTGCTTCTGTCGGATGGCAATATATCCCAAAGCCAAGCATCGCTTGGGCAGACGAATATGAAAAAGTATTTTATGCCCGATATGAAAACGATAGACGCGTGGCTCCTTGGAATTCTCCGTATGTAGACTATGGTGAAGTTGACAGCACAGACTGGTGGAAACTCGTTGTTGACAAGATGGCCCTTGTGCAGAATTATTCTCTCAGCGTAAGAGGAGGTAATGACAAATATGTCTACAGCCTCTCAGCCGGATACTACCGCAATAACTCCCAGTTTAGCGGTGGATATTGGGATAAGATGAACGTTCGCCTTAACACTGAATATAATTTCACTAATTGGTTGAAGGCAGGTCTTGACCTCGCTCCTAACCTTGAAAGTTGGGAATCAGCTCCCGAGCTTTTCGCTGCCGCTATGAGCATGGACCCGACAACTCCGGTATATCGTCCGGAATCCGAATGGGACCCGGCGAACCCTATGAACGACTTCCAGCGCAGCTACAACAATCAGGAATGGAACCCCGTTGCTTCTCTGGCACGTATGGACAACCACTCTACCAAGTTCCAACTCTTGATGAACCCCTACATCCAGATTCAGCCAATCAAGCAGTTGACCCTGCGCACTCAGTTTGGTGCAAATCTTTGGTATCAGCGCAGCGATGGATATAACTACGCCTTCCATATCGATGCCCTTGAGCAGAATGCTAAAAACAGCGACTACCGCAACTACTCTGACCAAATCAACTGGAGCTGGACAAACACTGCCACATATATGGATACCTTCGCTGAGAAGCACAACTTGACTCTCATGGCAGGTTTCACTGCTGAGCGCTATGCCAACTACTGGGCAAATGCTTCCCGCCAGGATATTCCGGGACATAATGACCTTCTTCATGAGGTGAGCGCCGGCACAGGCGATCAGTTTGCAAGTGGCAGCACTTCCTATCAGACACTTGCTTCTGTTCTCGGTCGTGTAATGTATAACTACGACAGCCGCTACTATCTGACAGCATCTATCCGCTACGACGGTAGCTCCCGTTTCCCTCAAGGCAACAAATGGGCTACATTCCCCTCAATTTCTCTTGCTTGGCGTCTCTCTGAGGAAGCCTTTATGGAAAGCACCCGCAACTGGCTTGACAATGCCAAGGTACGTCTTGGCTGGGGTAAGGTCGGCAACCAGAACATCAATCCCGGCTTGTTCCTTTCCACTATGGACAACGGCGTCAACTATGTATTCAACTCCACTCGTTTCCCGGCTACCATCGTAGGTCAAATGGGTAATCCAACTCTTCGTTGGGAGACTGTCGAGGATTATGATTTCGGTATCGACGCCACATTCCTCCGCAATCGCTTGAACCTTACATTCGATCTCTACCAGAAGAATAGCCACGATATGCTTTATGCAGCTCAGGGTCTTCTTATAGCCGGCAACCCGGCTTGGATGGGAGCCATCACCCAGAATATCGGTGAGATGCGTGCCCGTGGTTGGGAACTCTCTCTCAACTGGCGTGACAAGGTAAACGACTTTGGTTATGAGGTAGGCGTTCAACTCTCAGGAGTACGCAACAAAGCAATCAAGTTCTCAGGTGATGGACCGGTGCTTACCGGCGGCGGCCTAAATGAAAGCATCATCCGCAATGAGGATGGCCAGCTCATTTCTCGCTTCTATGGATATACAGCCGACGGTCTTTTCCAGAATTGGGAAGAAGTATATGCACATACCGACGAACACGGTACTCTTCTTCAGCCCGATGCACAGCCTGGTGATATCCGATTCCTCGACCTTAACCATGACGGTGTCCTCAATGACTCGGATAAGTCTTACATAGGTAACCCCTACCCCGATCTCATGATTGGCTTCAACATTGGTTTGAACTGGAAAGGCTGGGATTTCCTGGCTAACTTCTATGGTACTACCGGCAACGATGTATTTAACCTTGAAAAGAAGCGCTACTCAGGTGGTGGCGGCCAAAACGTATATCGTGGCACACTCCAAAAGGCATGGCATGGTGAAGGCACAAGCAATGACGTTCCTCGCCTCTCTTACAATGACCTCAACCAAAACTATGGTCGTGTGTCAAGCTTCTATGTTGAAGACGGAAGCTACCTGCGTTGCAAGCTCATCACATTAGGCTACACACTTCCTAAGAAATGGGTGGGAGACTATCACCTTCGTCTCTACTTCTCTGCTCAGAATCTTTTCACTATCACCAAATACACAGGAATGGACCCGGAGCGACCCTTCTATGACGGAAGTGTCATTGAAAAAGGTATAGGCAATGCCAACTATCCTACTCCACAGACTTACCTTTTCGGTGTTGACTTCAATTTCTAATTTAGAATTATAAAAATGAAAAAGACAATATATGCGTGCGTTGCAGCATTTAGCCTAGGGGCTATCACTTCCTGCAACGACTTCCTTGACCAGGAAGTGAGAGGTCAAGAGAACCTTGATACTTATTTCTCTACTCCTGAGGAAGTGGAGACCTATGTAGGAGGATGCTACTTCCAGATTGCAAAAGGTGGCGGATGGTGGCAGGTCTATAACACATGGTTGCTCTCTGATATGTGTACCGACGACCTCTGGGATGGCAATACCACTCAGGACGATGGCTATCAGGAACTCTCCCACTACATGCCGAATGGCAACATGAACGGTATTATCCAGAATTTCTGGGGTGCACGTTATCAGGGTATCACTACCTGCAATCTCGGACTTGAACGTATCCCGGGAGTGACAATGGATGAAAACCTTAAGAAACGCCGTATAGCAGAAGTTCGCTTCCTTCGCGCCTTCTTCTATTTCGATCTCGTCCGCAACTTCGGTGGAGTTCCTTTGATGACGGAATATGCAAATACCGGTGCCGGAAAAGAACGTTCTTCTCAGGAAGAATGCTACAAGTTTATCGAAGATGAGCTGAATCTGGCAATTCCGGACCTCCCGGAGCGTTCACAGCTTGCTGCAGCCGATATGGGTAGAGTGACAAAAGGGGCTGCTCTTGGCATCCTTGGCAAAGCTCAGCTATATCAAGGCAAATGGGCTGAGGCAAAGGCTACTCTTAAGAAAGTCATTGACTCAGGCGAATATCGTCTGCTCGATAACTTTGGCGATGTCTGGAGCGTGAAGCATAATAACAGCGCTGAAAGTCTCTTTGAAGTGCAGCAGACATATGGTGGCGACACTTACGCTCTCGGTGGTTCCCTTACAGTAGTGACCGGTTGCCGTAACGGTGTCGGCGACGGTTGGAGCTGGGGACAGCCTACTTCCGACCTTGAGAATGCTTTCATTGCAGCCGGTGATACAGAGCGTCTTCGCTGGACCATCATCAAGACAATGTGTACTGAAATTGCAGGTGAAAACAAATTCTCCGAGTTTGTCAAGAATAATACCTCAGTCTGTGGGGTCAATGATGCAAAATATAAAGATTACATCGATAAATTCGGTTGGACAGCAAGCGACTATTACAAGGGATATATCATAGATCCTGCTCAGCATAAGTCAGCTCGCATCATCCGTAAGTATTTCGTTCCGCTTGAGGATCGTCCCGAAGTCTACAACATCGATAAGATTCCTCTCAACCATCGCGTGCTCCGCTACGCTGATGTGCTTCTTATGTATGCTGAGGCTTGTGCTGAGACAGGAGATGATTCACAAGGCCAGTGGGCTCTCAATCAGGTTCGTACCCGTGTTAATCTTCCTGACGTGACTTCTACAGGCACTGCACTTCGCGATGCCATCAGAAATGAACGCCGTCTTGAGCTTGCTCACGAGCAGTGTCGCCTCTACGACCTTCGCCGCTGGGATTGCTCTAATGGAAAGAAGATGATTTGCAACGTCATGGGTCCTGATGGAAGCTTCGTCAAATATAATACCGGCGCTGATGCCGATATGTATGAAAAATGGAATCAGGGAGAACCGAGCGATAAGGGCTACCGCTTCCGTGAAGACCGCGACATGCTCTTCCCTATTCCAAACTACGAAGTAGAACA
>JAIDTO010000035.1 GCA_029060625.1 Muribaculaceae bacterium | reverse complement strand
ATGTTGCGAGCCTGAATAGTTTCGGGATAGCCTCCGTTACGCATATAATCGTCGGCGACCACAATAGCCTGAGCCGACTGCTCTTCAAGATTGGAATTGACATTTTTCCAGCGCATCGTTTCCTCAAGGCTGAACGGCAGCATCTCAATCTGGAGATAACGACCTGTCAATACTGTTGCCATCTCACTGCTCAACATCTTGGCGTTGCTACCGGTAATAATCAAGTTTTTACCTCGGCGATACAGCTTATTGACCCATAAATCCCAATCAGGCAAGTTCTGGATTTCATCAAGCAATAGGTATTCATAGCCCAGATACACATCGTCAAGCATCTGCATTACCAAATCCTCGTCCCAGTTTTCAAGCAGAAGGTTATCATCAAAATTGAGATATGCAAAGTTCTTACCCTGTAACATGAGCAATGCAAACACCGACTTGCCGACACGACGAGGTCCCGTAATCAATTTGATTAACGGATTGGCGAGTAACTCATCAAAATTATATCTGGTGTCTCGCTGTTGATATGGACGAGCCATCAGCTCATCACGCTCAGCCCTTTGATTGAGTATTATATTTTTCATTACGCAGTCGTATTAGACTGCAAAGATAATCATTTTTATCCAATAAATTCACTGTATTGGATAAAATAGTGTGTTTTTTATCCAATAAAAGGGCTAATGATGACTCAACGTTTGATTTCGGCTGAGTAGTCACTTTTCTATTGATTTATTACAGTACGGGTTCCAGTTCTTTCATCATAATGTCGAGATTGCCCCATCCGGTAAAGGCATGGTGTATACTTCCGTCAGCGTTTATCAACACCCATATGGGAACTCCGCCAGTATTACACGGCAACTGGCTGTGAAGTGACTGAAGCTGCTGCTCGGTCAGACGATAGTGGTCGCCGACATAGCTTGGCACAAGCCGTTCCCAGGCGGCTAAATTTGAGCGTTCGCTTGCAATATTCACGAAATGTATCCTATCGGCAAGTTCGATCTTTTTCTCATGCATCTCTTTAAAGGCCATACGGCAGGGACCGCACCACGTTTCCCATAGGTCAAGTAATACAGGGCGCCCTCGGTAAGGCTCGAGAATTGCGGAAAGGACATCGTTGTCGATAATCTTTTCATCGGGCAAAGTGCATATACGAGATTTACCCGACTCATTGATAAATGCCATTTTCTGCTCCAGCTTATCATTATAGTCCAAAATATCCTGTCCTAATTCCGGCAGGAAAGTCCTGACGCTGTCTTTCTGTGCCTCGGAGAGCAACAGAGACTGCTGACCTATCTGCATCATATACTTTGAGGCAAGATGACACTGCCGATAATCTTCCGGAAGTTTCACTTCGCGTTTAACGCGGTTCTGTATGAACAATTCCGGAGCTCCCCACATGACATAACAGAGTGCCGGATCTGTCCAAGGGTCGCCTTGCATATAGTTTTCAAGCCACTGGCCTTCACGTTCGACTAATGAAGCGTATTGCTCTTCAGTCTCCAGGCCGGTGTATTTAATGGAATGAGCGCAAAACGGTATTAAAGAAGCATATTCATAATGATTCACGGCCTTTGCGAATTCTCGATAGGCATCACCGATCTTATCGTCTTCATCTAAAAGCCTACTGACGCTTTTGTATGTGGAGTCAAGATATTGGAAATATCCATCTATGCTGACTTCTGGCAAATCGTTGATGAGTTGGCTCATATTTCGCTTGCTTTCTATTTCTTGATACAGTGTTTCCGGGTCAATGCCTTTTTCCATCGCATATACGAGGTCTTTGTTGAAATCTGACAATGTTCCTGTGAAGGAAAGGGATTGAGAAAGTCCTTGGGGCTTAACTCCATCCAAATCGAGAGTAAACGAGACTGTATCTCCGGGCACCACATAGCAGGTAAACTCGTAATCCCCTATCCTGACCAGGCAATTAGCGGTTGTGCCTGTATGCAGGCTAAAACTGCAACATCCGTTTTTATCAAAAACTTCTTTATTGTCTTTTCTGGCATCTCCCATACCTGCGTTATATTTCATCCAATGGATTACTTTAGCATCTTTCGGACGTAGGGTATTGTCACCGACAACACAGCCACTCAAGACTGCCGGCTCCTTTGAGTATTTAAAACGTGGCAGGTGCTTTTGCGCTTGTCCTGTCAAGGCGAGAATTCCAAGCAGGACTGTAATAAGAATCCTAATTTTCATATTTATAAGGTTTGAAGTAGTCAATCATATATGTGGACCGAAATAATGCCTATAGTTACAACCTACAAAATAACGCACAAATGATGGGAAATAGTATCGCCGTCTATTAGAAATTGTCTATGAGAAAGCGAATTATAAACTTGGAGTTGGAATCTCGCGGTCGAGGGCCGCAAATTCGGATTTCATCACGGACACAGCACGGTTGGCGGTGTGTTATCAGGAGCATGAGCCTTATCGCGGGTCAATGTAAAAAGTATGTTGTTAAATTATCAGCAAAGTTTCGTAACTTTGCGGAATGAAACAATGGCAAGTAT
>JAIDTO010000034.1 GCA_029060625.1 Muribaculaceae bacterium | reverse complement strand
GGACTCAAGCACATGAATCCCTGCGGAGCCGCAGTGGGCGCCACTATCGAAGAGGCTTGGCAAAAAGCTTATGAAGCCGATAAGGTCAGCATCTATGGTGGTATCGTGGCTATGAACCGCCCCCTCACTCTTGAGGTGGCAAAGGCCGTGAAGCCGATCTTCCTTGAGATCGTGATGGCACCATCCTTCGACGAAGATGCACTTGAACTCCTGAAGACTAAGAAGAACCTCCGCGTGCTTGAAGTGAAGATGGATGGCAGCCGTGAGGCTCAGCGCCAGTATGTAGGCATCAACGGCGGACTTCTTGTGCAGGATGCTGACACTAATACAAAAGATGTCACTGCCGATATGACAGTCACTGAAAAGAAACCTACTGAGCAAGAACTGAAAGACATGAACTTTGCTTGGCGCATAGTGAAGCATGTCAAGAGCAATGCCATCGTCATTGTAAAGGGAGGCATGACTCTTGGTGTCGGTGCCGGCCAGATGAACCGCGTCGGCTCAGCCGATATCGCGCTTGAACAGGCTCTTGCATCAGGCAACACCGATGGTCTCGTGCTCGGAAGCGACGGTTTCCTTCCTTTCGGCGACACTGTTGAGCTCGTTGCCGATAAGGGTGTGACTGCTATCGTCCAGCCCGGAGGTTCAATCCGAGATCAGGAATCTATCGACAAAGCCAACGAAAAAGGACTGACGATGCTTTTCACAGGCATGCGCCACTTCAAACATTGATTCTATGGAACTTCATCATTTATATAGCGAAGCCATTCCTCCGCAGGAAAACCAATTTCAGGTGCCGAATATGCAGCCCGGACGGGAAGAGGAAATACGTCCCGGAAAGACGGTGATGGTGATTGGCAGCGGTGGTCGCGAACACGCCATCGTCGATGCCCTCTCGCGCAGTCCACGCGTGCAGAAGATATATGCATGCCCGGGAAATCCCGGCATGGCAAAGCACGCCACTTGTGTCCCAATTGGGGTAACCGACATTCAGGATCTCGTAGATTTTGCAAAAGAAAAGCATGTCGACCTGACTGTAGTCGGTCCGGAGGCCTCTCTGGCAGCCGGAGTAGCCGATGCATTCAAGGCTGAAGGCCTCCGCATATTTGGTCCTACAAAGGCCGGTGCCCGCATAGAGTCAAGCAAGGAGTTTGCCAAGGAAATTATGGAGAAATACGGGGTTCCTACCGGTTTCTACAAGAGTTTTGACAAATACGAAGATGCAAAGGCTTATGCTGAATCACTTCCTCTCCCGACCGTTATCAAATACGACGGATTGGCTGCCGGAAAAGGCGTTGTGGTTGCTGCTACTCGTGAGGAGGCTGATGCTGCATTGAAGGATATGCTCCTTGACTCAGCATTCGGACAGGGACGTGTGCTTATCGAGGAATTTCTCGATGGCCCGGAATTCTCTTTCATGTGTGCCGTAGGTGGGAGGAAGGTATATCCTCTTGCACTCGCTCAAGATCATAAGCGTGCTTATGATGCCGACAAGGGACCCAACACAGGGGGTATGGGAGCCTACTCACCACTCCCCTTCATCAGCGAAGAGATTCGTGAAAAAGCACTTAAAGAGATTCTTCAGCGCACTGCCGATGGCCTTGCCGAAGAGGGCATAGACTACACAGGTATTCTTTACGGTGGTCTTATTCTGACAAAAGATGGTCCTAAGGTTATCGAGTTCAATGCCCGCTTTGGTGACCCGGAGACAGAGGTTGTCCTTCCCCGCCTTGAAAGCGACATCTACGATCTGTTTGACGCAGCAATAGACTCTGCCGACCATGAGACAAAGTGGAGCGACGATGCATGCCTCGGCGTTGTCCTCGCATCAGATGGTTATCCAGGAAGCTATAAAAAAGGTGTAGAGCTCGACTTCGACGGGTGCTCAAAAGTATTCCACATGGGCACAGCCGTAAAAGATGGGAAGCTCCTGAGTGCCGGAGGCCGAGTAGCTATGGTGACAGGCAAAGGCAAGACTCTCGAGGAAGCGGCAGCCAACGCATATGCTGATGTCAAGAAGTCGGCTCGCGAAGGCCTCTTCTACCGCTCCGACATCGGCAAGCACTCCCTGACTAAAGCATAATAGTAAAATCTCAGTCTTTATAGACCTTAAAGACCTTAAGGACCTTAAAGACCTTAAAGACTCAAAAAACAATGACCGACAGATATGGAAGAGACGTGATGCGTCGCGTCTGGACTGAAAAAAATAAATTTGATGCCTACCTTAAAGTTGAGATCCTCGCTGCTGAGGCTTGGAGCAAACTTGGTGTCATTCCGGAGGAAGACGTAAAGAAACTCTGGGATAAGGCAACCTTCGACATCGACAGGATTAAGGAAATCGAAGTGCAGACTCGCCACGATGTTGTGGCATTCACCCGCGCTGTCAGCGAAAGCCTCGGCGAAGAAAGAAAATGGGTACACTATGGTCTCACATCTACCGACGTTGTTGACACTGCAAACGGATATCTCTTCAAGCAGGCAGACGAAATAATCAAGGAAGACCTTGAAAAATTCTGTGAGATGCTCAAGAAGCAGGCTATTCGCTTTAAAAACCAACCATGCATCGGACGCACACACGGCATACATGCCGACATCACAAGCTTTGGCCTTAAATGGGTGCTCTGGCTTGCTGAGATGAAACGCAACATTGAACGCTTCAAATTGGCTGCCGCTGGTGTTGAAGTTGGCAAGCTTAGCGGTGCCGTTGGCAACTTTGCAAACATCCCCCCGTTCATCCAGGATTATGTATGTGAGCACCTTGGCATCAACTCTGCCGATGTGTCCACTCAGGTGATTCAGCGTGACCGCCACGCTTATTATATGGCAACTCTCGCCCTCATCGCCTCAAGCCTTGAGCAGATGGCTATGGAGGTGCGCAACCTCCAGCGCACCGAGGTGCATGAAGTGGAAGAGGCTTTCGGCAAGGGACAGAAAGGCTCAAGCGCTATGCCCCACAAGCGTAATCCTATCGGCAGCGAAAATATCTGCGGATGCGCACGCGTGATGCGTGGATATATGGCTACCGCTTATGAGAACGTTGCCCTTTGGCATGAGCGCGACATTTCCCACTCTGCAACAGAGCGCATCATCATGCCCGATGCCACTATCCTGCTCGACTATATGCTCAACCGCATGATGGGTATCCTCGAAAAGCTGACCATCTTCGAAGATAAGATGATGGCAGACATCTACATGACCAATGGTGTGATCTTCGCACAGCGTGTGATGAACGCCCTCATTGGCAAAGGATGGGTACGCGAGCAGGCATACGACACAGTTCAGCCTGTTGCAATGAAAGCCATGGCTACCGGAAGCAACTATAAGGATCTTCTTCTCCAGACTCCCGCAGTCATGGAGATGCTCACCCCCGAAGAGCTCGAAGCCTGCTTCACTCTGGATTATTATCTGAAAAACGTAGACTATATCTACAAACGCAACAATATCGAATAATCACAAATAACTGGTAGGGACGCACGGCTCGTGCGTCCACAATACAGTAAATTTTAAATTAATATGTCAGAAAGACTCGTAGTCACCGGCTCCCAATGGGGAGACGAGGGCAAAGGAAAAATCACCGACTACTTTGCATGCCGTGCCGACAT
This sequence comes from Muribaculaceae bacterium, assembly GCA_029060625.1. Lineage (GTDB taxonomy): Bacteria > Bacteroidota > Bacteroidia > Bacteroidales > Muribaculaceae > Lepagella. The sequence continues at coordinate 4,312 of JAIDTO010000034.1, read as the reverse complement.
GGTGGTGCGCTATCAGGGTGGCAACAATGCCGGACACTCGGTGATGTTTGACGGTCATAAATACTCTCTTCAGAGCATCCCTTCAGGTATCTTCAACCCGAAGACCGTCAATGTAATGGCAAATGGAATGGTAGTAAACCCTGTTTCGGTCATTGCCGAACTTGAAAAGCTCCACAACCAAGGCATCACTGATTACCAACTTTATATCTCAGATCGTGCTGCGATGGTTATGCCTTGGCACAGCATGCTCGATGGTGCAAGCGAAAATCTGAAGGGTGATGCCAAGATCGGCACTACAAAGAAAGGTATCGGTCCTGCCTATACCGACAAGTACTCTCGAATCGGACTCCGCATGGGCGATCTTCTCGACCCCGAATACTTCGCAGAGCGTCTTAAGGCTGCCCTCGAAGTCAAAAATATGGAGCTTAAGATGTATGGTCTCGAACCGCTCGACTATCAGCAGGTCTACGACCAATACATGGAGATTGCAAAGGTGCTTGGTCCACGTATTTGCGACACCAGCCTTCTCATCGACGACGCTATCCACACCGACGCCAAGATTCTTTTCGAGGGTGCTCAAGGCATGATGCTTTGCATTGACCATGGGACATATCCTTACGTCACTTCTTCTTGTCCGTCTGCTGCCAGCATTTCTCAAGGTGCCGGTATAGCGCCGAAATGGATTGAGAATGTTGTGGGTGTGGCAAAGGCATATTGCACCCGCGTTGGAGAAGGGCCTTTCCCGACAGAGCTTTTCGACGAAACCGCTCACGAAATACGCGAGCGTGGACATGAATATGGCACTGTGACAGGTCGTCCTCGTCGTATCGGTTGGTTCGACGCAGTTGTCGCTCGCTACACTTCTCGTCTTGCAGGCATCGACTATTGGGCACTGATGCTCTTCGATGTCCTTTCAGGTCTCGACAAGGTGAAGATTTGCGTAGGTTATGAACTCGATGGCAAGGAAGTGATGGCACCCCCATCCACCATTCATAAGCTTGCACAGTGCAAGCCTATATACATTGAGATGGAGGGTTGGAAAGAAGACATCACCGGCTGCAAGAGCTACGATGAACTTCCTGAAGCAGCTAAAGCTTACGTAAGGAAGATCGAAGAACTCACCGGCACCAAAGTAGGAATCATCTCCGTTGGTCCCGACCGCTCCCAGACCATCATGATCTCCGAAAAATTAAAGGAATTCTAATAACTGTTCTCAACACTTAACCCTTAACTCTTAACTCTTAACTCTTAAAGACAATGGGTTTTTTAGATGAAAAAATTGCTCTGGAAGGCTTCACATTCGATGATGTATTGCTTATCCCGGCATATTCAGAAGTGATTCCGAGCGAAGTGAAACTCGGCACGCGTTTCTCCCGCAACATACCCCTCAACATACCTTTCGTATCTGCTGCTATGGACACTGTCACTGAATCTGACATGGCAATTGCAATTGCCCGTCAGGGTGGTATCGGCGTCATTCACAAAAACATGAGCATTCAGGCTCAGGCAGACCAAATACGTCGTGTGAAACGTGCTGAATCAGGTATGATCTACGATCCTGTCACCATTCATGGCGACCAGACAGTAGGCGATGCACTCCAGCTTATGCACGACAACCATATCGGTGGCATTCCCGTGGTTGATACCGAAGGAAAACTCGAAGGCATCGTGACAAACCGCGACCTACGCTTCCAGAAGGATATGGATATCCTTATCAAAGATGTGATGACAAAGGAAAATCTTATCACCACCAATAATCCATCCCTTTCAGAAGCTTCAGAGATCCTTCTCAAGCATAAGATCGAAAAACTTCCGGTAGTTGACGAAAACGGTAAACTCGTCGGACTTATCACCTACCGCGACATCACCAAGATCAAGGATTATCCCAACGCTGCAAAAGACAGCAAGGGGCGTCTCCGCGTAGCAGCTGGCGTTGGTGTCACGTCCGACACTCTCGACCGCGTTAAGGCCCTTGTAGAAGCCGGTGCTGACGCTGTCGTGATCGATACAGCTCACGGTCATAGCCAGAACGTGGTGAACACTCTTAAGAAAGTAAAGGCTGCCTATCCGGATCTGGATGTTGTAGTTGGCAACATCGCTACAGCTGATGCCGCTCGCTTCCTCATTGAGGCCGGTGCTGACGGCATTAAGGTTGGTATTGGCCCAGGTTCTATCTGCACCACCCGTATCGTGGCAGGTGTAGGGGTGCCTCAGCTGAGCGCTATCTTCGAAGCAGCTAAGGCAGCTCACGCTCTCGGTGTTCCGGTCATTGCAGATGGAGGTCTTCGCTACTCAGGCGATGTTGTAAAGGCACTTGCTGCAGGCGGCGACAGCGTGATGATGGGATCTATGTTTGCAGGCACTGAGGAGTCACCGGGTGAAACCATCATCTACAACGGTCGTAAGTTCAAGTCTTATCGTGGTATGGGATCTATATCCGCTATGCAGGCTGGTTCGAAAGACCGCTATTTCCAAAGCGAAAAGACCGACAGCAGTAAGTTTGTGCCGGAAGGCATCGAGGCTCGCGTTCCATATAAAGGCACTCTGAGTGAGACAGTATATCAGCTCGTCGGCGGACTTCGCAGTGGCATGGGTTATGTCGGTGCTCCCGACATCGACCATCTCCATGATGCAAAGTTCGTGAAGATTACAGCTGCTGCAGTCGTAGAAAACCATCCCCACGACGTCACCATCACCAAAGAAGCCCCCAACTACACCCGAGGAAACTAACATGGAAAAAATACTGATTATTGACTTTGGATCGCAATACACGCAACTCATTGCAAGAAGAGTGCGTGAGCTCAACGTTTATTGCGAGATCCACCCTTTCCACAAGGTGCCGGAGATTGACTCCGATGTGAAAGGTGTGATACTTTCAGGAAGCCCCTACTCCGTCAACGACCCGGAGGCACCGAAGCCTTCCCTTGACGCTTTCAAGGGTAAGCTTCCTCTGCTTGGAGTTTGCTACGGCGCACAGCTTCTCGCCCAAATGGCAGGTGGCACAGTGAAAGGTGCACCAAGCCGTGAATACGGCCGCGCTATGCTGACAGTTGTCGATGATAATGACCCGCTTATGCACGGACTCCCCTCTCCCACTCAGGTGTGGATGAGCCATGGCGATACCATCACCGACATCCCAGCCGATTTCCACATCATAGGAAGCACAGAGAATGTACGCGTGGCAGCCTATCACATCGAAGGAGAGCAGACCTGGGGCATACAGTTCCATCCGGAAGTTTACCACTCTACCGATGGCACCCAGTTGCTCCGCAACTATGTGATCGGCATCTGCGGATGCTCAGGCACATGGAGCCCTGACTCATTCATCGAGACCACTGTCGCAGAACTGAAGGCTAAGATTGGCGACGACCAGGTGATCCTCGGTCTTTCAGGCGGTGTTGATTCTACTGTAGCTGCAGTGCTTCTCAATAAGGCAATCGGACATAACCTTCAGTGCATATTCGTCAACAACGGTCTTCTCCGTCTCAACGAGTTTGAAGGTGTTCTCGAGCAATACAAAGGCATGGGCTTGAATGTGAAGGGTGTTGATGCAAGCGAAAGATTCTATACCGATCTTGCAGGCGTCACTGACCCTGAGCAGAAGCGTAAGATAATAGGCCGAGACTTCGTTGAGGTCTTCAATGAGGAGGCACAGAAGTTTAACGGCGCACGCTGGCTTGCACAGGGTACAATCTACCCCGATGTGATCGAGAGTGTAAGCGTCAATGGTCCATCCTGCACCATCAAGTCTCACCATAATGTAGGTGGACTTCCCGAGAAGATGAACCTTAAGGTCGTGGAGCCACTCCGCCTTCTATTCAAGGATGAAGTTCGCCGCGTGGGCAAGGCTCTCGGCATCGATCCCCAGCTCCTCGGCCGCCATCCTTTCCCCGGTCCGGGACTTGGTATCCGCATACTCGGTGAAGTGACAGCTGAGAAGGTACACGTTCTCCAACAGGCAGACGACATCTTCATCAGCAATCTTCGCGAAGCCGGACTGTATGATCAGGTATGGCAAGCTGGTGCTATCTTGCTTCCAGTTCAGAGTGTAGGCGTGATGGGCGACGAGCGCACCTACGAACGCTGTTGCGCACTGCGTGCCGTAATCTCCACTGACGGCATGACAGCCGACTGGGTACATCTACCCTACGAGTTCCTCGCCAAAGTCAGCAACGAAATCATCAACAAGGTCCGCGGCATCAACCGCGTAGTCTACGACATCTCCTCCAAACCACCAGCCACAATAGAATGGGAATAACCACTCCACCACAATGACATTGTAGGGACGCACGGCTCGTGCGTCCTTTTTAAT
>JAIDTO010000333.1 GCA_029060625.1 Muribaculaceae bacterium | reverse complement strand
AACCTGTCTACGATGCTCTCGTAGACGCTATAAAATTGCGTTATCGTCTGATGCCATATATCTATAGCACTGCACGCCGGGTAAGCGCTAACGACGACAGCTTCATGCGTGCTCTTATGATGGATTTCAAGCACGATAAGAATACTTGGGACAATGGAAAGGAATTCATGTTCGGTCGTAGCCTTCTCGTATGCCCGGTTCTCGATCCTCTTTACACCCAAGAGAAGATTGTGAAGACCAATGAAATGACAGGTTGGGACAAGCAGGATGCGAATCTGAATGCAGATGGTTGGCAAGTTGTAGACTGGACTGTAAACAAGACATATGATGTTTACCTTCCTGCCGGAACTGATTGGTATGATTTCTGGACTGGCAAGAAGCTTGCCGGAGGCGAAACAGTAACAGCTGATGCACCTCTCGCATATTCACCTCTTTACGTAAAAGCCGGAAGCATTATCCCTCTTGCTGAAGATATGCAATACACATCCGAAAAGCCCTGGGACTACTTGACCCTCAATGTCTATCCCGGTGCTAATGCAGAGTTTGTTCTATATGAAGACGAAGGCGATGGCTTCAACTACCTCGATGGAAAATTCACTAAAATCCCTATGATCTGGAACGACAAAAAGCGCACCCTCACAATCGATGCCCGCAAAGGCTCCTTCGACGGTATGCTCCAGACCCGAACTTTCAAGGTAGTTCTCCCCGACGGCAAAAGTAAGGAAGTCAAATATTCAGGCAAACGCCTCAACATCACTCTTTAGTAACAAAGCATACTCCGAATGCGCCCCACCGCGTCAAAAAACTACAGCCATCAAAAAATCCCCAATCAGCTCGGAGAGCTGATATTTATGTCAAAACCCCAGGCTTTTAGCCTGGGGTGCTCTCCACAAAAGCACAGTAGCCTCGGAGAGGCGCTTTATGGTAAAAAATATCCACAATCATATTCAAATGAATAAAAAAAATCAAATACTCTCAATATTACTTATTCTCTTATCTATCTTTTCTGCAGAAGCAAGTATTATTCAATTTTATGAAAGCTCTGAAGGAGTGACATTCACATGTATGAAGGATAATAAAAGTAAGCCTCTCAAAGTGTTGACTATTAATTGTGGAAAAATTCAACCTATAGGCTCTCCTTCAAATGTTGAGTTCGATTATGATATGATTTCCGGTAAGAAGAGACATTGCTGTAACTTCTACGAGGAGTGGAAATATCTTCTTTCCGATGGAGACACCCTTTATGTCAGAATCTATAAAGATGGTTTCGCTTGGAAAAAGAAAGGTTCATCTAAAATAGAACTCATCAACCCTCAACACACCTGGCTTCAGAACTGGACAGACTGTTACGAGGGATTTTTCCCGAAAGATCAGGTACTGAAAGAGGGACAGCGTATCGGTTATCCTGCGCTTGTGGAATATAATGATGGAATTTTCGGGCTACTTACCGAATCCGGCATATCTTCCCAGGACGCAGGCACGAGCATGTTCGCTCTCGGCGATAACCGTTTTGAACTAAAACCGGACGGTCCGGAAGATGGTGGTTGGCAGACTTTCATTGTAGGCACTCTATCCGACGTTGTAGAGTCCACTCTCGTCACAGACATAGCTGCTCCCTGCAAGCTTGATGATACTTCATGGATCGAACCTGGGGTGGCTTCATGGGTCTACTGGGCTTACAATCATGGCTCTGATGACTTCAACATCATAAAGAAATACGTTGACCTTGCTTATGAGTTGAAACTTCCCTACGTGCTTATAGATGCCGAATGGGACAGGATGAAAGACGGCAAGACAGTTGAGGATGCTGTGGAATATGCCATATTAAGAGATGTCAAGCCGATGATATGGTATAATTCCTCAATAGGTTGGGTCGACGGTGCCCCGACACCCAAATATAGGCTTAACACTCCGGAAGATCTTGAGAAGGAATTTGCATGGTGTGAGGAGATAGGTGTCAAGGGTGTCAAGATTGACTTCTTTTCGGGTGACACAAACCGCAACTGGAAGTTTATGGAGGAACTGCTTGAAGCCGGTGCACGTCATCACCTCCTTGTCAACTTCCATGGCTCACCTCTTCCAAGAGGCTGGCAGCGCACATATCCCAATTTCATAACGACTGAATCTGTATATGGCGCGGAGTGGTATAACAACGTTCCGACATTTACCGATAAGGCTGCCGCACATAATGCGACATTGCCTTTTACTCGTAATGTAATCGGCTCAATGGACTATACCCCATGTGCGTTCACTGACTCTCAGCATCCTCACATCACTACCCATGCTCATGAGCTTGCACTGACCGCACTCTATGAATCCGGCATACAGCACCTTGCTGACCGTCCTGAAAGTTTCCTCGCACAGCCACAAGAAGTAAAAGATTATCTGACAAATCTTCCTACGGCATGGGATAACACTATTCTCCTTGGTGGATACCCAGGCGAATACGCTGTCATGGCGCGACAAAAAGGCGACAAATGGTGGATCTCTGCCATCAACGGCACCGACGCTCCGGTCGATCTCACAGACCTCGACTACTCCCGTTTAGCCCTCGATAGTCAAAATCTCAACGTGCGTATCTTTGAGGATGCGGATGTCTCTGGCGAATCAAAATGGAAAATTACCAATGCTGACTCATTACCTTCGTCGTTTAATCTTCTACCTCGTGGTGGAGTCACAATGGTTATATCCCCTAAGTGATGTTGCTATGGGAGGGCGGTTTCCCAACCGCCCAAGTAGACTTTATCTGTAATATTTTGAATATACAAACATGAAACTAAAATCAACAATTCTGGCATTATTGATTTCTCTCCCGTTTATAGTTGCTAATGCAGCAGAAGACTTGACCCTATGGTATTCCAATCCGGCTGAAGCATGGGTCGAGGCTCTCCCGGTAGGTAATTCCCGTATGGGAGCCATGATCTTCGGAGGAGTCAATCGCGAACGCATTCAACTCAACGATGAAACTTTCTGGGCAGGAAGTCCTCACAATAATAATAATCCGGAAGGCTTAAAGCACCTGCAGGAGATTAGGCAGCTTATTTTCGAGGGTAAGGAAAAGGAAGCCGAAAAACTGATTGATCAGTACTATATGACTCCGCACCATGGCATGACTTATCTTACCCTCGGTTCTCTTTATATAAATTTTAACCATAATGCCGAAGCAACTGACTATCGCCGCCAACTTGATATATCCAAGGCTGTATCAGAAGTCAGCTATAAGGTTGGGGATGTCAACTTCAAGCGCGAGACAATCGCCTCCCTTCCTGATGGCGTGATAATGGTGAACCTTACAGCCGACAAGAGTAAAGCACTTAATATATCCCTTGAGTATGACACTCCTGAAGGTGGGACTGTAAAGATGAACGGTAAGGGAATGGATATCACTGTCCCCGGGCGTGAACACGAAGGGATTCCTGCAGGTCTGACTGCCAAATGTGGCATTCGTGTGAAAAGCAACGGAAAGATCTTTGCAAGGGAAGGCATGCTAAATGTCGAGGATGCCGACTATGCCGTAATCTACATAGCTTCCGCTACCAACTATGTCAACTACAAGGATATTAGCGGCAATCCTGAAAAAATCGTGGCAAATCTTCTCAAAAACGCCATGAAAAAAGATTATGCTTCTGCATCGGCTGCTCATACTGATGCTTATAAACAGCAGTTTGACAGGGTGTCTTTGACTCTTCCATCGCTTGGCGGTGCAGACAAGGAAACTCATTTGCGTGTGGCTGACTTCAAGAATAATTATGATCCTTCTCTGCTCGCTCTATTGTTCCAATATGGACGTTATCTTTTGATTTCCTCTTCTCAGCCAGGGGGGCAGCCTGCCAATCTTCAAGGAGTCTGGAACGAGTCCAACTACGCTCCATGGGACAGCAAGTACACAATCAACATCAATGCCGAGATGAACTATTGGCCGGCAGAAGTGACTAATCTTTCAGAATGTCATCAGCCTCTATTCGATCTTATAGAAGATCTCAGCCATACAGGTGCAGAGACTGCGAAGACCCTTTACGGAGCTGATGGTTGGGTAGCCCACCATAATACTGATGCGTGGCGTGTTTGTGGCCCGGTTGACCAAGCACGCTACGGCATGTGGCCAAATGGCGGTGCATGGCTTGCAACTCATCTTTGGGATCATTATTTATATACAGGCGATAAGGAATTCCTTAAGAAGTATTATCCGGTGATTAAAGGAACTGCAGATTTCTATATGTCTGCAATGGTCGAGGACCCTCGTACCGGATATCTTGTCACTACTCCTTCGATGTCGCCTGAACACGGCTATGGTAGCAGCTGGATAACAGCCGGTTGCACTATGGATAATCAAATAGCTTTTGATGCTCTCAAGAATACCCTTAAGTGTGCCGAGATTCTTGGAGAGGATGCAGATTATATGGCGCGTCTTCAGAATACAATTTCCAAGTTGCAGCCGATGAAGGTGGGACGCTATGGCCAGCTTCAGGAATGGACCGTTGATGCTGATGACCCTAAGGATCAGCACCGTCATGTATCTCATCTTTATGGATTATATCCATCAAATCAAATTACACCGAATTCATCGCCAAATGCCTTTGTCGGAGCTAAGAATTCTTTGATTCAACGTGGCGATATGGCTACGGGCTGGAGCATCGGATGGAAACTTAATCTTTGGGCTCGTCTCCTTGACGGCAATCATGCCGACAAGATTATTAATAATTTTGTTACTCTCCTTCCCGGTTCTGCCAAGATAGATTATTCAGGAGGGGGTGAGGGGAGACTCTATCCCAACCTTTTCGATGCGCATCCTCCATTCCAGATAGATGGTAATTTCGGCTTCACGGCCGGGGTAGCCGAAATGCTGCTTCAAAGCCATGATGGTGCTGTCCAATTGCTCCCTGCCCTCCCCGACACTTGGAGCGAAGGAGAGGTGAAAGGTCTTAAAGCACGAGGCAACTATACAGTGGATATGAACTGGAACAAAGGTCAGCTTGCCGAAGCTGATATACTTTCCAACATCGGGGGAAAGCTTCGTCTTCGTTCCTACGTCCCACTCGAAGGTAAAGGTCTTGTAGTGGCAGAAGGTGAAACCCAGAATCCTCTCTTGTCTCCAGTAAAGATGGCTGATGCTGAAGTAAGCTCTGAAACCTCTAAGGCATATCCACTCCTCCTCAAGGTCTACGAATATGATCTGGACACAACCCCCGGTCAAACCTACAAAATCACCCGTGCAAAATGAAAAAGTCCCTATTTTCAATGTCTCTCTTACTGGCATCGGCTTTAGGCGTTGCCCAAAATCCCATTTGCCAGACACACTTCACTCCTGACCCTGCTCCCATAGTAGTAGGCGATACACTTTATCTTTACACCGGATGCGACGACATTACGGCTGACCCCGATAATTTTGTGATGCGTGAATATCTTTGCTTCACTACAACCGATATGGTGAACTGGACTCATCATGCTCCGGTTTTCAATAACGAAGGTTTCGGCACAAAAGACTGCGCTTACGCTGCCCAGATGGCGTATCGCAATGGCAAGTGGTATTATTATACATCCACATTTGGAATTCCTGTGCTTGTCTCTGACTCCCCCTACGGACCATTCACCAATCCCCTCGGAGGAAAGAATTTCCTTATAAAGTCTGAAGACACCAACTATAGCGGACATGGCTGGGAGGATATAGACCCGACAGTCCTTATTGATGATGATGGACAAGCTTATATGTATTGGGGCAACAATGCTCTCTATGCTGTCAAGCTAAATGAAGATATGATCAGCTACGATGGAGACATCAAAGTGTTTGAGATAAAGGATAAGGAAGCTTTCGGACCTGACTATGAGGAAGCTCCTTGGCTTGCGAAACGTGGCGACAAGTACTATCTCGCATACGCATCGTTCTGTCCTGAGGCAACTGATTGGGCTTGGTCGGATTCTCCTCTCGGCCCTTGGAAATACGGAGGTCAGCTTATGCGTGCTTTTGAACACGGCGGAATGGGCAATCATACCGGAATGTGTGAGTATAAAGGGCAGTGGTATTTCTTTTATATGGATGAAGGTCTGCCTACAGCACACAGTAAACGACGCACTACGAGTGTCATTCCCTTTGAGTTCAATGAAGATGGTTCACTCCCTTATATGCATCATGATAAAAGGGGAGTACTTAAAAGTGCTGACCCCCTTAATCCATATGTACGTCAGCAAGGTGAGACCATTGCATGGGAAGAGGGTATAAATATTGGCTATGACAACATCAATTGTGTATATGTGACAGAAGTTGATCCCGGAGATTATATCAAGCTCCGTGAAGTTAATTTCGGAGAAGGTTCAAAAGATTTCACTGCCCGTGTTCGCAACGGCAAGCCGGGCTCGAAAATCGAGGTTCATCTCGACGCTCCTAATGGCGAGTTGATAGCAACTTTGGATGCATCTTCCGGTTCTGAATGGACTGAGAAAAAGGCAAAGACTATAAAGAGAGATGGAATTCACGACCTGTATTTTGTGTTCGTAGGTGACGGGTCTGACCTCCTTCAATTCGATTCCTGGAAATTCAATTAAGATTGTGAGAGCGCGGTAGCGCGAATCCTATAACTCAAATATATATGCTAAAATTAAAACATTTCTTACTTTCTCTCTCTCTATCAAGTATATCATGCTGCGCTTTCGCCCAGAGTGTCCTCTACTCCAACGAGTTCCCATTGCAAGACGTGAAGCTTCTCGACAGCCGCTTCAAAGACGCAATGAATCTTAACGTTGAAACTCTTCTCAGCTATGATACAGATCGCTTGCTCGCTCCTTATTTCAAGGAGGCTGGCCTCGAACCAAAAGGCGCTGATTTCTCCAATTGGGCAGGTCTGGACGGACATGTCGGCGGCCATTACATCTCAGCTCTCGCCATCCACTATGCAGCTACAGGAGATCAGCGTCTGAAAGATCGTTTGGATTATGTCCTCTCTCAGCTGGCTTTGTGTGCCGCTGCTCGCAACGACGGCTATATCGGCGGAGTACCTAATGGAGATGTGCTTTGGGAAGAGATTCGTAAAGGAAACGGAAGCAAGGTTTGGGACTATTGGGTGCCTTGGTATAATGTTCATAAAATGTATGCCGGGCTTCGCGACGCATGGGTATATACCGGTTCGAAACCTGCTCTCAATATGTTCTTGAATCTTTGTGACTGGGGAGCTGATTTGATCTCAAATTTGTCTGATGAGCAGATGGAAGGTATGCTCGGTAACGAGTTTGGAGGCATGAACGAGGTTTTTGCCGACGCTTACGCCATAACAGGCAACGATAAGTATCTGAACGCCGCAAAACGCTTCACTCACCATGCCCTTTATGATAATCTCCATAATGGACTTGACCGTCTTGACAATATGCATGCCAATACTCAGGTGCCTAAGGTGGTTGGCTACCAGCGTGTGTCGGAAGTGTCAGGTGACGAAGAGTATCATAAGACTGCAGATTTCTTCTGGGATACGGTGGTCAACAATCGTTCGCTTTCTTTTGGTGGCAACAGTCGTCGCGAGCATTTTGCTTCCGCTGCTGATGCCAAGAGCTATGTAGATGACAGAGAAGGTCCGGAGTCATGCAATACCAACAATATGCTGAAGCTCACCGAGGGACTTTTCCGTATGAACCCCGATGCTCGCTATGCAGATTTCTACGAACGTGCTCTCTACAACCATATCCTCTCGACTCAGCATCCTGAGCATGGTGGATATGTATATTTTACTCCCGCACGTCCGGGACATTACCGTGTCTATTCACAGCCTAACAGTGCAATGTGGTGCTGTGTGGGTACCGGTATGGAAAACCATGGCAAATATGGACAATTCATATATACCCATGCCGGAGATTCACTTTGGGTAAACCTTTTCATACCTTCTGAACTGGACTGGAAGCAGGAAGGTGTGAAGATCATCCAAAACAATAATTTCCCCGTGGAAGAATCCACCAAATTGACCATAAGCACAAAATCTCCAAAGACATTTACGCTCAACCTTCGTCATCCTGGTTGGTGTGAGAATCCTGTTGTGAAGATCAATGGCAAACCGATCAAGGTAAAATCCACTCCTTCAAGCTACATAGCGCTTAATCGCGAATGGAAAAACGGAGATGTGATTGAGATGTCCTTGCCGATGCAGATGCGTGTAGAAGAACTCAACTATCTTCCCAATTATGTCAGTGTCCTTTATGGCCCGATAGTGCTCGCAGCCCGTCTCAATACCGATGTGCCTATGCCAGGGCTGGTGGCAGGCGACCATCGCTGGGGACATATAGCTGGAGGTCCGCTTGTGTCAGTATTCGATACTCCTCTTCTTATCGGCGACCGAAAGGCTCTCGTAAAGAAGCTTAACGCATTGAAACCTACCACTACCGGCTCGATGACTTATGATGCCACCGGTATCTTCGAAAATAGCGGCAAGGAAGTGATTCTCGAACCTTTCAACGGTGTTCACGATTCCCGTTATACTCTCTATTTCCTTTCTATGACTCCTAAGGAGTACGCCGCCTACCAGCAGAAGGCAAGAAAGGATGAGGAATTGCGTCTTGCGCTTGATGCACGTACTGTCGACGCTGTCAACACAGGTGAGCAGCAACCGGAGGCCGACCATCAGATGAAATCGCGTAATTCCGGCAGTGGCAACTATAATGGCGAGCCTTGGCGCGACGCTTCCAACGGTGGTTTCTTCGCATATGATATGAATACCGGCGACCGTACTGATCTCACTCTTCGGGTTCGCTATTGGGGCAACGAAAACGGAATAGGCCAGATGTCTATCCTTATTGATGATGTCCCTCTTGCTCAAGTAGACAACGTCGGGCGATGGAGCAAGAATGAGTTTGTAGATGAGGAATACGCTGTTCCTGCAGAACTCGTCAAAGGAAAGAAAACTGTCAATGTCAAGTTCCAGACCGATAAAGGACAATCCTCCGGCGGTGTCTATCATGTCCGCCTCCTTCACCCTTGAGTAAAGATATGATAAAGAAAAACAGTCGCGGATTGGCCAATCCGCGACTGTTTTTCTTACGTCCAACGTCCAACCTAAAACGTAAAACGTCCAACGTCCAACGTCCGACTAATTCTTCCTATTCTCCACATCATCATTGTCAATCGACTTATTGGTCTTCTTCACAGATGCATTGAGAGACCCAAATCGGTAGCTTACTGATATGCTGTAGTTGTTTGCATTATTATAGTTGTATGATCTGCTATAGCCTGTATATCCGGTGTTCTTTGGACTTGTCTCGCTGATTCTTGCAGCGTGTCCAAACGGATTTGATATACTTAACTGCACACTTAGACGCTTTTCCTTAAGGAATGATTTCTGGAGATCAAGTCCATAATACAGTTGATCTGAAACTCTTGTCTTGTCGATACTGTAAAGGTCTGGTGTCGAGCGGTAGATTGAAACGTTGCCTGTCAAAGCCAGATCCCATGGTAGCTGTTGACGTATCCGCATGTATGCGTATCCACCCCAACCGCTTGACTTGATGTCGAGCGAGGTATTTGACCTGAGTGCGTAGTTTAGGTTAGCGTTGAGCATAAATGATGTCTTGCTCCACGGGGTATAGTTCATCCATACAGCGACGTTAAACCATTTGTTGTGTCCTGAGTTGGCATATCCCGACTTGACGATATCCCCGGGTAGTAGCTCCTGCACTGAGATCACAGCATTATTCATGAAACTGTAGGATGTCCCGAGATCGAGACTGAATTTCCTCCCGATAAGATTGTAGTTGAGGTTAAGCGACTGGTGACGTGAAGATCCAAGGTCAGGGTTTCCCGACGAGATTGATGTCGGAGTCTCTATTACTGCCGGGTTCAGCTGGCTGATACCGGGGCGGTTAATACGGGTGGCGTAGGATAGCTTAAGCGTGTTGGCATCGTTGATGTCGTAAGAGATTGCCGCGTTAGGAACCCAGTCGTTAAGATTGCTGCTGAAGGGGTCATTGCTGCCGTCCCTGTATTTTGCTGCAAGCCGTGAGTATTCATATCTGAGGCCTGCACGTGCTCCAAATCTCTTCCATTTCAGACGATAGTCGAAATATACGGCAAATACCTGGGTGTTGTGTGTAAAGTCGGAATGAAGTTGCTGATAGTTGAAATAATCCTGATTGTTGATGGAGTGATTGTTTCGGTTGATGTATTTCAAGCCAACGTCAAACTTGTTGATGTCGTTTATCGGACGTGTCCAGTCAAACTGTCCTGTATGTTCAATGAAGTCAAGTGTGAAGTCGTTTGATGTGCCTGTATATGGAACAGGCATATTCAGTTCGTCTTCATATTCCGATATGCTGTGCTGTCTCTGATTGGTAGATGACACTCTATAGGAAAGGGTCAGTGCCTCACCTTTTTTGCGTGTAGAGCGCTGGTAGTTGAAGCTTCCATCTACATCGAAATATCGGTTTGGGTCTGAAATGTCTCTGCTTGAGTAGGAATACAGGAGATTGCCAGTTCCGTTTTTCATTGTATTCCATCCTTGCATGTCGCTTTTAAGGGAATAGGTATATCCATTGAATTCTGCTGTCAGAAGGTTAAGGGTGTCCAGCTCAAGACTCCCTTCCAGTCCGAAATAGCTGACTTGTCCGTGGCTGTTTCCTGACATCTCAGAATAAAGTTCATTGCCGGAGTCTTCATATTTCGTTTGGGATTCTGACTTAAATTTGTGTGCCCTTTTAGATATGCTGTTGTATCCGCCATATACCGATAGGTTTACCTTGTCAATCTGTGTCTGGATCCAAGCGCTCGCGTTTGGCAGGTCATCGTCTTTCCTGTAGGAAAGCCTGACGTTACCCATCACACCTTTTATGACGGTATTCTCCATTGTCACTATGTTTAGGATTGCTGCAGTCCCTTCTGCATCTTCACGAGCGCCGGGATCTGTGATCACTTCAATCTTCTTGATCATTGATGCCGGGAGTGCTTTGAAGATATCTTTCGCATTGCGGGAGAAAGAATTGTTGGGGCGCCCGTTCTTATATACCTTGAAGTCTGTAGATCCTTTTATTTTTATGGTCCCATCCGGGTCTACGCTGACAAGTGGCACTTTCTTTAGAATTTCATCGAGCTGTGATGTCTTTGACTCCTCATCAGCTTGCACATCATAGCCGATGCGGTCAATTTCCTTGGTGACAAGAGGACGCTGTGCAGTCACGGTCACTTCCTGAAGCAG
>JAIDTO010000332.1 GCA_029060625.1 Muribaculaceae bacterium | reverse complement strand
TTTTAATCGTAAGTCATGGCAAAGAATAATAGAGTTAAATCTACCAATGATCTCGACCTCAAAGACCGCCTGGTTGCTATCAACCGCGTCACTAAGGTCACCAAAGGTGGTCGTGCCTTCAGCTTCGCCGCTATCGTTGTAGTTGGAAACGAAAACGGTGTCATCGGCTGGGGCCTTGGCAAAGCCAACGAAGTTCAGGCAGCTATCGCCAAGGGCGTGGAGGCTGCTAAGAAAAACCTCATCCGTGTCCCCGTTCACAAGGGCACAATCCCCCACGAACAGGCTGCTAAGTTCGGCGGTTCCAGAATTTTCCTCCGTCCCGCTTCTGAAGGTACCGGTGTGAAGGCTGGTGGCGCTATGCGTGCCGTTCTCGAAAGCGTTGGTATCACAGACGTCCTCGCTAAGTCAAAGGGGTCTTCCAACCCCCACAACCTCGTGAAGGCTACTATCGCTGCTCTCGCTGAGCTCCGTAGCCCTGCTCAGGTGGCTCAGAACCGTGGCGTTTCTGTAGAAAAAGTATTCAAAGGCAAATAAGTAGTGATATGGCACAGATAGCAATCAAGCAGATTAAAAGCCGCATCAACTGCCCCGCAGTTCAGAAGCGTACTCTCGATGCGCTCGGCCTCCGTAAGATGAACCATACTGTTGTCAAGGAAGACAACCCCGCTATCATGGGCATGGTCAAGGCCGTTCATCATCTCGTAGAAGTAACAAAACTCTAAATTGTATAATTCCAATGGAACTACATAATCTTAAACCCGCACCCGGTAGCAATAAGGGTGACAAGAGAATTGGCCGCGGTCCCGGCTCCGGTTATGGTGGCACTTCTACTCGTGGCCACAAAGGCGCTAAGTCCCGTTCTGGCTACAAACGTAAAATCGGTTTCGAAGGTGGTCAGATGCCTCTTCAGCGCCGTGTGCCGAAATTCGGTTTCCAGAATATCAACAGAGTCGAGTATAAGGCTCTCAACATTGATGCTCTCGAAGCTTTGGCCACAGCTCAGAATCTCGAGAAGATTACAGTTGCCGATCTGCGTGCTGCCGGTCTCGTTCCCAAGAATGTCCTCGTGAAGATCCTTGGCAACGGTGCCCTCACTCGCAAAATTGAGGTGGAGGCTGACGCCTTCTCCAAATCTGCTGAAGCCGCTATCACGGCTGCAGGTGGCTCTGTAATCAAAAAATAACTTTCTGTCAAATGGGATTTACACAAACAATTAAAGATATCTGGAGTGTCGAAGATCTTCGCAAGCGTATCGGTATCACCCTGCTGCTTGTGATCATCTATCGCTTCGGATGCTATGTGGTTCTTCCGGGCATCAACCCCGATGACCTTATGGCACTCAAAAACTTCACTTCCGGTGGCCTTATGCAGCTTCTTGATATGTTCTCGGGTGGCGCATTCTCTCAGGCCTCTATCTTTGCCCTCGGTATCATGCCCTACATCACTGCTTCAATCGTGATCCAGTTGCTCGGTATGGTGCTACCTTCTTTCCAGAAGATGCAACGCGAGGGTGAGAGCGGAAGAATGAAACTCAACCAGTATACTCGTTATCTTACTGTGCTGATTCTGTTGCTTCAGGGTCCCGCTTATCTCGTTAACCTCAAATATCAGGTTTCTGCAGCTGGCGGTGTGGTTGAAATGTCTGCTTGGACCATGGCGTTCATGACTATCGTGCTCGCTGCCGGTTCCATGTTCATCATGTGGCTCGGTGAGCGTATCGATCAGAAAGGTGTAGGAAATGGTATTTCCTTCATCATCCTTATCGGTATCATTGCTCGTCTTCCGGAGGCTTTCTTCCAGGAGTTCACAGGTCGTCTGCTTAATTCAGCAGGTGGTGGCCTTGTGCTCTTCCTTGTTGAGATTGTGATCCTTCTTGCTGTAATCGCTGGCGCTGTCCTCCTCGTGCAGGGTGTGCGTAAGGTGCCCGTACAGTATGCTAAGAAGATTGTCGGCAACAAGCAGTACGGTGGTGTCCGTCAGTATATCCCGTTGAAGGTGAATGCAGCCGGCGTTATGCCTATCATTTTCGCCCAGGCTATCATGTTCATTCCTATCACTCTTGCCGGATTCAGCAACAAGCAAACCGGCGTGTGGGGTGCACTTACAGATATGTATGGATGGACATACAACATCATCTACTTCCTTCTGATTGTCGCATTCACCTATTTCTACACTGCAATCACAGTGCGTCCGGCCCAGATGGCTGAGGACATGAAGCGCAACAATGGATTCATTCCTGGAATCAAGCCCGGTAAGCCTACCGTTGAATATCTTGATTCGATTATGTCGCGCATCACCCTCCCGGGTTCTATTTTCCTCGGTATCGTGGCCATTATGCCTGCTATTGCATATGTGTTCGGTATCAACCGCAGTTTCGCTTCTTTCTTCGGTGGAACATCGCTTCTGATTATGGTTGGCGTTATCCTTGATACTCTCCGTATCGTGGAAGGTCATCTCCTCATGCGTCACTACGATGGTCTGATGAAGGGTACAAGAATTCAGGGCCGCGCTGGTGGTCCCGGTTATTGATTGCATTAATGTCTTCAATAGGAATTCAGAATGATTTATATCAAGACTGAGGAAGAAATTGAGTTGGTGCGTCAGGCTTCCGATCTCGTGAGCCGCACTCTTGGCGAAGTCGCAAAGTGGGTGAAGCCTGGTGTCACTACCCTTAAGCTCGACACTATAGCCCGTGAGTTTATCCTTGACAATGGTGGAAAACCAGCTTGTCTGGGATATCACGGTTTCCCTGGGACTCTCTGCATCGAGGTCAATGAGACCGTCGTGCATGGTTTCCCTTCTCAGTATGTGCTTAAGGAAGGTGACATTGTAGGCACCGATTGCGTCGTGGAGCTCAATGGATACAACGGTGATTCTTGCTACACTTTCGCGGTAGGGGAGATTGATCCTAAAATCTACGAGTTTCTTGACATCACCCGCCAGTCGCTCTATAAGGGCATTGAGGCTGCTCGGGCAGGTAAGAGAATCGGTGATATCGGAAATGCAGTGCAGTCTTTCTGCGAGCATCACGGATACTCCGTTGTCCGCGAGATGTGCGGGCATGGCATTGGCAAAAGCATGCATGAGGATCCGGAAGTTCCAAACTATGGCAGACGTGGCACAGGTCCACTTCTGAAACCCGGAATGTGCATCTGCATCGAGCCGATGATCAATATGGGTTCTAAAAACATTGTCTTTGAAAGAGACGGATGGCAGACCCGTACAAAAGACCGCAAACCATCTGCTCACTACGAGCACACTATCCTCATTACCGAGGATCGCCCCGAGATACTCACTACTTTCAAGTATATCGAAGAAGCCCTCGGTGATAGAAAATTCTGATTATTCATTCCTTTGTATCAATATTATGGCAAAACAAGCTGCAATCGAACAAGACGGTGTGATTCTCGAAGCCCTGAGCAATGCAATGTTCAAGGTGGAGCTGGAAAATGGTCATGAGATCACGGCCCATATTTCCGGCAAAATGAGAATGCACTACATCAAGATTCTTCCCGGTGATAAGGTGAAGGTCGAAATGTCGCCCTACGACCTTTCTAAAGGCAGAATCGCTTTCCGTTACAAATAAAATCGAAACCCAGATATGAAAGTAAGAGCATCAATCAAAAAGCGCACTGCCGACAGCAAGATAGTGCGTCGTAAAGGAAGATTGTACGTAATCAACAAAAAGAACCCTAAACTCAAACAGCGCCAAGGCTAATTGCCCCATGCACTAAAAACGTAATCACACAAATATGGCAGTACGTATAGTCGGCGTTGATTTGCCGCAAAACAAAAGAGGTTTTATCGCCCTCACATATATCTACGGTATCGGCCGTAGCGCAGCTAACACCATCCTCAAGAAGGCAGGTGTCGACGGTATGAT
>JAIDTO010000331.1 GCA_029060625.1 Muribaculaceae bacterium | reverse complement strand
TTAGGCGACCTCATAAAACGCTCTACAGGAACAAACGCGAGTAAATATATCCAAAGGATGGTGATTCAGGAAGCGAAAAACCTGCTATCATCCGGTCAGAACATATCCCAAACCGCCTACAGCCTCGGCTTCGACTATCCTCAGCATTTCACCCGCTTCTTCAAACGCGAGGAAGGCATCACCCCTAAAGAATACCTCACCCGCCGTAAGTCATAGAAGAACCCGTAACTTAAGTTAACTTATTTTTTGATTGATTTTCTCCCTTTCTGGACATAGATTCCAGACGGAAGATTATCAAAATCGACAGAGGTGTATCGTTTTCCTGAAATATCGTATATATGATTTTCTGTTGGGTCAATTCCTGTCTCGGCTTCTAAATCGTTTATGCCGGCTCCGCCGATTGCCTGTTTTGACAGCAGGAACTTGAGCGGTATCTTGACGCGTTGCTGCCAATACCATTCGTTATGTCCGGCTCCTTTTGCATCATAGACGTATAGGCTTCCGTTTTCCTCGGTGTAGCCTTTGTCTCGTACGATCTCACGTGCGATGTCCTCATATTTTAGGTAGCCTGCGTCCCAGTCAATTGTGCCTTGATCCATATAAAGCCTGTGCATACCATCGGCAGGGATGTGTTCGCTCAGATATTGAAGGATGGCGTTGGCACAGACTTCATCATCATTCATCGTATAGTCCGGATTGAGGTTCAGGGAACCGATCCAATGTGTCGACATACATGCCGCTCCTCCAAAAGTCTCAGGATATTCGCAAAGCAGATACATTGATGCCAATGCACCCATGCTTGAACCCATTGCGAACGTCGTCGAAACTCCTGGATCAGTATTGTAAAGGCTGTCTATAAGTGGTTTAAGTTCATTGGCGACAAATGCCGCTTCCTCATTTCCTAAGAATACATCGTTGCATGTATCGTAGATAAAGGTATTCGCTGTTTGTTCAGGTGATATGTATTCCAGTGCCTTTTCCGGAAAATAGTCGTTGGGGCGTAGCCCTTCCGCGCCTCTGTTGTTGATGCCAACTATGATGGGCATCTCAAAGTCAGGGTCATTTTGTAATTGATAACACGCCTTATCAATACCCCAGGGAACGCCCGCGAACGTAAAGGAGGCATCAAATAGATTCTGACCGTCATGGGCATAGACCACGGGATATCGCTTATCCGAGGAAGTGTCATATTCCGCCGGAGTCCACACATCCACGATCACTTTCCCATTAAGATTCTCCGAATCCACAGCCATACGAGTGATCTTGCCGTATGACGAAATCGGCGACGGTGATGTGATTGTCTCATACTTGGGCAATGCTGACGCTACCGATGAGACAGCAAGCGATGCGGATACGATAAAGAATACCTTTGACATATTCATGTGCAAAATTGAAGGTGTGACACTAATAAGGAAACGAGCACCATGTTTCTGTCAGTACATCCTCCCTATTAAAAAATGCAAATGCCTCTATCTCATTGTTCCTCTAATGGCATCAAATTCATTTCTGAATATAATTGATGATCCTGTTGTCGGGATTCAATGGAGTGACGTCATCGAGTCGTAGCGAATCTACCATATGAAGTGTCCCCTGTTTATACTTCTGGAAGTGTTCCGACGCGATATGGCTCTTATATGCTTCCTGACTTGCGTATGTCTCTAATATAGTGATGTTGCAAGGATTCTCCTTATCCGCTACTGCGTACATCGTCAGCACCCCCGGTTCCGTCTCCAGTGAGATGGTACCCACTTCCATTGCATATTTCATATACTCGTCAAGATAATCAGGATTGACCTGTATCTTGGATAGCCTCACTATGCCGTCGGTCTGCATCGGTAGTTTCTCGCACATTTCCTTTCTCTCCTGTTTATAGCCATCGCCACAGGCATTGAACATAATCAATCCCGCAGCGATAGCCATCATTATCTTAAATATCCTTGTCATTATTTGCTGTTGTTCACTTTTTAAATAATATTAAAGCATTGTTCCTAAGGATATCATCCGCGTGTTCTGAGAGCTCTGTATCCTGAAGGATTTCGTTCCTTACCTTCGCCGCGACTTTCTCTAAAATAGGAGTCGGAACAAACGGATAGTCCGTACCAAACATTATGTGGGCAGGAGTCGTGACGGTAAGAAGCCCTCTTTTCATGCCATATGGTTTTCCCAGGAACCCTTTGTGTCGACACCTGTTTCTGCGGCAAGAGCCTCAAGGGCTGATATCTCTACCTGTGATAGTTTGATTTTTGCGGCTGCGGCTGCTTCCTCCACGTGACGCGGTTTCGTCACTCCTATGATGGGATATGTTCCCTTGTTGATGGCGTAGGCGATGCCGATTTGTGAGACGGACGCGTCGTGAGCCTCTCCGATCTTCTTCATCTCCGCGATAAGTGCGTCCAGTTTCGGAAGGATGGGGTTGTATGTTGCGGCGCGGTCACTTCCCTCTGGCATAGGATTAGCTGTGCCGTACTTTCCGCTCAACGCTCCCTGCTCAAGGGTCATGTAGGCGAAGAAGTCGATGTCGTTTTCCTTGCAGTAGTCGAGGATTCCTGCCTTTTCCGACGAACGGTATAGAAGGCTGAAATGGTTCTGGACTGCAGACACGCGGAACCCTTCGGCGCGTAGGATCTCGTCGGCACGCTTGATCTGTGCGAGATTATGGTTGGAGACACCTACACGCTTTACCACACCTGATTTCAGCAGTGCGATAAGACCGGGAGTCCAACGCTCCACATCGGCCGGATTATGTATCCAGTAGATGTCGATATAGTCCGTATGTAGACGTCTGCAGCTTTCCTCTGCCATGGTTAGGACCGGAGCCTCCGTCTCGGGAGCTATCTGTGGCGTGAACTTGGTGGAGATAATGAATTTCTCACGGGGATAATCCTTGATGAAGCCACCGAGGATATTCTCGGAAGCACCCATGCCATACACGGTGGCGGTATCCCACATTGTCAGACCTGCATTATATGCAGCGACAAATACTGATTTCAGACTCTCGGCATCCGTATGGTTGCCGAACACCTGGTCGCCCCCGGCCATTCCCGAGCCCCACGACCATGTTCCTAATGCTATTGCTGGTAATTCCATAGTATGTTTATAATATTTATTATTTACAAATTGTCTTTAGTATAATTATTCTATATAATTTCAAAGTATCTGTCCGGTAAGCTTTCCTGCGTCTTCCTCATTCCTGCAATGCGGAGCGAAGCGAGCGAGCCTTAGCGCTCTCTGCTTCCGAGTTGGTCTTCGAGCCCTGCTGTTCTTTTATAAAACTCAGCGAGCCCTCATGCCTCTTTGCGTGAGATCCCTTCGCCCGACAGCTACATTCAAAACTCTGTAAAGAAAACACGCAATCGAAAGATGATTCCGTCGAAATCAGGAAAATGGTATGAATGCCGAGATTTTGGTTATACTGGTTGTCTTGATTGCGGAAATTTTGTAATTTTGCAATGAAAAATACTAAATCT
>JAIDTO010000330.1 GCA_029060625.1 Muribaculaceae bacterium | reverse complement strand
GTTCCGGGACCGACAGCATCAAGAAGATGATTGAAAAGAACCTGCTCCATCATTGACCCTTCGTCTATAATGAGCACATCGGTTTCCAGTTGCTTTTTATGATACCCTTCGCCTTGCCGATATCCGAGTAGGCGATGGATAGTTGAGGCTTCTCTGCCAGTCAGTGAAGTCATTCTTTTTGCAGCCCTTCCTGTGGGAGCGCAAAGGAGAACGTGTTTACCTTCTTTTTCAAGCACGTCAATTACAGCTCGCAGAACGGTAGTCTTACCGGATCCCGGTCCTCCAGTGAGTACAGAGACAGGAGAGGTGAGCAAGAGTTTGATAGCTTCTATCTGCATAGGTGAATATGCGATACCATGTCCGTCGGTGGTTGGAATATCAGACACATTAATTTTTTCAGGAGCAGATTTTGCAAGCGCAAGCAGTTTTTCGGCCCCTTTCTTTTCCGCATTATAGAAGACCGGCAGGTAAAGCACGCCTCTGCTGCGGACTATCCGGCCATCGTCGATAGTGGCATCTATTTGTTTGGCTATTTCATTTTCAGACACACCGGTTATAGATGAAGCATAAGCGAGAGCCTCGGGAACGGTCGCGAACAGGTGACCGTCGTCGGCAAAATGTTTTACTGCCCCCACGATGGCAGCCTGGAGGCGTCGGGGATCATCGGGTGGGATGCCGAGTGCCTTGCCGATCTTGTCGGCGGTATGGAAATGGAGTTGCCAAACGTCCTCTACCATATAGTAAGGATCTTTGAGGATGACGGTTTCCGCTCGTTTCCGGTATTTGCCTAATATACGATCTATATACATCTCGCTGACGCCGCATGAGAAAAGGAATGCAAGGAGTGGGAGAGGATATTTGATGGCTTTTAGGCTTTCCGAGGCTTTCAGGGCACGAGCTTCTCCGAGGCCTTTGATCTCGCTGCATTTCGCAGGGTCTTCGGCAAGGACTTCGAGTGTATCAATGCTAAATGCTTCGACAAGTCGATGGGCATAGGAGGGTCCGATGCCTTCCACGAAGTCTGAGGCGAGGAAACGCTCTATGCCTTCGGGTGTGGTTTTTTCTATAAGGATATCTTGTGTGTCTTTCATAGAAATATAACGACTCAGTCATTGCGCGTGTTTGGATAATTAAGATAAATTTTGTAAATTTTTGATAGAAGAGCAGAACCATAGGTTCTGACACAGTAACAAACGATGCATTTGAAATTATATAGGTTTATCCACTTTGTTGAATAATTATGCTCCGAAAACATTATGTTTGCGGAGCATAATAATTAATTTAATAAATCATACCATATAAGATAAATTATTTTTCTTCAAGCAGGCTATCCATAACATCGCCTTCCAGTTCGATGCCATATTCCTTAAGTTCTCTCTTCATGCCGTAGAAGTTGAAATTGGAATCGAGCACTTTTCCGTCGCGTCCTATAAGCACGTAGCGGGGTATGCCACTAAAAGCGAAGAGGTCGCGGAGAAGATGGAAATCCGATTCGGAAATCCGGTAGGAGGTCTCCCCCTCAAGATATTTCATTACGAAATCCTCATACCTGCTCTGTGGTGCAGAGTCGTCGGATATGAAAATCATTTGGAAGTCGGGATTAACCCGATTTTTCTCCCTTGCCTTAACAGAATTTTTAATTGCATAGCAGCAGGACCCACATGTGATGTCCCAGAAGTCAAGAAGAAGCATCTTTCCTGAATAAGGGGCAATCAATTCTTTAATTACCTTCCCCTTTTCGTCGTCAGGAATATCAAATGACTTTTTGGCATACGATCTGCGATAGAAATTATCAAGCGACTCAATAATCGCCGGATTGGAGATAGCACCTCCATTCTTCACTTCTTCCAGAACTGCATAAAGAGCGTCTTTTTCTTGATAATTGTTGGCGTTGAGCATATATTTCGAACGCAATGCCTCGCTAAGTGCAACTTGCCAGAGCAAAGGGAGAGAATCTACGTCCAGATATTCTTTTATGGCGGTGCTGTAATCGGTGACATTACGGGGAACATCACTTAGTAGCGTCATTGATCCTGACATTTTGCCTGTATCCCTTTGCTGCGCATAAAACTCATTAAGTTCATCTGACAGACCGTTCCTTTCCGCAGCTGTTCGGACAACATTCATTTTGGGATACAGTTCATTCAATGTGCAGGATTTCGTGCCTCCATCGCCGAGCCAGATATCGAACTCTTCTTCTTCAGGCGTAAGGGTAGCCCCCAAGGATTTTAGAAAAGGAAATGCATTCACTCCAAAATCAAACACATAATGGTTTTTGCAGCCTAATAATTGAGAAAGTTGACTGTGGGCTATCATGTTGGGAATGCCTCCGAAGTGATTAGATGCTAAGATCCATTCATCATTCTCCGCAAGCAGATCCTTGACATTATCGAAATATTGCAGGTCAAGTGGTTCCCTAAGTGATGGCGCAAGTGTATCGGTTCGCTGAATGCTTTCGCGTGTCCTTGCATATTCGAAAATATCGAATAGATACTTGCTCTTAACATTTGCCTCGAGTAGTTTCTTAGTCGTTGGATCAAGAGATCTTCCTTCGCAATATTGATCTACTTTCTGCATCTGTTTTTTATAACTTTCGGTCAGTTCCTGTATGGCCTCTGAAGGAGTCAGGTCATGCGCCATTTGATAGACACCATAAGATTCATCCTCCAGATATGTCGCCAGTTCTTGGTTGATCCTGCTCAAATCCGCTTTGAAATGGAATGGACTTTCTGATATTAGATCACCATTACGTTGTTTTTTGCAATATTCAACCACATCATCCCAGCGGAATGATACTTCAAGAGTGTTGTCCGGTTTCAGGAAGAAATCAAAGTATCTTTTGTTTCCGACAAACCTCACATACCCGGGTGTAGAGAGGGGAATCCAAGTGATGAAACTGCCATCATTGGCAATATTTACGCTTATAGGTTCCGAGGATCCGATAAGATTATCGTCGAAATAGACAAGAAAGTTTTTGGGATCTGACTCAGGATTGTAGTCCGTTATCTGGCCACGTACTTCGGCATAGCCCGGAGTGAAGAAATCATTACCAGGGTCATCCTTAATTTTTACGGAAAATGACATTCCCTGGGTTATATCTTTAGTCTGCGGAGCTGTCGGAGCAGCGTAAGATAGACAGCAAAGCATCAGAAAGCATATAGCTGAAATGTTATATTTTTTCATAAAAGAATACTTAACAATCTTTTTTACGAAGTTTCTGCATATTCTTTTTATCGTATGCTTCTCCACGACTTAGAAGATATTCGAACATTACCAAATCTCCTTCTATTTGAACATGTAGCACAAAGAAAGCTCTTTTATCTCCTATCCTGATCCGATAAACGCTATTCAATGACTCTATCTTTTTGCAATTAGAAATTTCATCAATGTTGTTAGCATCGATGACACCATTAATTGCAGAGACAGTAGATTGACGAATTTTTCCAGTCAATTTAGACATTGCCTTGGAAAAATCCTTGGAAAACTTGACTCTCATCGATATTTCCCTATACCCATTTCTCTTTCAAATTCTTCCTGTTCAGAGTCAGAAAGCATTACTTTTCCTTCCGGACGGGTAGCGACGAGATATTTGTAGAGTTCCGCATCATCCATGTCCTCGCTTTCGCGTATTAGAAGATCCTCTATAAATTTCTTTAGGTTGGTACCCATAGCTGTCGCTTTGAGATTTAGTGTCTGAAAGACATCCTCAGGAATGTCAATGAGTTTTCTCCTTGTATTTATTTTTGCAACTGTTGCCATACTAAACGATTATTTGATTCTCTTTGCAAATTTAGTCAATATATACGATATATACAAATATTAGGCAACAATTTTTTATGAAAACAGGGTAAGGACGAGAGTGCGGGGACCGCCGTAGTCGCGGAACTCGCAGAGGTAGATACCTTGCCATGTGCCGAGGTTCAGGTGGCCATTGGTGATTGGAATGGTTAGAGAAACATCTGTTAGTGTAGCTTTGGCATGTGCGGGCATGTCGTCGAGGCCTTCCATAGTGTGATAGTAGTATGGTTGGTTTTCGGGGACGATATGGTCGAGAATCTTGTCGAGATCGTGGCGAACGTCGGGGTCTGCGTTCTCGTTGATTGTCAATCCACATGAGGTGTGCTTTACGAATATGTTGAGAAGGCCGACCTTCGGGAGGGGAGCGGGGAGATGGCGAAGGATCTCGCCGGTTATCAAATGGCAGCCTCGACGGAGTGGCTGAAGGCGGAATTCGGATTGGGTAGTCATTTAATGATGAATTATCAATGATTAATGATCAATTGAGATAAAAGAAAGCAAAGTTAGCAAAATTAATGCACAATTCCTAATTCATAACATTTTCGTGTCTTGCGACAAAGTGGTTGTTTGCGAGCGGCGGTTAGGAAACCGCCGTCCCATATGAGAAAAATGATGAAAAATTTGGTGGAGTTGTGGATTTTTACTACTTTTGCAATGAAATTAAGGTAAAAAGATAAGGTAAAATGGAGAATTTTCATAAGGGTCTGTATGACCCACGATATGAACATGATGCATGCGGTGTAGGACTGCTCGTGAATGTCGGTGGACGCAAAAGCCATCATCTTGTGGAAAAGGCACTTCAAGTGCTCGAGCATATGGTGCATAGAGGTGCAGAAGGAGCTGATCCGCTTACGGGTGACGGAGCCGGCATAATGGTGCAGATACCGCATGAATTTATTCTCCTTCAGGGTGTTCCGGTGCCGGAAAAAGGTCGCTATGGCACGGGAATCGTATTTATGCCTAAGGATGAGTTATCTCAAGAAGAGATACTTGACATAATAGAGCGTGAGGCCATGGCAGATGGTATGACACTTCTTGCTGTCAGGAACGTACCCACCAACAACTCTATGCTCGGAGAGGTGGCACGCAATGCAGAACCGGCTGTAAGGCAGATATTCGTGACCGATGAGGAGAGCGAGCGCCCGATGGAGCTACGCCTGTATCTGCTTAGGAAGAGGGTAGAGAAGAAAGTTGCGGATTCAGACATCAAAGGAAAAGAGGATTTCTACATCTGTTCACTTTCATCCAAGACGATAGTCTATAAAGGGATGTTGACCAGCATGCAGCTCCGCTATTATTATCCCGACCTGATGAATCCCAGATTCACGACGGCAATGGCTTTGGTGCATTCGAGATTCTCCACCAATACTTTCCCGGCATGGAGTCTTGCGCAGCCGTTCAGGATACTTGGTCATAATGGAGAGATTAATACTATCCAGGGCAACCGACTGTGGACCAAAGCCCGGGAGGGTGTGCTTCGTCCGTCAGCTTTTGCCGGCCAGGATATGACCCCGATACTGCAACCGGGTATGAGCGACTCCGCATCGCTCGACAACATACTTGAATTCTTTGTAATGGCAGGCATGTCGCTTCCTCATGCACTTGCCATGCTCGTGCCGGAATCATTCAACGACAAAAATCCTATCTCTCCGGCATTAAAGGCCTTCTATGAATACCATTCCATTTTGATGGAAGCCTGGGATGGCCCTGCAACTCTTCTATTTAGTGACGGACGATATGCAGGAGGTATGCTTGACAGAAACGGTCTAAGACCGGGACGCTATCTCATCACAAACAACGATACGGTTGTAATAGCCTCTGAAACCGGTGTGTTAGCCTTCGACCCATCAGAGATCAAAAGAAAGGGACGATTGAAACCTGGCAAGATGATGATAGTCGACATGAAGGAGCACCGAATACTTTTCGACGAAGAAATAAAGGAATCACTTGCCTACGCTGCACCTTACCGCGACTGGCTCGCCCGCTATCGCGTAAAACTCGATGCCATAACTTCCGGAAGAAAGGCATCAGACAAGGTTGAGGGATTCGAACGTCTGCTTCACACGTTTATGTATGACAGCGAGGAAATAGAGAAAATATTGACCCCCATGACAGTGGAGGGAAAAGAGCCAATACACTCCATGGGTGATGACAGTCCTCTTGCAGCCCTCTCCAAAAGACGACAGCCGCTGTATAACTACTTCCGTCAGCATTTCGCGCAGGTGACCAATCCTCCGATCGATCCGCTACGGGAGGAACTGGTGATGAATCTTGACAGCTATATCGGATCTGTCAACAAGGATATGTTTGACTTCTCGCCGGAACAGTGTAAGATGGTGCTTCTGAAGCGTCCGATCATTACCAACAGAGAGCTTGACCTGCTCTGCCATCTCCGTTACAAGGGTTTTGACGCTGTGCGCCTTGACATGACCTTCCCTGTTGAAGAAGGAACGGAAGGACTTGAAAAGGGTATAGAAAGACTTTGCCGGGAAGCTGAGAAAGCTGTGGATGAAGGTTGCAGCTATCTTGTGCTGACAGACAGGGGTGTGTCAGCTGACCGAGCTCCAATTCCGTCTCTTCTCGCTACTGCTGCCCTTCACCATCATCTCATCGACGCAAGGAAACGCACAAGGACAGCAATCGTAGTAGAGACGGGTGATGCGAGGGAAGTGATGCACTTTGCACTACTTGTGGGATATGGCGCATCTGCCATAAATCCCTACATGGCACTTGCTGTCATAGAAAAAATGGTGGCAGACAAGAAGATACAACTTGACTTCGATACCGCATCGAGACACTACATTGAGGCTGTAGACAAGGGATTGCTTAAGATAATGTCAAAGATGGGCATCTCAACGTTGACATCGTATAAGGGAGCCCAGCTTTTTGAAGCCCTTGGTCTCTCAGATAAGATATGCCGCCGCTATTTTGGCGACACACCTTCGAAAATCAGCGGACTCGGTCTGAAATCCATCACAGAAGATATTCTTGATGCTCATCGTGAGGCTTGGAGTGGTGACTTTGACGAAACAGCACCATTGCCAAACAATGGGCGCTATTCCTTCAGGAAAGAAGGGGAGACCCATGCATGGAATCCGGAAGCTGTCAAGGCATTGCGAAAAGCTACCCGATTAGACAGTTACAAACAATTTGAGGAATTCTGTGATATCGTTGACAACCGCCATGATCCCATCTTTATACGCGACTTCCTTGAAGTGGGTGGTTTGGGTGCAGGAATA
This sequence comes from Muribaculaceae bacterium, assembly GCA_029060625.1. Classification (GTDB taxonomy): domain Bacteria; phylum Bacteroidota; class Bacteroidia; order Bacteroidales; family Muribaculaceae; genus Lepagella. The sequence goes on along the minus strand of JAIDTO010000330.1, from coordinate 1,163 downwards.
CCAATAGAAGAAGTAGAGCCAGAGGAAGCTATAATGAAACGCTTCTTTACCGGAGCAATTTCTTTTGGGGCGATCTCCATTGAGGCCCACGAGGCGATAGCTGCTGCCATGAACTTCATCGGAGCCAAATCGAATACCGGAGAGGGTGGGGAGGACTCTGCTCGTTTCAATACGAGGGAAGATGGCTCGTCATTTAGAAGCGCAATCAAGCAAGTTGCATCCGGACGTTTTGGAGTCACAGCAAATTATCTCGTGAATGCTGATGAAATCCAAATTAAGGTAGCGCAGGGTGCTAAACCGGGCGAGGGTGGACAGTTGCCGGGATTCAAGGTAGACAAGATAATTGCGAAGACACGACACTCCATTCCGGGAATTTCCCTTATCTCACCGCCACCGCATCATGACATATACTCAATAGAAGACCTTGCGCAGCTCATCTTTGACTTGAAGAACGTAAATCCTCGTGCAAAGGTATCCGTAAAACTTGTGTCGGAAAGCGGAGTAGGGACAATTGCCGCCGGGGTTGCAAAGGCCAAGAGTGACATAATCAATATATCCGGAAGTGACGGAGGAACGGGAGCATCTCCTGCCTCTTCAATACGCTATGCGGGTACTCCGGTTGAACTTGGTCTGTCAGAGACTCAGCAAACTCTTGTCATGAACGGCCTTCGCGGTCAGGTACGCTTGCAGGCAGATGGTCAGCTCAAGTCAGCTCGCGATGTGCTCGTAATGGCAATGCTCGGGGCAGAAGACTATGGATTCTCGACTGCAGCAATGATAGTGCTCGGATGCATCATGGACCGTAGATGCCACACCAACAAGTGTCCCGTAGGTATCGCCACCCAGAATCCCGAGTTGCGCGCTAAATATGACGGACCATCGGAGTATCTTGTCAGGTATTTCCGTTTCCTCGCGCGCCGTATCCGTGAAATGATGGCAGAGAGAGGCATAAGGAGGCTTGATGAAATCATCGGTCGCCCGGATCTGCTGAAAGTGAAGCTGGGGTTGCCTGAAGGTATCGACCTCAGCCGCCTGCTCCATATTCCGGAAGAAGCAGCTACAACAAGCGTCATATGTGTATCGGAGCAGAAGCATGAGATTGAAAACGTCCTTGATCGCCGTATAATCGCGATGGCATATCCTGCCATTCATTCCGCGACTCC
>JAIDTO010000033.1 GCA_029060625.1 Muribaculaceae bacterium | reverse complement strand
GCCTGAAAATAACAACCCCTCAAAGACCTTAAAAACAAAGGCTGCGCCGTAAACCTTAATTACGACACAGCCTCATGGCAGACATAAGATGGTTTAACTTGATCATTAATATTTTTTGATATTTAGTTAATTTCCCTCACTCCTCAATTGGGGTATGGGCAGCCTTCTAAGAATAATCCATATGCTCGGTTCCGATATTGATCAACCAAAATTTCGAGTATCTATCCTCTTTATGGAGCCTTTTAGGTGACATATACCCAATATGGATATGATTGGTTGCCCTGGATGTGCCGAAGTTAGTAAGATTGAATGATGCTTCATACGGATATCCGTTTCCGTCTACCCTCCTCTTTCTCGGTTTATGATATTTCCCTAGCAAAGTATGTGGCGTTCTTCTTATTGGTACGCATCTTTCTGTTTGCGTTGTTCTTGGCTCGGTACTTGATCAGTATGCGCTGTTGTTCAATCATCTGCGAGCATACATCCAACCTCTTCTCTTGGACTGTTCGGCAGTCAGTTTGACAAGTCCTTCGAGGTTCCTGTTCAGCTACCTCTATTCCTGGCCAAGCATCTCCAGTAGGTGCACCAGCATCCGCTTGATTCTTGCTGTCGCCTTTTTCTTCAGTTTACGTTGTTTGGCGTGGACGAGCCGAGCTTTTTCAATGTCCAGATATTTAGTTCTGGTCACAGCCTCACCGAACAGCAAGCATTTATCGATAAGAATAGCTTGGAGCGACTCACAGTATTACAATAGGAGCTTGACATCGGTGGGAAGAGCGGCATACTGCCCTGCAAGCTTGCGTGAGGCATTATCGATGTCATCTTTTCCGTAAGTTTATTCAGAGAAAGCGACATATGTATATATGCCAATGGTCGCTCTATCGGAAACTGTTCCGGTATTTTTGCATAAAATCGAGTAATTATTATTTTTGAATCAGCGATTTGGGAAATAATGTATCCGATGAAATCGGGAAGAATAGATCCGACGAAATCGGTAAAAAAATAGGTAAAATTAAAGAAATGTGTAAATTTGAGTACCCAAAACTAAATCACACTTTTCTACATGTTGAAACTCTATCAAGTGAAAATTACAAACATGTGGTACAAAATTAATGAATTATCCAAAAAAGGCCTAATAATAGGACAAATTGCTTCAATTTTAGGCATCCATACGGACAATGTCAGTTCTTAACGGCGCATAAATCAGTTGGCATGATAAATATTACAATGAGCGCCAACTATAGTATGTTGATACAACAGAGAATTGATGTTAACTTTGCAATATGAAACAGTCAGATAGTGAGATATTGGATGTTTTTGCTAGAAATGTAAGAATCAGGCGTATGAACCTTGGAATATCACAAGAGAAACTTGCTGAACTTGCAAACCTACATCGTACCTATATAGGCATGATCGAACGATCTGAGAAAAATATTACCCTGAAAAATATTCAGAAGATCTCATCTGCACTTGGGGTAAGTCCTGCCGACTTATTGTCATTCTAAATATAATATTAAGCTATATGACCGCAGAATTGATCCGACAATACCGAGATGCTTTACAAAATAGTTTAGACCATCTCGTAAATGAAATAGGCCCAATTAAGATAGGTAGCCGTAAACAGTTCCCTTACGGCTGGCGTAAGGCTGCCAAAGGCCGTACTGTATGGAGAATCGTAGAGGAAATCATAACTCAGAACCTTGAAAAGCATCATGCAAAGTTCGGTCTTAAAAAGGCTATACCCTCAGATTCGGAGGTTTCTGTTTATGATATGGCTTGTTACTATGAGCCGGGGCTCCCTTTGTATATCAACATTAAGTCCGCTGTAGTGGGCGGCAGGAAGAATAAGGATGACATCTCTAAGGCCGAAGGTTTGATGCAATTTTACAATGATCCGACAAGAATGCTTTATGTAGCAACCTTTTTCATAAATTTCAATGCCAATATGACCATTACCATAGATAAGGCTATAGTTTTCCCTGTGGCATGGATCAAGGACATATATATCAATCCCAGTAATAATGGCAACTTACAATCAGCCTACTATAAGGATTTATCCTATGCAGTAGAGCGCAGCAACGAGGAGTTTCTGCCTCTATTCTATGAAGCTGTCGCAGTTGCCGAGAAAAAAAGAATGGGGACAAACTGAAATCAAACTGATTGAGAAAGATGTTTTGTGTATCTTAGAATTTCCCTGACAATTTCACTTCCAAATATTTCTTTCTCAAAAATAAGATTATCTATCAATTTGATTGCATCGTCCTGCTCCAAATCTCCATTTATGGCATCCATAGTTATGGATGACAGTATTCTTTTTTCATCCTCATCAAATTCCATTACTGGAATACAGCTTACATAACCGGATGTCACCATATTGCTTCTAATCAGCACGGCTCTGACAATATAAGTGACTAGCGAACTGTTGAGATAGGCTATCAGCCAATATATATCATCCTTAGGAGGGAAAATACTTGGATTTACTCCTGTCACACCCTCTGGCGGAAGATAAACTGCACTGAAAGGTAATCCCATAGATGAACAGGCGATGCCTTCTTTGTCAAGATATGATTTATTTCGCACCATGAAGTCCTTTTTACATAAAGACTCTTCCATGTAGGAATCAATCAAATATGCATCCGGATATCCCTTGAACTTCCTACTGGCAGGATTTTTATAGAATGGGATGGAAAACCCTTTTAAGGGAACTCTGGACAAATACTTGGAATCGTTACCGGTTGAGATGGAGGTGATGCATTTGTAGAGATCCCCCATCGCAGGGTAATTATTAAATAAATCCACAACATCCTTGGGAACACCGACTATAATCTGATTGTTCAGTTTAACACATGGCAGGATAATCCTATCCAATTCCGTAGCAACCAATGTCCTGTTGATGAGAATATCTTCCAACATATGTGTATTGGCCGGACGATTGCATATCATGACTTCTTTCTGATAACTTTTACCCTTCTGAAGCAACAGGATACACGTCCTAACATCTGCACTTTGAGATCGAAAGAGATCTGCAGGGCAAAGTATAATCTGATGTATTGAACATTCCTGCAATATTTTATTACGCAATCTGCCATGCATTGAAGCTGTAAGGAACGAATCAGAAATAATCACCCCTATCACGCATCCGTCTTTCGCCATGTCTATCATGGCGGACAGAAACATTGAATACATATTGTGGGCACCAACATCAAACAACGACATAAGCCATTTTTTATTTTCCCGTATATAGCTTAATTCATGGCAGTTATATGGAGGATTAGCGATGATATAATCATATTCGGTCTCCACCATCCCTTTGAATATTGCCTGGGTCTGTAGATCACTGTAATATTCGATAAAATTTTTTTGTAAAAAGTCACAGTAATCGTAATTGTCTTTGTAGCGGTTTATGTCTATACCCAGAATTTCTTTACCAGCCTGATGGAAACCACTCAGTAATTCTTCTTTTCCTACGGAGGGGTCAAGCACCAATCGACCAGCTGGATTGATGGCAAGCATTTCGCGTGTCAGATATTCGCTGATAAACGAAGGTGTCGAATAATATCCAACTTCTCGCTTATCAACTCCATCTTTCCAAATTACCTTACTTTTTCTTGCCATAACAACAATACAATTTTAGTACTATACAAAATTAATCATAAATTCCCATTAATCCAAATTTTTTATCAGGGCAACCGCATCTGAATAAATAAAAATTAATGTCGAATTAAGGATTTTTCATAATAAAAGACTTGACAACCCCAGACATGGCCATTATTTTATAGCCATGAGAAATACCCTTATAAGCATATTCGACGGTATCAAGGACCCTCGAAAAAAAGACAGATGCGTATATGAATTGGGCGACCTTTTGGCGGTGGCGTTCCTGAGTTACCTGTCAGGACTGGAGGATTACGCCGACATGGCGCTGTTCAGCGTCAGCAGGGCCAGGGAGTTCGGTTTGTTCCCGTACACAGACCGCAATCCCTCGGCGCATACGTTCGAGCGGCTGTTCTCGACCCTCAGGACCGACTTTCTGGAGAAGGCCGTCATCCAGCAGGGTCGACGTATACTGGATGTCCTTGAGGAGAAGTAGATAGCCATCGACGGCAAGAAGCTCTGCGGCACGGCGCCCAGGGAGAAAGGACCTAAGGGAGCTTACCTGCTCAACGTCATCGTGACCGAGAACTCGCTGTTCATCGGTCAGGAGAAGGTGCGGGACAAGGATAACGAGATCCCGGCCATCCCGCGTCTTCTCGACAGACTGGAGATAAAGGGTGCCACCATGAGCATCGACGCAATGGGCACTCAGTTGGACATTGCTGAGAAGATATTGTCCAAGGGAGGCCATTACCTATTGGCGGTCAAGGAGAGTCAGGGTGGATTTTTTTACGAGGTCAAGGACGTGATGAGATACAGCGATCCGACATCCTTCCATACGGAGACCGAAAAGGAGCATGCGCGGGTCGAGACACGGACAGTGTCAATCTTCCCTGCAGCAAGGATAGAGTACAATGAGGTGCTGTCGCGATGGCTGGGAATCCGCACCCTCGTCAGGATAGAGACCGCCACAGTGCATGTATCCGAGGACGGAAAGGAGGAAAAACAGACGAGATACTACATCAGCGACGAGGATTTTCCATCAGCGGCATATTATGGAGCGCTCGCAAGAGGGCACGGGGAGGTGGAGAACGGACTTCACTGGCATCTTGACGTGACATTCAAGGAGGATGACTGCCGCGCAAGAAGTAATAACGCGGCGCAGAACCTGTCGCTTCTCAGAAAGCTTGCTCTCCAGGTAGCGTAGGCTACCAGCGACAGTCTCAGCCTGCGTAAACGTCTGGTCAGAGCTTCGATGGATAAAGACTATTTAAGAACTCTTCTTAAAAACTATGGATTTTGGTGCGGTTGCCCTGATTTTTTATGATCTCAGGTGCACTGTTTCATAAAACGTAGAAATGCAACGGCAGCTATAGATTTGAATACCATACAGCGGATAGTACATGCTGATTTCTTTATATGATAGAAATGCAACGATGACTTTTTGCCTGATTCCTTACGGAACCGGGTAGGAGCTTTATGCATCTATTACAAAAGATATATAAAATAGCCGTAAGAATATCACTAATTAATCAGTTATCATTATAATACTGCCCCGCATTCTTCGTCACGGATCCATACTGAGCTCCACGCGTTGGACACACATGAAAGCAACCACAGCAGCTCGTGCAATCCGGTCCCCAGTTGGGATGGCTATCTATCATCGCTATGTTACCCACCGGACACACCTTGGCACATTTCCCGCATCCTATGCATTTGTCGGTATAGTGCCATTTCTTGGTGTTGACTCCCCATTTCATGAAGAGCGGATAGATAAGCGATGTCTTCAGCTTCGGCATGGGTCCAAGATGAACATCAGATGTATTCTCCTTTCTGTTCACCATTCCTGCTATCTTCTCAATCCTTCCGATAGCCTCATGCAGCTTCCTATTTTCCACATCCTTCTGGTCAACTCCAAAGCCGGGAAGCAGTACATACACATTAGGCATAATTAGGCTCCACGCTGCCGACAGATTTATCCCTCTTTCTCGTAGTGCCTTTTTCAGCATCTCGACAGCCATCCCTGTCTCGTCGCCACACGTGGCCACACACCATGTATACACCGACTCCTCATTAATACTTGCGGCCATTGATTTTGGCAGTCTCTTGATGAAGTCGAGCACTATGGGAGGCACTCCCCATGCATACACGGGAAATACAAATCCAATTGTTTTGTCATTATCTGGATCTATTGCTTGTGTATAAGGATCCGTGTCAGGTATAAACCTGACATCCTCTTCGCACATCGATCCAAGTCTCAATGCTGCATGGCGTGAATTATGGGTACCCGAGAAATAATAGATCATGGCTTTATTTTCTACTTCTTCTATACAGCGGCAATCCAATCAAGTAGAAAGCAAATGCTTGCAGCAAGAGCCCTATTCCGGCGGCATAGATCATCCAGATGCAAAATACTGTGCATCCCACTCCGATGCATATTGAATATATGAGCCCTCTTTTGGCGTGTTCTGCCAATAGGCGGTTTTCATAGTCCTTTTTAGATATCTTAAGCAAGAATAATCCGCTGAAAAGATACGCGGGAAGCACCATCAGTCCTGTTATATTGAGTGCATACAGATACACGTCTTCTGCTGTCACCACCAAGAAGAGAAATCCCTGCATGATGATGCTTGATGCCAAAAGTGACCTTTGTAATGAGTCGCTTCCATCCTTTTTCAAAAGCCATTTCGGAAATATTCCGTGGTGTGCTGCAGAATAAGGTTGCTCTGCTGTCACAATCGTCCATGCAAACCATCCGCCGGTTATTGATATGATCACTGCTATTATCACGAGCCAGTAAGCCCATTCTCCACAGATGCTCCTCAAAGCGTATGCCACTGATGGATCTTCCAAGCCTGCAAGCTCGGCGCGCGACATGATGCCGAAACAGAACACCGAAACCAGCACATAAAGTATCCATGCCGCCAGGAATCCAAGCACTCCTGCCTTCCCCACATCGCTTTGGCACCGCGCCCTTCCTGACATCACTACAGCACCTTCGATTCCTATGAAGCACCAGAGTGTCACGAGCATAGTGCTCTTCACCTGGCTCGTTATTCCGCCGATGCCTGTTCCCAAGCACCATACGTCGGCCGTCAGCGTCTCATATTTTATGTTGAGTGCGAGCAGTATGATGATCAGCGCTATCACACACAGTTTGAGTGTAGCTGCGGCGGTGGCTATTATCGATGAAGTGCGTATTCCGGAGGAGATAAGAAAATACATCACCCATATAAGGGCTGAACAGAAGATTATCGTGGGGATTCCATGATTGAGTAAGGTGGGGAAAAACGCACCATACGTATCGTTGAGCATCACAGCATAAGCCACATTGGCGAAGCAGGCGCATAGCCAGTATCCCCATGCTATATTGAAGCCGGTGAATCGTCCGAACCCCTTTTCAGCGTAAAGGTATATGCCTTCGTTCAGTTCCGGATGACGGTCGCTCAGCATCTTGAATGTAGCGACCAGCATCAGCATGCCGGTCGCTGTTATAGCCCATCCGATCATCACAGCTCCCAAGCCGGCGCCTGCAGCCATATTTTGTGGAATGTTGAAGATACCGCTCCCCACCATCATACCGAACACAAGGGATACAAGCCCTGTCAGTCCTAATTTATTCTTGTCGACGAAAGCATTATTCTGTTCCATATCGCTAAATATGAGACATCGTAGTATTTGTTGATGGATATCAGGCTTGTCAGCGCACTGCCACCTTCACGGATGTATGTGTGTGGGCTGTAGTGAGGGTAATTATATAGATTCCCGGTGCTATCTGATGCGGCAGGATTTCATATCCACGCCCCACACCGCGGTGTGACCCTATCAGGCTTCCAGCTACGCTATATAACTCAATGCAATACGCATCTCCTGCAGTAAGACATAAGCTTACACCCTCGCGCGTGGCACCAAGTATACCGGGTGATTCAGATTCACGAATATCGCTTACTCCTCCGGTCGGATGCTCGCCTACTCGCAGTGCATCTGTGTTCTGTACTTCTCCTGTTGTGATGTCAAGCACGTATGCCACCACGCGCGCCTTGGCGGCATCGGAAAGAAGTACGGGCACCTCGGCTTGCCATCTCACCTCATAGTCTTTCCCCGCTTCCATCGAAGCCGGGAGGGATCCTTCAATGCCGCTGAATGCACCCTCTGTGGTCAGCGTCACGTCGTCATAATACATCAGTTCCGGAAGAATATTGGAGGGTAGGTAAAAGTAAGCACCGGCTGAGGGCTGGTTTAAATTGTTATTCTGGGAAAAATTCTTATTTGTGGGGTCATGAAAATCTCCGGTCACTACATAGCCCAGGCGATAACGCCCGTCTTCATTGGCGATTGCCTCGCTGACGCTTACATGTGCTGTCATTTCGAGCATTCGTCCCTGCGGAGTGGGAATCTCATCGAGGCGTATGGCAAACGAGGTGGGATCCTCGTAATATTGGCTGAATTTATTCGTCCCCGAGCTTGCTGACGCCTTTATGCGGTTTAGCATCATACGTGGTACCGAATACCATTCAAGTTCATTCCAATATGCCTGATTGCCGAGTACATCGTTGACATGGGTGTTCAAAGCGACAATCCTGTCTCCGAAGAGTTCCAGAAGCTCATTCATCATCAATTCTCCCCCTGGACAGTTGACACACCACATCCCGGTGCCTCTATCGACGAGATACTTGCGCATGAATGGATCGTAGGATTCGGTGGCGGTGTTTTCATCCGGTGATTGTTCAGCCTCAAACTCTCCAACCTGCACGTCCCACATCGCCAACATATAGCCTTCGCTGCTTGTGCATACAAAACGCAGCGACACTTCCTGACCCTCCACAGGGGTAAGCGATATGTTGTGTGACGTTGGTGAATATGGTTCTGAATCTATCTCGGCTAACACGATAGGGGCGCTCCCGTCTGCCGGAATAGCCTCCACTCGGTAGCTTTCCGGAAAATGCCTGTAGAGAGATTGTGACGTCCACAGGAGTCTATGTCCCTTCTCAATTTTCAGCGTTGGTAGTGTAAGGATATTCTCACAGCTTCCTTCGTCGGCAGTATAAGTCGGAGTGACGGCTACATAGCCAAGGTTGTAGAGACGGTCTACTGTCCATCCCGTCTCCGTGTATCCGCGTTTGTAGGCTGTCTTTTTAGGAAGCTGTCCATTGGCGTTGGCCGTCTCAACCCCTTTGGGAAGCTTGCCGCCGGAAAGATTAAGGATATAGGCAGGTGTTTCCGGGGCTGCCTGCATCGGCAGAGCCGATATTACGGCTCCCGATGCAAACATTATGGAGAATATTAATGGAATTTTGATTTTCATTTCACGACGATTTTATAGCTCACATCGTCTACCTTGACCATATAGACACCGGCACTGACCTCGGTCACCTTGTCGGTTCCTACCAGACGGCCGTTTAGGTCATAAACCGCAACATTATCGGCATTCAGCACCTCGATTCGTCCCTGGGTTGCAATCACAAGACCCTTCTTGGGCGAACCTGCTATCTCAGGAGTTGCTACTGTGCTTCCTTCCACCTGGATTATGAACGGATAATACTGGTACTCTCCGGTAGCCGGATTAATATCAGATGCTACGCCTGCGAGTGTTTTGCCATCCATGGATATTTTGTTTACGCCGTTGATAGTGTATTCACTGGCGATTCCATAAGCTTCTTTCACATCGTTGACATCATTGCCTTCGATTACTTCGCCGGTGCCTGTGAAGAGCAGCTCTTCCCCTATGCCTGCGGAGAAGAAATTCGTAGCCTCTTCATTATACCATGTGTCGGTAAGATAATTGTAAATCACGGCACAATCCGTCACGTCTCCGTCAAAATCTTGGGTGACCTTAGTTACGTAGCTGCGGGCTCCATAGAAGTTGCCGTTATCGTCACAGTTGGTAAAGAAGCCGTTCAGCATACTTTCCTCACCCCTTACGCCGTCATAGAAGCCATTGATCAGCGTCTTCTCATACCAGACGATGTTGGGGTCATTGATGTCTTCGGTCCATGTCTGCCTTCCGTTTTCATCCATTCCGGTATAGTACTTGCCTTTATATTCAAGACAGTCCTTAAAGGTAGAGAGCTCGTCAAACATTACAAGCTCCCCTTCCACTATAAGAGCGTTAAGCATGCTCCCGAAGCCTGCATAGACATAGCCGCCTATCACCTTGCCGTCGGGTGTCTGTGTCATCGGAAAGAATCCTTGATGATCAGGCAGCTTGATGTCATTGTACATTTTTAGTTCATAGCTGCCATCTTCCTGAAGAAACCATTGGCAGGGGAAATACTGTCCGCGTGACGTGCCATCACTTGTTGCTGACTTTGGCATAACATGTTGATATCCGGCTATTACTTTTCCGTCCGGTGTGATGCAGACTGCCTCGTTTGTGTATGAAGCATCCGGGGCGATTGGGAGATGAGTCCATTCGCCATCCTTGTAGTAGGCTGGATACTGGTATAAATCGGCATATCCGATGCTCCCTACCACGATGCCGTCGTCTGATACATCCATTGCGGTCGTGAATTGCGGTCTCTGTGATGACGGAGCGTCGGGCTCCCCGACCTTGGTTATATCAAAAAGCTCATTAGGATTGCTGGCGCGCCATATATACGCAATGTATTGTTCGTCATCAGTGACAGCGGCATATTGTCCGTTGTCTGACACACCCCCTACGAGTCCGAGTGTATCGAATACATAAACTTTGCTCTCGGCGTTACCCACAAGAGTGATACCGGCAAGCGTAAGGCCCAGAAGCAGTAAAGATTTTTTCATAAGTTGTAGTTATTTAAATTATTATTTTAAATTGAAAAAGAGGACCTTGGGGTCTTCTTTCTTACGCTACAAAGTTAAACAAAAATATTTTTATATACAAACGTTATAGTCAAAAATTGCAGTATGGTTACAGTTCTTTATCAAAAATGTATCTCTTTCTCTCTTCAAAGTCAATCCGTGATTTTTTGATAGTTCTCAAAATTTTTTATTAATTTTGCACCTGAATAACCCCAATTATGCATTATGCATTATGAATTAAAATCCCACCGTCTTCGCTACATCGATGCCATGCGAGGCCTCGCCATACTCCTTGTGGTGTTTTCTCATGTGACCAACGCCTACGTCAAGATGCCGATAACCAACATGTCCTTTTCCGGTGTCTTCTATATGATGACGATGTTCCGCATGCCACTCTTTTTCTTTGTCAGCGGTTTCTTCGCCTTCCGTATGGCGGAAAAGTGGACGTGGCCTACCGTCAAAAGGGTCATGACAAAGAAGTTTCAGGCTCAGATCGTAGGGTTATCGGTATTTTGTTTTCTTTATGGTGTGTGTATGCGTGGATGGAGGTTCCATTTTATCTGGACTTCAAATCCGTATTGGTTCACTATATCCTTATTTGAAATGTTTGTGGTCTATCTTGCGGTGGCGCTTGTCGTAAGAAAGTCTCACAGCAACATTCCGCTCTATATCCTTCTTTGCGCGTCGTTTGTAGCTCCATTCCTGTTCAACTATTTCACTGATGGGGTGAAACTGCCAAAGGTAGTAGTTGGATTCCAGACGTGGCATACCCTCAATTATTGGCCATATTTTATGCTCGGAATCTTTGCGCGCCGTTTTGAGGCATTCACTTGGAAAGCTATAGATAATCAGTATTTCAAAGCGCTTATGATTGTCTCCTTCTTCTCCCTCGTGATCTTCTATGGTTGTCGCCACCGTTATTCCCTTGAATGGGATTTCGTGATGACTGCTATGCGATTTTCCGGACTTATGACCGTGCTTGCTACCTTCCGCTCATACAGAGAATGGTTTGACAAAGGGACGCCGGTAAGTAATTGCATGTCGTTTGTAGGCAGTCGTACACTCGATATCTACTATCTCCACTATTTCTTTATCCCTAATCTATCCTTTATGAAGGGATTCCTGTCATCAGGCCCCGGCAACTCTGTGCTTGCCATGCTCACCATAGGCTTGGCAATCTCAGCCCTTGTCATAGCCCTATGCCTTATTGTCAGTGCGATCCTCCGCTCCTCTCCATTCCTCGCCGCATGGCTCTTCGGTGCCTCTGATAAAAATAGGAAGCCGGTCTCATGACTCTCCTGTGCAGGCTTTTATGGGATGGCAGTTTCCTGACCGATCACTTTTTTTTATAAAATTTGTTGCAAATCCAAACGGCATACGTCTCCCATATAGATGGAGAGAAATTTTATCATATCAGCATTTCGCAATGTGCGACGCCGTTTAGTGGCGAGACACGCCGACGACGAGGAAGACGCCCTTCAGGATGCCTTCTGTCGCCTATGGGTTCGTCGAGATTCGTTCTCATCGCAGGGAGAGGCGGAAGGGTTCCTGACAGTAACGGCACGAAATCTGACGGTAGATAGCCATCGTCGCATGCAAGCTCACCCGGAAACTGATATCGAAAATGCCAATAGATTTGAGTCTGACGATGAGGATTACGAATCTCGCAAAGAACAATTCATCGAAATCAAACGGCTTATTGAGCAGCATCTCTCTTCGCGCGACAGGGAAATACTTCTTCATCGCGACAGGGACGGATGGGAATTTGATGAAATCGCTTCTCACTATGATATATCAGAAGCAAATGCAAGAATGATAGTCTCAAGATCGCGCAAGACTATTAGGCAACTTTACCTAAAACGACAAACAAGATGAAAGAAAAAAACATACATCAGGCGATCGACCTTTATTTCGATGCGCAGCTTTCGATTGCAGAAGAAGAGAAACTCTTCCGGTCGCTCCTTGCTTTCAAAGGAGAGGATCAAAAGGTCGAAGAAGCCCTCGCAGTAATGCTGATGACGCGAATGCCCATGGAAAGCAGGTCTTCCGGACTGCGGCCAAAGAAAACTCGTTCTCTTGTGCGCCCCTTATATGCGGCTGCCGCGGCTCTGATAGCCATTATTTGTATTTCAGCTTTATGGCACCAGTCAGGTATTGAGGATGACAGAAATGTTGAAGGAATGGTCGCTTACGTGGGGGGTGTAAAGATCAGTGATCACTCAGAGATTATGAAGATAGTAGACGACCAACTTAATGATATCGGAATCTCAACAGAGCTGTTTGCCCAGACAGTAGCAGAAGATCTTGATGATATCAAGGATGCTTTTAATGAAGACGACTTATGAAACAATATTTAATAAGATGGATATCACTTTCAGTTATCCTGATATGTAGCGCTATGAGCTTCTTTGCTCATGCCGACCGACTGAATGTCTCGCCATTCTTTAAAGAAGATTTTGCCAAGAATCCCTCGGTGACAATGGTGGTTTTTTCTGGGGAACAGACTGATTGGAAAGGTCTGTCCCTATATAAAAGCGTATCGGTGTCAGGCAATTCCGCGAAGGCTGACGAAATTGCAAGATGTGTCAGGAAAGATGGTGCAAAAGCGGAGTTCAAGGAAACTTCCTTCAAGGATGGCAAACTTTATTTCGGTTTCTATGGCCTCGGAGGAGAGGGAGAAAACAGGAAATATCTCTTCTATCTCGATCTCAGGCCAAAGGGCAAAGACAAGACCACCCTTGTCTATATTGAAGGTGATTGGTCGCCTGAAGAAGTGAAAAAAATGATAACTAAGAAAATCAAATAGCGCAAATTCTCCACATTATGAAAAAAATATATCTATCATTCGCCTTCATCCTCTCCTCCATATTCCATATCTTCGCCCAGTCGTATGAACTACCGGATACAGTGAAGGTTATTGAGAATGCCAACAAAGTCCTCATATCCCGATCAGCCGATACCACCCTGATTGAGGTGGAGACTGAAAAGGACTACGGAAAGGATCTTTTTTCCTATAGTGTCACTGTCGATGATTCGGAAGACATTGGATCGGATGATTCTTTCGATTTTGAAATTCCCTTTGGCATCGGAAAAAAATCATCATCTTCACGAAGAAGATTGCAGACATCCTACTTCGTGATGGGAAATGTCTACATAGGGCAACGCTTCAATTATTCCGATAAGGGCAACGTGAAGAATTCCTATGAGGTCGGTGTCCGCAATCTTATAGGTATCCGTTGGAGTTATGGAAATTATTGTCCATCCTTTTCAATAGGTTTGGGATATGGTGCCCAGCGATATTCCGCCCATAAAGGATTCATGTATGTCAAAGAAGGGTCGAATCTCTTTCTTGTCCCCGCCGGGGATGGTGTAGAGGTAAAATCAACCGACCTGCAGGTCTTTACTTTCCAGATTCCACTCCTTTTCACGATTCCTATGGGTCGCACAGTGGAGTTCGTGGTCGGAGCAGTCGGTTGCTTCAACACATATGCCCGTGCTTCGTCGGAACTGAAGATTGATTCCTCTAAATACAAGACCACCTACAAAGGACTTCAGCAGCGTCTCTTAACTGCTGAGCTTACAGCATCGCTTGGTGTCTGCAATATTCTTGGTGTCTACGCATCATGGAGTCCCATGACGCTCTTCCAATCTCCCTATGGCCCCCAGCTAAAATCCTGGAGCATCGGCGCCACCATCAACTTCTGACAAAGCATATGGGAGGGCGGTTCCCCAACCGCCCCATCACGTCAATAAAACACTAACAATTATGCATTATGAATTATGCATTATGAATTCTCACTTAATATGAAAATATCAAGATATATGATCCTTTCCATCCTCCTCTCGCTGTCTTCCTTAGCCTTTGCTGAAGTCCCCGATACGCTGATGGTGGTGGATTCACCCTCAAAAGTCCTTATTACAGAGAGTCCTGAAGGCACTCGTATCACTGTAACAAATTCGGAGGATGGCACTCAGAATTCCCATTTTGTAGAGTATGCTCCAGGTGCTAAGGTCAGCACTTCACGAAGATCCACTAAGTCAATTATCAACATTCCGGGTTTTGATTGCCTGAATAAAAAGGAACGGTGCGGATGGGCTATTGGCATCGATGGCCTTTGCGTAGGTCTAAACCAAGCTCATGGGCAAACTGGCGGCGGTGGGCTGCAGTGGTCGAAATCATTTGAGATTAGCTGGCTCAGCTGTTTCAATGTAGGGTATATCTTCAGTCGGTCGCGTATTTACGTTGGTCTTGGTTTTGACTGGCGCAACTATAAGGCTACAGCCGATGGCAAATGGCTTGAGCCTTCAGCTTCAGGAGGCATAGAGTGGGGGAGAGCACCGGAAGGTTCCCTTGTGAAATCCTCCAACCTGAAGGTCTTCAGCTTGCAATTGCCATTGATGTATGAATGGCGGGTGCCAAAGTCATGGCTTAAGCTGAAGCTTGGCCCCATCCTTAATTTCAACACATATGCATCTTTAAAAGGCATCTACGACGATGCTGCCGGCAATCGCTGCGAATACTTCCGGAAAGATTTCGATCGCAGAAAAGTGTCAGTCGACCTCTTCGGTGCCATATCCTACCACAGTGCTCTCGGCATCTATGTCCGCTACTCGCCAATGAAGGTATTGAATGACGCTTCACTCGTCAACTTCTCTCCCTTCACCCTTGGCTTCACCTTCCTCCTCTAATATATCTGTTGATCATTTATAGAAGTATATCATGGGAGGGCGGTTTCCTAACCGCCCAATGCTCTCTTCCACTAAAATATTTATTTTGCGATTCTAAATATTTTTTCATAATTTTGTATTTGAAATAGAAAAAATCTTCAAGGTAAATTTATGAAAAAATCTTTACTCTTACTTGGCGCAGCATGCACAGCTCTCTGTGGCTCAGCTGCCGTCAACAAGGCGCATCAGCGCTACGTGTCTTCAAGTTTCTCTTTCGAACGTAATATACTGACGAAAGATGGAGATGCAAAATCATATCGTAATAATACCGGCATAAAGAAGGCTCTGGCTAAAGTCGGCTCAGCTGAAGATGTGATCTATGATGTAGAAGGACAAAAACTGAACATGTCGGTCACATGCAGCGGCTTTACCGTATATGATGGGGAGTATGTCTTTGAATTGGAGGATGAGGTGTTTGGATCTCATGTGGTGTTTGGAGAGAATGATGAAGTGTATATCTACAACATTTTGCCACAAATCCCCATTGGTTCCTATGTAAAAGGCAAAAAAGCTGGCGATAAAATCGTTGTGGATATTCCTCAGACCGTGCTTTGGAATGAAAATATGAAGGAAGGTGCGAATCTCACCATCTGCGACTATTATGAAATAGAGGAGGATGGTGAAATATACTACGACTATGCTCCGTCGGAGGATACCACACTGACATTCTCTATATCAAAAGATGGCACATGGAAAGCCGAAGGCATCAATCCGAGGCATATTATTGCCTATTCATTCTGTACTGATGGCGTATGGACCAAGTATGGAGCCTGGGATCTTTCTCTCGAGCCTTTCAACGAGACACAAGTCTCTGTCCCCGATGACTTGGAGGTCTCTGAGAATTTTTGGACCTACAAGTGCGATTATATTGGCTATGGATGGCCAGTAAATTTTGCTCAAGGTGGTGAGGAAGTCTATTTCCAGGGTCTTAGCAAAGAAATGCCCGAGGCTTGGGTAAAGGCATCTGTGGAGTATGACGACACTGAAGCTCATGTCTATATCGACCAGAATCAGTATGTCGGCGATTATGATGGTGTATTTGTCGTCACTAAATGTGCTAAGCTCCTTGTAAATGAATATAATGAAGCATACTATGAATTGATGCCTGACGACTATAGATTCGAGCTGATTTGGGATTATGAGGAGGAAAAAATGGTGTTGAAAGATCCTTCTGTAGTTCTTCTTTTCAATATGTCTAAGAAAGAGGTTTATTTTGTCGACGAGCTTTATGAGTTTGAGCTCATCATGCAGGATTCTTATGAAGGCACTCCTGCCAATCCATATAATTTGACATATTATGATTGGATGGAAGAATACGGAGAAGCAGTATTGGAATGTTATATCCCTGCTTTGTCTACCGATGGCTATGTGCTTGACACTGATGATTTGTATTATATAGTATATGCGAATGGAGAACCATTGACATTGGATGCCCAGGATTATGGCCTTGAGGAATCTCTCGAGGAAATTCCATGGTCGTTCGAAAATGACGACATGACAATCCTGAAGCATTATGGAAGTTGCTGTCACGCTGTTTATATTTTTGTGGAAGGTGTGTCTACAATTGGTGTGCAGAGTGTCTATAAATACGACGGAATCGAGACTCGCAGTGAAATCGTGACTCTTGATTTAGAAAGCTCATCTGTAAGTGATATCAGTGCTGATAAGAAAGTGGCACATGTAAAGTGTTTCGACATTGCCGGTCGAGAAGTCACTAAAGATGCCAAAGGCCTATTCATCAAGCAGATCACATTCACTGATGGCACCTCCATCACTGTCAAAAATATTGTTCGCTAATCTTTTATATATCAAATGTAAGCATTATGAAAAAAATAATAAGCGCACTGGGAGCAGCATGCGTTGCCTTGTCCGGACTGGCTGCATCACCTCAAGTGAAAATTGCCCCGGGACTCAGCTCTGCGGAAGATGTCATTACTTCGGTGGAAGGAGAGAAGGTCGACGTCACTGTGACCACAAGTGGTATCACTTTGTCCGGTTTTGGCTTTACCCAATTTAAGGATCAGATGTATGGCTCCCATATCGTATATGGAAGCGATAATGATGTCTATATCTATGAGATTTTTCCGGATCTTCCTACTAAGTCGTATGTCAAGGGTGTCAAGGAAGGAGATAAGATTGTGGTCGAGCTCCCTCAGGCTATTTATTACGAGTTTGACCCTGATTTAGGGTTCCCTGAGGCCTATTATATGACGATTCTCACTATGCAGGAAGATTGGTATTGGCCGGAGGAAAAATCTACTCTCATATTGATCGTAGATGCAGATGGTATAATGACGGCGGAAGGTCTTAGCCAAGATGTCATTTTGGGGGTTGCTGACAGCGATGATGGCACGTGGATTGGTCTTGGTGCTTGGGATCTGTCAATTGCTCCATTTGATGAAGTGCCTGTTGAGCTTCCTGATGGCTTTGAAGTCTCGGAAAATTTCTGGACGGCTGAAGGCGACGGATTTGGATGGCAGGTTAGCTTTGCCCAAGGTGCTGATGAAATCTATTTCCAGGGTCTCTGTGAGAGAATGCCGGATGCTTGGGTAAGGGGCACTGTGGAATACGATGATTACACTGCAACCGTTTCAATCGCTCAGGATCAATACATCGGCGACTATTTGGGATATCATATTTTCACTAAATGTGTTGAACTTAAGATTGACGACGAGGGCAATATCTTCTACGAAGATTTGATGGATCCCGATTATGTATTCCAACTTGTCTGGGACTTTGAGGAGGAGACAATGGTCGCTAAAGACAAAAATGTTGTGCTTCTGTTTAATACGTCGAAAAATGATGTCTATTATGTCAACGACCTGATGGATATGATTCTGATACATCAAGACTCATTTGAGGGCGTTCCGGAGAATCCTTATGGGTTGGCTTTTGCAGATGAAATGCAGGAACAGGGGTATTCCTCATTCTCATTCTTTTTGCCGGCTGTATCCACCGAAGGTGATTACTTGAAACTCGATGATCTCAGCTATGTCGTATATGTCGACGGTGAGGCATGGGAATTTGATGCCGATGAATATAATATGGAAGAGTCGTTGGAAGAAATTCCTTGGTCTTTCAATGGAAACTGGATTCTTAAAAGATATGGTTCCACTGAGCACATGGTTGCATTCTTTGTGGAAGGAATCTCTACACTCGGCGTGCAGAGTGTCTACAAGTATGATGGTGTTGAGACTCGTAGCGAAATCATGACAATCAGTCTTGAAGAAAGTGCTGTGGAAGATATCAACGTCGATAAAGAGGTGGCAGCTGTCAAGTACTTCGATATGTCAGGCCGAGAGGTGTCTGATCCCTCGTGCGGTCTCTTCATTGAGCGCATCACGTATGCTGATGGATCTGTCGCTTCCTTCAAGAAGATATTCCGTTAAAATTATTGGAGAATTTTTAGTACAACGAGGCAAAGACATAGTTGATTCTGTGTCTTTGCCCTCTTTTAAGATAAGAAAATATGTTGAAGAAATTAATGACTTCTTGCTTCTTTGCGACAGTCGTTCTGTCTGCAATAGCTGATGACAGTACTTTTGTTTTTTCTTATGCCGGCGATGATTATGAGATCTGGGGTAAAGGCAAGTCGGAGATTTATGATGCCGCTATCCGTATTCAAGATCCCTCTCTCGTGGGAAAGAAGATCACTGCTTTGCGGGCTGTCATAAATGCTTATGAGGATATTGAGGATACTTCTCTGTGGCTTTCAAAGGAACTTACTCTTGAGAAAGTGGGATCGGTCAAAGTGACTGTCCCTGATGTTTGTTCTTTTGAGGTCTCTCCTGAGAAGATTTCACTTCCCGGAAGTGACGATTCCTATGGCCAACTTTCAGCTACGCTTCCTGACCCATATGTCATCACTGAAGAAGGAATCTACGTAGGTTATAGCCTTACTGTCCCTACCGCAGAAAAAGGTATGCCCCTTTCCAACAAGCAGCAGTATCCATTGCTTCTTTCTCCTTGTAATAATCCGAACTCTCTCTATCTCCGCCCTTCAAAGGATTTCCTCAAGTGGATGGCTTACAACAGTAAACTCGCGGCTGCAGCAATGATATACGTGACCATCGAAGGCGAGCTCTCTGAATATAGTGTTGGGCTCACTTCTCTTGCATCTGCTTTCGCACCGGTGGATAAGGAATTTAATATCAATGCCGTAATCACAACTCCTGGAGCAAAGGATGTTTCCTCTATTGGGTACACCTACACTATTGGGAGCAATAGCTTCGAACGCACTCTTGAGTTTGACTCTCCTATTCCTTCAAATTTTATCAATTCCACCTCCGTTGACATTCCGATATCTCCAGTCTCCGAACTCGGTGAATATTCCTTGGAGCTGACAATCAATAAAGTCAATGGAATGGATAATGAAAATTCCAAGGCAACAGCTTCCTGTGCACTGACTGTGCTTCCTTTTGTTCCGAAGCACCGTCCTATGCTTGAGGAATTCACGGGTACATGGTGTGGATGGTGTACGCGTGGTTTCATCGCTCTTGAAAATCTTAGCGAGCTATATGGCGACGATGTGGTGCTTGCGGCTTACCACGATGGAGACGCAATGCAGGCTCCCGGCTTTCCTGTAGGTGATGTGAAAAGTTTAGGCTTTCCGTCGTCTATGCTCAACCGCGGCCCCTCGGTTGATCCCTACTATGCAAATTCCAATGATGACTTTGGGATGAAGAATGCAGTGAAAGCGTCAATGGATATCCACGTTCCCGCCGACATTCAGGTGAATGCTTATTGGGGAAATGAAGACAAAACTGTAATCAAGATTCAATCTACAGCCACATTCTTTGAGGATAAGTCTAATGCCGGATACAAGGTCGGCTATCTCTTGATTAACAATGGACTTAGTGGTAAAGGAGCAGGTTGGATACAATCAAACTACTATTCCACCCAAGCAGCGCAGTATGACGGGACAGGACTTGAGATACTGACTACGTGGCCATCTAAGGTATCAGGGCTCACATTTAATGATGTGGTAGTTGAAACTGATGGCTTGATGGGAGTGGATGGGGCAGTTCCTTCAGACATTGCTTTCAATATCCCTTATGCATCTGAGTTCTCCTATGATATCGCTTCCAATAGCGTAATTCAAGACAAGGATAAACTTTATGTGGCGGCATTCATAATCAATCCTGATGGCACTATCCTGAATTCCAATAAAGCACACGTTGAGGGATTTACTGCTGTGAAGGCTCTTGAATCAGAAGTTAGAGAGGTTTCAGAAGAATACTTCAACCTCTCGGGCACGCGCGTTGCAGCTCCTTCGCAGGGCATTTTTGTCAGGGTGGCAAAGATGTCTGACGGATCAATCCGCACCTCCAAGATAGCTCTCCCTTAAATCCTTCATCCTCAACTCTTAACTCTTAACTCTTAACCTACCTTCTCCCCCAAAGAAGCTTCTCTCTCAGCGATGAGGCAAATGTGTCATCATGAGGAGAAAGCAGATTCACTACATAGGGTGCGGCCTTCAATTCAAGGTCGCACCCTTCTTTCATAGTCACGCTGTAGCCATCCACACTAAGCCGATAAGATCCAGTGCGTGACGACATTTCAAGTCGAAGCACCGAACTCCCGGCTATTACGATAGGCCTGAGTGTCAGCGAATGGGGAGACACTGGAGAAAGTACCATGCAGTCCACTTCCGGCTGAAGAATCGGTCCTCCTACTGAGAGATTATATGCTGTGCTCCCCGTAGCTGTGGATATAATGAGTCCGTCAGCCCTGTAGTCGGCGAGATAAAATCCATCAAGCTCCACGTTCACGTTGATCATCGAGGCGGAATCATCTCTAAGTATTGCTATCTCGTTGAGGGCACAGCATAGGAAGTCGTCCGGTATCCCGGGTCCCGACACTTCAATAAGTTTCCGAGGCTGGACTTTCAGTGTACTGTCCCTTATCCCGTCAAGCAAGAGAGGGGTATCGTCGAGCGAGAAATGTGCAAGATATCCAAGGTTGCCTGTGTTTACTCCGGCTATCGGTATTTCAGTTGCCGCAAGCCTTCGTGCTGTGCGCAGGAATGTGCCGTCCCCGCCGAAGCTGATTGCAACGTCTGCTTCCGGAATTCCGGTAAATACGGGTGGAATAAAATCTGGATTCTCTCCAAAGCGTGAGAGATAAGCTGCAAACTTTTCATGACACAAAAGGCCGAATCCCCGCTTGCGGGCTTCGGCCATAAAATTCATTATCCCTGTCAGGTTCTCATCCTGGCGGGATTTCCCATACAGTGCTAATGTCTTGCGTCTCATATTTATAGTCCTATACGTTAAGTAGCATCTGCACTTCCAGCAGTCTTTCGGCGGCTATCATGGCATCCGTGTAATGATTGCCCTCTGCCTCTGCAATCTCATAGCCGTATCTTTGCAAATTATGTATGGCCGGCGTTGGATCATCACAGCGGAGTCTCAGCGTCACACGTATATGCATTTGATCAGCGGGCTGCGTAAGAAGGTCTACGACAGGGGCTCCCGCATCTTCGCACGCATGCGTAAGTATGCTGGCACTATAGTCGGCAGGTGAGCATTCAAGTGTCACCAAGCTGCAGTCGTCGCGCTGTATGAGTGTCTCTTGTGTCGTCAATGTTATTTTATTTTGGAGTTTTCAATGTTTTTCATTAACTTTGCCTTATAGATAAACAAATATTATGCCGAATTTGGCTGAGAGGCCGGTTTTATGCATAATATTGATGTTTTCTCTCGTTGTTTTATATAAATATAACAATAGAAAAGGAAAAATGACAAGACTTAGCGTCAATATCAATAAAGTGGCTACCATCCGTAATGCACGGGGTGAAAACAACCCTGACCTTGTCAGGTTCGCTCTCACATGCGAAGAAGCCGGTGCCGATGGTATTACGGTGCATCCTCGTCCTGATGAGCGTCACATCCGTCGTGCCGATGTCCCCCTGCTGAAAGAGGCTATCGCAACCGAACTTAATATTGAAGGATATCCTTCTGAAGATTTCATCAATCTTGTGATTGAGACTAAACCTGCACAAGTCACTCTTGTGCCCGATGCTCCAGGACAGCTTACATCAAACCATGGTTGGGACGTGATGGCTAATTCTGAGATGTTAACGCAAATAATAAAGAGGTTTAAAGAAGCTGGAATACGCGTCTCCTTATTTGTGGATCCCGATTCTAATCAGGTGCTCGAAGCTAAATTGGCTGGCGCTGACCGTGTGGAACTCTACACTAAGGCATATGCCGACAACTATGCAAAGAATCGGGAGCATGCCATCGCACCATTCGTCGATGCCGCCACAGTAGCAAAGGTATGCGGAATCGGACTTAATGCGGGTCATGACTTGAGCCTCGAAAATCTCAGCTATTTTCATGAGATGATCCCATGGCTCGATGAAGTCAGCATTGGCCATGCACTTATCTGCGATGCCCTATATCTTGGCATAGAAGCCACGGTAAAAGCCTATCTCGACTGCCTAAAATAAAAAGCGGCTTGTCCTCATTCTGACAATTAATAACGACAACTCAAGACTCAAGACTTAAGACTTAAGACTAAAGAATCAAATATGGAAACCCTAAGCCTCTGGTCGCTCGTCATGGACGGCGGCTATATCATGATTCCTCTCGCCCTGATGCTGGTAGTCAGCATCTATATCTTCGTGGAGCGTTGTCTTGCCATCTCTCGTGCAAGTAAGGAAGACAGCTCTTTCATGCAGCGCATTCGAGATTATGTGCACGAAGGCGACCTTGAAAGCGCACGCCAGCTCTGCAAAAAAACAGATACTCCTTACGCTCGACTTATTCTCAAAGGTGTCACACGTATTGGTCGTCCGATGCAGGACGTGCTCGTGGCTATTGAGAACACCGGGAATATTGAGGTGGCTAAGCTTGGCAAGGGTTTCACTTGGCTCTCCACTACTGCTGCAGGTGCTCCAATGCTTGGATTCCTTGGCACTGTCACCGGTATGATCGAGGCTTTCTATGCACTCGCTATGGCAGGCACCGGAGCAAATATCATCGTCCTTTCAAGTGGTATTTATCAGGCTCTGGTCACTACTGTGGCAGGTCTTATCGTCGGTATTGTTGCCCTTTTCGCCTACAACTTCCTCGTTTCACGCGTAAATCGTGTGATGACCGGAATGGAGACTAAGACTATGGAATTCATGGACCTCCTCAACGAGCCCGCCGCCTAAATCGTAAAACGTACAACGCTTAACGTACAACGCAAACATGGCACTCAAACGCTCATTCCAGAGTCTCGACACATTCTCGATGTCGTCGATGACCGATGTGATATTCCTCTTGCTAATTTTCTTTATGGTGACTTCGACGCTCATTTTCCCTGCGGCTATCGACGTCAACCTCCCTCAAAGCTCGGAGCAGACTTCCAAGAAACCACTTACTGAGGTGTATGTGGATTCCCTTTCTCAGTTCTTCATTGTGATGGATCGCACTGACTCTGTGCCCGGAAACTCTATTCCGCGTGCTGTAAGCCGGGAGGAGCTGATATCAGCTTTGACTCTTATCCAGCAGCAAGATTCCACACGCGGTATAGCCCTTTATGCTGATGAGAAAGTGGAATATGGCAAAATTGTAGAAATCCTCGATATGGCAGCCCGTCGCAACATGAAGATGGTGCTTGCCACTAAAGCACTTCAGGAACCACCATTAGATTCTGACTCCGGAAAATGATTCCGGATTTTTGATTATGAATAAATCTGAACGCAGAGATTCCTTGATCGCCGCCTTCGTCACTATTGTGGCGGTTGGCATTGTGCTTGTGTGGCTTCTTGTCGCTACTCTGCGCTACGACGAGAAGTTGACTGCTTCCTCTGAAAATCCTCAGTTGGAAGAAGACGAGATTTTCCTCGATCCTGAACTTCTGCTTGAAAATCATCAGACTATCGGAGAGCCGGATGCTGTAGCCAAGGATAGTCCTGCTCCCGAAATAAAGGGTGAACCTGCTCCCGCACCCGTAGAACAGCCCCATACAGTCCTTTCAGGTGAAAATACCGTTCCATCTCCGGAGCAGACGCTGATCACTTCCAAAGCTGAAAGTCCCGTGCAGACTGCGGCTACTGACAAGAAAAAAGAGGAGGAGAAGGTAGCCACCTCGATGGCAGGAAAATTCAGCAGCAAACCCGGTTCGGTGCAAGGTAAGTTTGACTCCCCGGGTGGTAGCGATGGTGCTGGCAGCGGAGTCATCGGTAAGATGTCTGGCCGTCAGTTTCTCGGGTGTCCGCTTCCTGACGTTTCTCTTGCTCATAAGACCACTGTGACTGTATCCATAACTGTGGATGCCGATGGAAAAGTGATGACTGCTACGGCATCGGGTGCTGCCACCAGAGAAATCCGCAAGAAATGTGAGCAGGCGGCTTTGCAGGCACGCTGGAGCGCAAAAAAAGGAGCCCCGTCTACCCGCGGCTCCATCACATTCACCATCATCCCGAAATAAAATAAGCACTTACATGCCCTAATGGCAATTTGCCTTTGATCTCCAACGGTATTCGCCGTCCATCTTTCGATATCCAGGCATCTATATCATCACTTGTCTTCTTTCCCCCTTTTGATGTGAAAGTGAACTTAATGTGCCATGCATCTCGTTTTGATCCGTCACGCATCTTTATGGATTGTTCACCGACTTTCCATATCTTCACCGTTTCCTCATGTGAACCCGAAAATAGGGTAGCGGTCACTTTTTCCCCTATAGGCAGTGTGGCAGGATCGATAGAGCGGAGCCAGTAGAATACACTGAGCATATCAAAAGTGTCGCCAGTGGCAGATAGTTCAAGGTTTTCTGTTTTGGTTGTCCCTTTCTTCTCGCGATATTTTATCGCCTTTCCGTTGACATTGTTGCCGGAATAGCTGTATTTAATTACGTCTTTGGCATATTTCCCACCTTCATGAGCTACCTTCGTGTAGCTCAAAGGCCTGAATTTTGCTTTGTCCATCACTGATATGAGGGTATCTCTCACTTGGAAAAGATCATCAGCCCAGGGCTTGGTCTTTCCTGTAAGCTTGATATAGTATTTCGACCCCTGATTCTTAAGTGAAAGCGTAGCATCTCCCGAATCTTTGGTGATAAGCCCCCACTTATATGTAATGACATACTTCAGAGTCTCATCGCCAAATTTGTTATCCGCCGAGGCTGTCCCGTAGGCGAGCACAGAGCATACCGCTCCCAATATTATCTTTACAAATGCTTTCATACCATATAAGACAATATACTCCTCCAAAAGTTAAATAAAGTAGTAAGCACACTCCGTGTGCGTCCCCGATAGACGATAGTCTATTCCTAATCTTCAAATCTTGAATATTAATCCGGTATCCAAGCCGACCCGCGCGTAAATATCCTCCCCGGATCAGTCAGCTCCGCTGCGTCCAGCGCATTCAGCGTCTTTCTCCATCCCACACGCTCGTTCTCTTTAGCGCCGGGTCCCTTGCAGTTATACTCTCCATATCGTGCTGTCTTTTCATTCTCCGTCTTTCCCCAATTGTGCCAACCCTTCGGATTGATCGCTTCCGGAAGCTCGCAATCGATAAAGAATGTAGATGCATATGGGCGCCATGTACGTCCGAGATGCACATTCTTCACATCCGGCGCAGCTGTCACCTTGCACTTGTGAAATACGTATCCCACCTTGTTCTCTTTCGGAGTCGATGCTGCTGTAAGGAAAGAGTCGCTTTTTGCATGCAGGTGGCAGTTACGGAAAAGGGCAGTGGCAGCCCCAAATATGAAGTCGACAGTTCCTTCGATATAGCAATTGTCGAAGAGGTCGCGCGAGTTATGCCCTGTAGCGTAAAGGGTATCCTGATTGCCGAGGATATCGCAGTCGATCACATGAATCTTATCCCCGGTGGTGTGCAGAGCCACCGCCTGACCCACCTGTCCGGCCGTATTCTCTACTGTAAGGTTCTTCAAGGTGATGTTGTTGCCGTCGATGCGCAGAGTATAGCTCCCAGACGTGCCCATATTATTTAATGAAGCATAATCCCCATGTGTGATTACCGTCCCCTTCCTGCTTTCTCCCTCTATTGTCACATTCTTGAGCGTATAATTCACAAGAATTTTCTCGTCATATCTGCCATCCTTGACATAGATCCTTACCGGATCCTCAAAGTCCCCGCGAAGCTTCTTCAGAGCCTCATTGATTGTCTTGTAATCCCCGCTCCCGTCCTGAGCCACTACGATAGTCTGCGCATACTGCCCATCCTCCGCAGCCCAAACCTGCCCTATGATGGCAACCATAATAAAAAAAGCAAAAAGCCTTATCTTCATATCATTTTTCATTTATATGTTTTTATATTGTTGTCAAAACATTCATGATAAATCAAGCTTCATCAAGATCCATCATGATATATCATTAATAACCATCCCAGCCTGCATCCTCTTCACCGTCCTCCTAAAAAACCAATAATACAGCCCTGCCGCCGCAAACAGCGCAAACGAAAAGCTATAATACACTCCTACATTCCCCATATCCAGTCCCGTAGCGAGCCAGAACAGCATCGGCACCCCTATCAGGATATACGCTATCAGCGTAACCCAAAGGAATGGCCTGACATTGCCCGTGCCCCTGAGTCCGTTGGCAAACGTCAGCTGAGTCGCATCGCCATACTGATACAGCACCAATGGCAGTATCAGCATCCCCGCCGAAGCTAACACCTCCTCATCCGGTGAGAAGAACCCCGTCAGTGTGTGACCGCAGAAGAAGAACAGTGCAGAGGCCGCCGTAGCGAGAACAATGTTGAGATGCAACCCTGCCATGGTAATGCGTCTCACTCCCGCCATATCCCCGACTCCTGTATAGTTGGCAGAGCGTATCGACACCGCGATACCGAAACTCATGAATGTCATAAATCCCAACTGCGAGATAGTGTTGATCACCTGATATGCCGCCAATTGTATCTTGCCAAACCAGCCTGTCACAACGGCTCCTAATGACCATAGCCCGCATTCAACCCCAGATTGTATCATTATAGGCCAAGAAGTATTCCATACGATCCTTCTTATATGTCCCACATGGCTTGAGCCAAGCGCCTCATTCTTATATGGACGGTAACGGCGAGTTGTCATGAACACGACAAAGATCCCTATCGTAGATAGCCACCGGGCAGTAAGCGTGGAAAGCCCCGCACCGTTAAGCCCCATCTCCGGGCATCCGAACTTGCCGAAGATAAGCAGATAGTTGCCTATGATATTCACCACATTGGCAGAGAGAATTATCCACATCGGTGTGGCTGTGTCTGTCACCGCATTCGCCGTCTGTTGCGAGCAGTTGAAGA
Organism: Muribaculaceae bacterium; assembly: GCA_029060625.1. Classification (GTDB taxonomy): domain Bacteria; phylum Bacteroidota; class Bacteroidia; order Bacteroidales; family Muribaculaceae; genus Lepagella. The sequence goes on along the minus strand of JAIDTO010000033.1, from coordinate 26,614 downwards.
GTGCCATCGGAAAGATCGATGAGAGGATGATCAGGTAATACTGGCGGATAAGGGGTAGCAATTCTTCCGGCTGTCCAAACCGGTCGAGGAAAAAATATAGAATCCCCATAAGCACAGTCAGTCCTATCGAAAGGAATGCATTCACTTGCAGTCCGGCTCTTAATGTACGCCCTGCTCCTGCATGATCATCGCGTCCGAAGAGAGCTCCGATAAGTGGCGTGATTCCCGAAGCAAAACCAATCTGCATCACAACCGGAATCATAAACATCGAATTGACAAAAGCCGCAGCCGCCAATTCATCCACGCCATAAGCCCCTACCATCGCCGTGTCCGCAAATGCCACAGCGATTATTCCGATCTGCGTTGCCATCACTGGCATCCCCAGCCTGAATAAAGCCCCGTATTCTTTTCTATAATTCACAAATTCGCACTTAATACCAAATATATAATACTTTATACTTAATACTTTTTACTTGTTTTACTTTGCTAAAACTTGTTTTAGCAAAGTAAAACACCCATCCTCAATCAAATCCAATGCATTCTCAAATCCCTGCGCTCCGTCATAATACGGATCCGGCACACAATCAGCCCAAGGATGCTGCGTAAAGAAATCCGCCATTTTGACTACCTTCTTCTCGTCCTCAGGAGTTGGAGCCATAGCCCTAAGTTGGTCATAATTCGAATCGTCCATCGCCACTATGATGTCAAAGCGGTCGAAATCCGATTCCCTAACTTTCCGCGAGCGGTGAGTCAGCTCCAGACCACGGCGCCGCGCATGAGCCCGCATCCGGCTGTCTGGCAGATCCCCTGCATGTCCACCATAGAGCCCCGCCGAGTCGATTTCAAACTGGTCTGCGACCCCTTGCTCCTTCACGAGCCTTTCCATCACCCCATGCGCCGCCGGACTCCGGCATATATTCCCCAAGCACACAAACAATATCTTCACCTTCTCCCCTTTCTCCACTCTCTTCTTTATATCTTCAATAATCATTTTATCATCTTTATTCGTTCACTCTACAAATTTACAACTTTTATTTAACTCCTCCAAATAATATGACTTTTCTCTCCCCGCGCCCCATTATGTGACGGCGGTTTCCTAACCGCCGCCGTGAGCTCCCCACCATCTCCTATAATAAAAAAACAATTTGCCTATCTGCAGAAAATTCCGTAATTTTGCAGTATGGAAAAGAGCCGTCAGAACATCGCCATCGAGCAGCGCCTCACCCAGCGCCTCACTCAGCAGCAGCTTCGCTTCGTGAAGATGCTGGAGATGACTGCACCCGAGCTCGACGAGGAAGTCGAGCGCGAGATGGAAGCCAACCCCGCCCTCGAAGCCGTCGATGCCGATACTCTCCACGACTCCGACCCCTCCGCCATGCGCACTCCACTCTCCACTCTCCACTCTCCACTCTCCACTGACTTCTCAGAGATGCCCATGGCTGACTCAGCTCCCTCGCTCTACGATTCCTTGCTCTCACAGCTCGGACAACTCCACCTCGACCCCGACGTGCTCACCGCTGCACGCTTCATTGTCGGCAACTTGGATTCAAACGGTCGGCTGCAGCGCGACCCGGCTTATTTGGTCAACGACCTCGCTTTCTCTGAAGGCGTTGATCTCCCTCAGTCGGTAATGGACCGTGGGCTGGCAGCTGTGCGTACCCTCGAGCCCCATGGGGTAGGGGCTGTCTCACTCGCAGACTGCCTCTCCATGCAGCTCGAATATCTTCCTCCTTCACAGACACGCGACGATGCTCTGCGCATCCTCAACGAGCAGTATGAAGCCTTCTCTATGCTCCATACCCACCTTCTCGTTTCACGTCTCAGGATTTCGCAGGAACGAGTCAATGCCGCCATCGACCTTATCCGTACCCTTAACCCCAAGCCGGGAGCCTCCATCGACTCTGCATCGGCCGCAACCAATACAATCATACCCGACGTAATCATTGACACTTCAGGCGAAGAACCGGTAATAACACTCAACAATCGCATCCCCGAGCTCCGCATTAGCGAGACTTTCTCGCAGGCAGAGACCGACATGAAGAAGAGGATGGAGAAACTGAAAGACAACGCCGACCGCGACTTCATTCTCAACCGCTACAACGATGCCCGTGACTTTATCCGTACCCTTCAGTTGCGTCAGCAGGCCATGATGTCGGTGGTCACAGCTATCGTAAAGCTTCAGCGTGAGTATTTCGATACAGAAGACATATATCGTCTTCGCCCTATGATGATCAAGGACATAGAGAAACTGACGGGTCAGGATGCCTCAGTGATCTCGCGATGCACCGCCAATAAATACGCCGCCCTCCCGTGGGGAATCCTTCCCCTACGCTTCTTCTTCAGCGACACCGTCGGCAACAACGCTGGAGAGGAAGACACAGATGCCCTCACCAACCGCAAGATAGAGGCAGAGATCCGCCGTGTAGTCGATGCCGAAGACAAAAAGCATCCCCTCAGCGACGAAAAAATCACCCAGCTCCTGACCGACGACGGCATAAATATCTCACGCCGCACGGTAGCTAAATACCGCGATCGCCTCTCCATCCCTCCCGCTCGCCTCCGCAAGCAAATCTAGAGTAGTAAGCGCACTCCGTGCGCGTCCCCAGCCTCTAACAGAGTCCCAATAACATTATTATACTCCGTCAATATAAAAAGCGGATCAGCCCTACAGCCGATCCGCTCTTTATATAGCGACAGATAATTATGCATTATGCATTAATCAAGGTATCGCCACCCTCCCCGGGTCCTTCAGAGCCTTGATGCGCAACGGCATCACATAGAACCGTTGCACAAGGAATGCGATAATCGAATACCCGACTGCCTGAATCCAAAGCGCGATATAATCGCCGCTCACTTGCGCTAAAGTTGCCCCATTCGTATTCATGCGGATAAATCCCTCAACTCCAAACGTAGCCGGAACAAGGTCGGAGAGCCCTTTCCAGAACGGTGCCATGGCATATCTCGGCCATGTCAGGCCTGACAGGAACAGGAACGCCACCGAGGTCACTACCCACAGCACAAACACCGACTCCCTCTCACGGCATGCCGCCTGGAATATCATGCCCAATGCAATCGATCCAATCACCATCGGAAGGATAAACAACTGGATCTCCCACGGATTTCCCGCCATCGGGAACCGGAACATCATCGGCACATAATGCAGCATATAGATACACGGCACGATAATCACAGTCAGATACGCAAGTGCCCCACCTGCAATAGACTTGAATGTGCCTCCCGCTGTAGCCCTGTCGATATCTGCAAACTGCCACGGCTTCTCTCTCTTGGCTCCTCCGGTCATTCCCACAGCAAGCACCAGACACTGCTGGAGAATCAGCACAAGCACACCCGGCATGATAAACGAGTCAAAACCTGACTCAAGATTACCCATCGCCACATTCTGCACACCTAACGGATCTCCCGTTATCAAGGTTTCCGCCATAGGAGCACTCTCGCTCAGCTTCTCCGTCATGATTTCACTCCCCATAGCCTGCGCCACATTTGTCGTCGCCACAAGAAAGCCACGGTAGCGTAAGAGAAGGCTCATCTCAGAGTAGAGCACGGCAGGGGAGGACTCCCCTCGTCCTACTTTCCTCTCGAATCCCTCCGGGATCTCAAGGATGCCATAACACTTATGGCTGTTCATGGCATGCTTCCCTTCTCCAAGGTCGGCAGCATAGCCAATGATCCGGATCTCCTGCGTTGCATCAAGATTGCGCACAAGCTCGCGCGACAGAGCCGACCGGTCATGGTCCACCACCACCATCCTCACATCTCTCACCTGCTCCGGATTATAGATCAGCGAGTAGATGATAGGGTAGGCGAGCGGAAGGAATGCCAGGAAGAGTATGATGCCGATATCATGCGAGATCAGCTTCATCTCCTTTATATATGATTTGATAAATATTCCCATTATGTTTATATTTAATATGGTAGGGACGCACGGCCCGTGCGTCCGCTCGCGTATCTTGAATTCTCAAATCCCAATTATTACGGTATGTAAACCGGCTTCTCAAACTCCTTCTTTATCCTCCACATCAATGTCAAGGGCAACAGCATGAACACTATATATGCCACATACCACCAGCGTGAATACCATATGTCGATGCCGTTCAGTGCCTGGTCGATATAGATAAGGAAGTTATAGCGTATAGGCATCACGTAGCTGAAGATTGCTATTCCGCCATACATGCTTTCCACCGGGAAGGAGAACGCTGCCAATGAGAAGGAGAGTATGCCTAACAGGGAGCAAACTGAAAGGCTAAACCTCAGGTTCGGAAGCACTCCAAAGAAGAACACCGCCATTGCCTGGCATGCCACTACATACATCAGTTCTGATACCGTAAACCACCACCAGCTCCCGTGCATTGGATATCCCTGCCAGAAGTAGAGCCACGACTGCATGAACAGTATCATCACCCACCAGCCTATGGTCTGCGGCAAAATCTTGGCAGCTATTGCCTTATAGATATTTCCTCCTGCCATCTGCATCAGCTTTGGCGAAGTGCCGTATTTGATTTCCTCTCCTAATGAGAAGCATACCATCAGCATGATCATAAGCTGGAACACGCAGGGCACAAACGAGTTGCACAGGTATATCGCATAGTTAAGCCCCGGGTTGCCTAACCCTCGGCTCACTATATTCACAGGCTGCATCATCGGCACCACCTCATCTGCTGATAGCCCCGCCGTCTCTGCCACATTAAGCATGATCCCGGCTTTCGACATCAACGCTGTTGTCTTAAACGACTTGAACAGCAACGATGCAGGCACGAAATATGTCATATTGGTGTAGAAGGTGATCGTTGGTCCTTTACCCGAGAGCAGATCTTGCTCGAAGTTTTCCGGAATCATAAAGAATCCGAATATCTTTCCTTCCTGCATCTTATGGCGAGCCTCCGTATAGGAATTGCTTTGGTCTACAAGGTCTACCATCTGCAGAGACCCTAAGTTCTGGGTAATTTCCCTGGAAATGGAGGTCCCATCCTTGTCTACGATGGCAGCCGGCACCTTGTCAGGGAGTCCCGACTCCATCATGTTGGTAAGCATCAGCATCAGAAAGAGGGGCAGCACAAACATGGCGACCCAATAGATCGGGCGCCCGGTCAGCTGAATCACCGACCTCCTGAATATTTGCTTGAATCCACTCATCACTTTATTTTCTGATTTATTTGTATTGAGTTCTGTTCCAAAGTAAGGGCGAAGTCTTACCCCATAATCCCTACCCTTAACCCTTTACTCTTAACTCTTAACCCTTAACTCTTAACTCTTAACTCTTTACTTTTTACTCTTCTTATTCCACTCCAAGATAGACTACGCTCATTCCGGGACGGAAATTCTCTATTTTCTTTGCCGGTTTTGCTTTGATCTGGAAGGTGCGGGCATCATAGTCGCCCGTAGACTTGGTTGCCTGCCAGTTGGCATACGTGCCAAGGTCGCGGATATAGAATACTGTCATCACTTCCTCCTTGTCAAGGGCAGGGATCTTCACGCGGATCTTGGTGCCTTCAGTGACGTCTTTCAGCAGAGTCTCGCGTACGTTGAAGACTGCATGGTCATCATCTTTCTGAAGGTTCATGATCGGGGCTCCGGTTGCCACAAGCTCACTTACGTTGGGATACACCACAGTGATCACGCCGTCGGCGGGAGCAAGAAGATACTGGTCTTCAAGTATTGCACCAACTTCATTCACACTGCCTTGAGCCACCTTCACCATCGATTCGGCAGCAGCCTTGTCTTCAGCCTGAGGGCCGGCCAAAGCAAGCTCATATTGGCTGCGGGCTGCTGCTTCCCCTGCTTTTGCAGCGTCATATGCAGCCTTTGCCTCGTCGCGCTTCTGCTCGCTCACCACTCCCTTGTTGAAGAGGTTTTCCATACGGTCGTAGGTCTTCTTTGCGATTCCGGTAGCTGCTGCTGCCTGGTTCATCACGTCGCGTGCTGAGTTGATGATCTGCTTGCGCGTGCCGGCATCTACCTTCCGGTTCGTTGCCTTGGATGCATCCTCCATAGCCTCAGCCTGGGCAAGACGAGCTTCCACCAGCGAAGAGTGGATATGCACGAGTGTGTCGCCGGCCTTCACGCGCTGTCCCTCTTCCACAAAGAGTTTGGTGACGCGTCCCGGAAGTTTGCCGGAGATCCTGACTTCTGTAGCTTCACCCATACCCTGGATGGTGTCAGGTGCAGGCTTGATGAATATGAATCCTACCACTGCCATTGCTGCCACGATTAGAAGCACCACGACGATTGTGAATATTAATGATTTCTCTTTTGCGCTCACCTCTGTCGGGTCCGGCGCTGGCTTTGTGTAATTGGTATGCTGTTCCATAAGGCTATATTTTTATAATTATCTGTTTTCAATTAGTTTAATCTTCAAATCTCATTTCTTAATTAATTTGCGTGTAGCGCTCCTGTCACTTTGCTCAGATATGTATGGCAGAGTCTTATACCGATCTGCGCGTCGATCACTTCCGATTTTGCTTTTAGCCATGCTGTCTGGGCTGCAAGTACATCATCGGTGGTGAGTACACCCTCTTTAAATGCATACTGTGCGTTCTGCAGGTTTTCCTGGGCACTCTTCATGTTGTTTTGGGTCATATTATAGGTCTTGAAAGCCTCATTGTAGCTATATTCAGCTTGGCTCACCTGCAGGCTCACTTTCTCTTCCATATCCTCGAGTAGGAGTTTCTGGGCTGCGGTCTGAGATTTTGCGGCACGATACTTGTTGTAGTTGCCTCCCCAATGCCATAGAGGCACTGTAAGCATCGCACCCACTGAGAAACCTCCACCGAATTTCTTCTCAAATCCATCTATCACATTCGGGTTGGAGAAAGAGTAGGCGCCAAATGCTGCCACTTTTGGAAGCATCGACGAGAGCGACAGGTTCTCCTTGCTCTTCATAAGGTCAATACCCTTGCGCAGCACGTCAAGGTCGGCTCGATGGGCGTAGACATCTTGCATATTGGTGTTTGGCATCGTCATGTCTGCCTCCAAGTTTTCTGAAGCTTCATCGCTGAGGGTCATTGAGGTGTTTACTGGCAGACCGCATATTTGGGCAAGAGCCATCCTCGATAGCGAAAGACCATTGTCTACTTTCGTAAGCATTATGCACGCTTCGTTGTATTTTACTTCCACGTTCAGCACATCTGATCGGGTGGCTACTCCCTCATCTTTCATATCGATCACGCTTTGGCGCAGCGAGTCTACGAGATTTACAAAACTTTGTGCAAGATTCCTTTTCTCTACGAGCGACACCACCTGCCAATAAGCCTCATCCACACTTAAGAGCACATCCTGCTCCGCTTGGTCTTTAAGTGAGCGCGCGATGCTTTCACCATGCTTGGCTATCTGGTTGAGGGCGCGGATTGATCCGCCGAGATATACCGGTTGGGTAAGTGTGAAGGCTCCGAAGAAGACGTTGCGTGTGTCATATTTCATTGCTTCTTTTGGAATCACAGCCACTTCGCTTGGGATGGGCTGTCCCGTGGCCGGATTCATTACGGGCTTTCCGTCAGCTCCTGTCACCAGGTTGTATTCATACTTCATTGTCTTGGGGTCGAAACTCATGGTGGGGAGTTTCGCATCTTCTCCTAAGAGGGCTATCTGGTTTTGGTTGTGCACGTAGCCTCCGGAAAAGTCGATGCCGGGAAGATAGGCTGCTTTTGCCGCATCACGCAAGTATCCGGCCCCTCTTATATTCTCTTCTGCTATGCGTATGGCCTTGTTGTTGTGTAGGGCCATATGGCGGCAGCTGTCAAGGCTGACGGCCCCCTGTGCCAAGGCGGTCGATGCTGCAGCTGTGGCAAATATGCTTAGAAGTATCTTTTTCATAGCCGTTATAATATAGTTTAAGAATCTTTTGTGTTTTTAATAAATATTATTGTATAAGTAATACAATCAACTTCCCGAAAAGTTGAATAATTCTTCCAACTCTATGAACCGCTTAACTACCGTAAGACTTTAAAAACTTTAAGGACCTTAAAGACTTTAAAGACCTTATAGACCTTAACGCCATCAAACTTTTAAACTTTTAGGTCAAATTCATTTGCAAATCAGCGTTTTTTTTCCTAACTTTGCACGATAAATCGGCACTTCACTGAGCCGATGGCTTCCGGATTTTGTTGTCCGGAGGTGTTTGTTTTGTATTAATCAACTACTTACAGTATAATTTCAGAATGGCAACATTAGAGAAAATCAGAAGCAAATCAGTCATGCTGATTGTAATCATCGGCTTGGCGCTTCTCGCTTTCATTGTGGGTGACGCGCTCACTAACAGCCGCAACCTCTTTGGCGACCACACTACAGTGGCAAAGATCGGCGGCAAGAAAATCGACTATACCGAATATCAGCGTAAGCGTGAGGAACTCAATCGTCAGCTTGAGCAGCTGAAGCAGACAAATCCCCAGCAGTATGCTAATTTCGACGTGCAGATGCTTGGACAGATGGCTGTCGAGCAGCTTGTCGGAGAGCGTCTGCTCGACGATGCAGTGAAGAATGCTGGAATCGAGTCAAGCCCTGAGCAACTCCGATTCTTCGTGCTTGACAATCCAATCAATCGCGAGGCTATGTCCAACATCATCCAGCAACTCAACGCTTCCGGCTTCAGTGTCCAGACTCCGGCTCAAGCTTATGAGGTGATCTTCAATCCCGGCCGCAACGGTATGTCGGAGCAGCAGGCTAAGCCTTTCCAGAATGCATGGGTGGCTATGGAGGAAGAGACTAAGCAGCTCATCAAGCGCCAGAAATATCAGCAGCTCGTGATTGGTACTGTCAAGGCCAACGACCTTGATAAGAAGGCTCTCTACAACGATTACGTAGCCACAAATAATGTGTCGCTCGCATATCGTCCCTATGGTGCCATCGATGAAAAGAAATATCCCGTTTCTGATTCTGAAGTAAATGCAGCATACAGCGAGGAGAAATCTATGTTTGAGGTTCAAGAGCCTACAAAAGAGGTTTCTTTCATTGCCATCAACATTGCTGCCTCTGATGCCGACCGCGCAGCTGCCAAGGCTCTCGCTCAGAATACTCTCAAGGCCCTGAATGATTCCGCATCAACCGGTCTTCCTGCCAATATTAAGAAGGAAGGCGTGGTGATGACCCGTAGCAATGTCCGTGCTTCCGACCTCCGCAATGGTCCTGTCAAGAATTTTGTCAGCAGCGCTAAGGCTGGCGAAGTCAGCATGGTGACTGAAAATCTCAGAGGTTTTGAAATCGTCAAGATGGGCAAGCGCAGCTATGAAGTTGACTCTATCCAGATCAACCTCGTTCAAGTTGCAGGTGAAGCTCTTCCTGCCAAGGTGGCTGCACGCCTCAATGCAGGTCTTCCCCTCGATAGCATCAACAAGGAGTTCTCTGCCGACAGTGTCTTTGCTCAGAAAGAGCAGTGGATTCCTCTTTTCGCTCAGGATGGTCCCACCGGTGCGCTCGCTTCTTCTCAGCTCGACTCTCTGCGTCAAGCTGCCGGAAAGTATGTGGCTATCATGAACTCTCCGCAGGGTGCTGTGCTCGCAAAGGTTGTGAAGCAGAACGCTCCTGTTGAAGTGGTGGAGTTTGAAGAATACAACTACCAGCTTAATCCTTCTGCAAAGACTGTCGACGACGAAATCGCCAAGTTTGAGAAATATCTTGAGAAGAACAGCACTGCTGAGCTCTTCAGCAAGAATGCTGCCGAGGCTGGCTACAATGTACAGACATTCCAGTTCACTCAGTCTACTCCTGCGGTTCCCCGCATGGCCGGCTACAACCAGTTCTTCCCTGATAGCCGCCAGGTGGTGCGTTGGGCAATGATCGATGGTAAGCCCGGTCAGGTAAGCCGCATTTATGAGTCAAAAGATGCTTCTGCTCCGATGCTCTATGCAGTGGCTGTCGACGCTCAGTATGATGATTATGTTCCCGCTGCAAACTCTGATGTAAAGAATTATCTCACCAACAAGGTTCGTCGCCAGAAAGCAGGCAAGGATCTCGTGGCTGAATATCAGAAGGGTGGCAAGACTCTCGAGGCTGTTTCCAAGGCCATGGGCGTAGAGCCACGTCAGCTTGAGCAGTTCCGCATGGGCCGTGGCATGGGTGTCAACGACCCAAAGGTGCTCGGTCAGATTGCCGGTGCAAAAGCTGATAAGAAACTCGTTGTCGTTCCTGGTGAAGATGGCGTATATGCATTCGTTGTCAATGGCTCTTCAAAGGCTGATATGCCTTATAATGAGTCTAACTACGAGCAGCAGTATTTCCAGCTCGTCAACCCCAACTTGGATCAGATGCTTCGTGGCGCCAACAAGCTTGTCAACACGAGCTATAAGTTTGAAGGTGGCGAATAATAATTAGTCCAATAGGCAAAATCCCCGAATATCGAGGGTCATCCCCACCCGGGCGATGACCCTCTTTTCATCATCTATCTTCAATACTCTTTACTCCTTATTACTCCTTACTCAATACTCTTTACTTAATCATGAAACCCTCCCTAATAGGAATGACCCTCCAAGATCTCGAAGGAGTAGCCAAGCAAGGCGGGATGCCCCGATTTGTGGCAAAGCAACTTGCCGATTGGCTATATGCCAAGCGAGTCGTTTCCTTCGATCAAATGGTCAATATATCAAAGAAAAATCAAGCGTGGCTTGCCGAAAACTATGAGATAGGTCGCAGTAAGCCGGTTAAGTCTTCTAAGTCGCAAGATGGCACCATCAAATATTTGTTTGATGTAGGCAATGGAAATCGTGTGGAGTCTGTTATGATTCCAGACAAAGAGCGCGCTACGCTGTGCGTAAGCTCACAATGCGGTTGCAAGATGAACTGCTATTTCTGTGCTACCGGAAAACTTGGATTCAAGACCAATCTTACGGCAGCTCAGATCATGAATCAGATTCTCTCCATGCCAATCCGACAGAACAAGACCGGAGGCAACGAGCAGGGAGAACTCACCAACATCGTCTTCATGGGAATGGGTGAACCTCTCGACAATTTCCCGGAAGTGCTAAAAGCCATTGAGATTCTGACTGCCACTTGGGGAATGGGTTGGAGTCCTAAGAGAATCACTGTCTCTACAGTGGGCAAGCTTCCCCAACTCAAGGATCTGCTTGAAAAGACCAATGTCCACGTAGCTATAAGCATACATACGGCAGATGTCTTGCAGCGCGAATCAATGATGCCTGCCCAAAAAGCTTTCCCGATTCAATCTGTAGTGAAAATGCTCAAGTCTTACGACTTTTCAGGTCAGCGCAGGCTTTCATTTGAATATATCATGTGGCGTGGTGTCAATGATGATGTGGCGCATGCAAATATGCTGATAAAGCTAATCGGCGACCTTGATTGTCGGGTCAATCTTATACGCTTCCACCGGATTCCCGGCGTGGATCTTTATCCGGCTTCCGACGATCGCATGCAGATGTTCCGGAAGCTTCTCAACGATGCAGGCATCACAGCCACTATCCGTGCTTCTCGCGGCGAAGATATCGATGCTGCATGCGGTATGCTCGCAGCAAAAAAATAATTTTGGTCATCTCGGAATTATTTTGTAACTTTGAAAGTTAAATCTCCTCACAACTCAACAACCTCACAACTCAACAACATGCACAATCCCATACGCGTGGGTATAACCCACGGTGATTTCAACGGCATTGGCTACGAAGTCATCATAAAGGCTCTTGACGAGGAGGAGATCACGGATCTCTTCACTCCTGTCATTTTTGGTAGTGCCGAACTCCTTAATCAGGTGCGCAAAGATATCGGCACGGAGACTTTCCGCTTCACCCCTGTCAGAAGTGCCTCCGATGCGCAAGACGGCAAGATCAATGTAGTGGATGTTTGCCCCCGAGGACTTGAGATGACCCCAGGACATCCCTCCAAGGAAGCCGGCGAGGCTGCTGTGGCGGCTTTGGAAGCGGCATGCATTGCGCTTGAAAATGATGAGATCGACTTTATTGTCACGGCTCCCATCAATAAGAAGACAGTCTATAGTGAAAGATTCCCTTTCCCCGGCCATACGGAATTCCTTGCTCGGCGTCTTGCTGAAGATGGGAGTAAGGCCACTATGATTTTGTTTGATGATGAGTTGCGCGTGGCGCTTGTCACCACTCACAAGGCTCTTCGGGAGGTGCCCGATGCAATCACTAAGGATTCAGTGAAAAATACCATTATGAATATGGACTCCGCGCTCCGACAAGACTTCCGTATGGATAAGCCTCGCATCGCCGTCCTTTCTCTTAATCCACATAATGGCGATAACGGGCTCCTTGGTGCTGAGGAAATCCGTGAGATCGAGCCTGCTATTGCAGAGTGCGTGGCTGAGGGGATCCTTGCTTTTGGCCCGTTTGCCGCTGATGGCTTTTTCGGCACTGGCGACTATGCTAAATATGATGGAATAGTTGCAATGTATCATGATCAGGGCCTTGCTCCATTCAAAGCCCTGGCGCGAGAATATGGTGTCAATTACACTGCCGGTCTTAAGTATGTCCGTACAAGTCCCGATCATGGCACCGGCTATAACATTGCCGGAAAAAATGAGGCTGATCCTACATCAATGCGTCAGGCCATATATCAAGGAATCGATCTTACGCGTAATCGTGCCATGCATCAGGAAGCCACAGCGAATCCGATGCCTCGTCTAAAGCAGGAGAAGCGTCAAAAGGGCAACCCCGAAGAGTCATGAATATTCTAACGACGTCCAAATGGCGGAAATAAGCATAGCGGCAATTCTAAGGGCGGGAATCTTCTCCCCCAACCACATCGCAAACGATGCGGCGATTCTTCATGCCGTTGTGGCTGAGCTCCGGAGGAGAGGATGCCAGGTGAAGGTCTATTCTGAAGAAGAGTTTTGCAATGCTGTCATCGATGAGGATGTGGTTCTCGCCATGTGCCGCGGCGACCGTGCTGTCGAGAAAATCCAGCATCTTGAGGATGCCGGACTCCTTGTTGTCAATTCAGGCTATGGAATTGAAAACTGTATCCGTATGATAATGGTGCGTTTGCTTGCTCAGGCAGGTGTCCCGGTGCCTGAGTTTTTCGTTGTTGACACTGATGTGGATGTGCGCAAGCAGCTTCTGAAGGCGGGATTTGGCCCTTGTTGGGTAAAGAAAGGGGATGCTCCGGTGCATCATCTTGAAGATATAGCTCGTTGCCGACATGCTGAGGAAGCGCAGGAACTCTTGCATGAGTTTTTCTTCCGTCATATATCAAAGGCTGTGGTAAGCAAGGATGTAGACGGGGAGAAGATCCGGTGCTACGGGGTGGCATCTTCTGGATGGTTTCATGCGTTTCTCCCTTTCAGAAGCGGAGGCTTCAAAGAAGACGACGACACTTTGTCCCAGTCGTTGGTGCAGAAGGTCAAGGATATATGCATGAAGGCTGCCGAGGTGCTGAATGTGGATGTCTTCGGATGTGATATTGTCCTTGATAAGGACGGAGAGTGTCAACTCGTGAGTTTCGACGACTGGCCAAGTTTTGCCCCGATAAGGAAAGAGGCGGCCCGTGCTATTGCTAAGTCTGTATTGACACGCACCCGAAAGGCGATTGCTGCTTCTAAAAGACTATAGATTATGAAATCAAGAAGGCCAATACCAATTACGGATGAAAGATTTCCCATCTTCCCAAAATTGATTGCCACTTCGTTTGGAGCTGGCTTTCTCCCTGTGGCTCCAGGCACATGGGGAGCTCTCGTCGGCATCATTCTTTGGCTTCCTCTATATATATGGTGTCCGGGAATGCCTGCATGGATTGCTACTGTGGGTGCTATTGTTTTTTTTGCTGTCACTGGCACTTGGGCCAGTACAATTTCCGAAAAGTATTGGGGAAAGGATCCGGTGGCGGCTTGTGTCGACGAGACTGTCGGGCAGCTCATATCGCTTCTTCCTTTGTGTGGCGGACCGCACGTCGCGCCCTGGTGGCTCATAATTGTGTCGCTTGCTTTGTTTCGGTTTTTTGATATCTTTAAGCCATTAGGCATTAGGAAGATGGAGCGTTTTCCTGGGGGATGGGGTATGATGGCCGACGACATTCTTGCTGCAATATATGCTGCATGCTTAGTCGAGGTAATACTTTTATTGATATGATTCCTATTTGAGTATATAACCAGTTTTATTCAAGCACCATGGAAACAGACCAGAATAACAACACTGCTACAGAGCACATAGACCATAGTCTCAAGCAGATTGGCAATACCCTGCTTAAGAGCAAATCGCTTGTGCCTACATTCTTGCGCTCTGCAGTTTCAAGTCAGGCTTCCGGCTGGGTCGACTTCATAGTCGGCTTCGTGATGTTTTATTGGATTTTCAACCAGCATCTTTCTTGGTTAGCGACCGGCATTGGTGTGGTGGCAGGCGGAATTGTCAATTGCATCATTTGCTATAAGTTTACTTTCCGTGCTGAAAATTGTCCTTGGAAAGCTGTGGTCGTGAAGTATGCCTTGGTTTGGATAGGCAATCTTATTTTGAATTCTGGAGGCACCGAGCTCCTTTATATCTTTCTAAAGAAATGGCACATCCTGGAAGAAATGGGATTTAAGGCGGCAGGATATTATACTACCGCTCGTCTTGTGATGTCGCTGCTCGTGTCTTGGTTCTGGAATTTCATTCTCCAGCGCAATTTTGTCTACCGTCCCTCCTCGTTTGATCCCTATGCCGTGCGCTTCATGAATTCTATATTCCGAGTGTTCCGCATAAAGGATAAAGACTGAAAGCTGAAAACTGACAACTTATAACTGAAAGCTGAAAACTGAAATGAACTATATAAAGACTAAAGCCAAATCCGCCCGCGATGCACTGCAGCAGGGCATATATGTGGTGATAAATCCGTTTGTTCGCCTACTATTGCGTATAGGTGTAACTCCCAACATCATCACTTTCATAGGATTCTTAGGTAATCTTGCCGCGGCTTTGGCGATAGGGTGGGGGGCTTACTCTTCTAAAGGGCAATCTCTCGATTGGGTTTGGCTTACATGGGGTGGAGCTCTCATTATAGGCTTTTCACTCTTCGACATGCTCGACGGCCAGGCGGCCCGCATCGGTCATCTTGCCTCCACTTTTGGCGCTTTCTTCGATTCGGTCCTCGACAGATATTGCGAGTTTGTCACGGTGGGTGCTGTTGCATATCTGTTCCTTTGTCGTGGTTGGGACATTGCGGCGCTCCTTACGTTCCTTGCCCTTATGGGTTCATTGTTGGTCAGCTATACGCGTGCAAGAGGAGAAGGCCTTGGTGTAGTTTGCAAAATCGGTTTTATGCAGCGTCCTGAAAGGGTTGTGGTCACTTCCCTCTCTCTTCTCGCGGCGGGAATCTGCGGTCAGTGTGGAGTCCGTTCCTTCGATCCCCTTTGGATTGTGGCTGTGGCCATGGGTATAATGGCTGTCTTTACCAATCTCACAGCCATTGCACGAATCAATTACATGAAAAAACATCTTGTCTGATATATTTACTCATGGGAATCCACACCAAGTCTGCATATACATCAAAGTTAAGTTCCGCTCTCCCGAGGCTTCGGGAGGCAATGGCTTGTATTGTTGCTCTTGCAGTGTGGCTTACTGTGACAGCTCTTTTCATAGGATTCCGTCCCGAGCATGTCTTCCTGGCTATACTGATTGGCACACTTTTCTTCATTGCCCCGTCCACGCGGCGCCTTGTTGTGGCTCTGATTCCTTTCGCGCTTTTCGGAATTAGCTACGACTGGATGAATCTTCTCCCCAACTATGAGGTGAATCCTGTCGATGTAAGAGGTCTCTTCGAGACGGAGAAATCCTTATTTGGTTTGTCTTATGGTGGATCTATCCTGACCCCAAATGAGTTTTTTGCCTTGCACTCTCATCCTCTGATGGACTTCCTTGCCGGAATCTTCTATCTTTGCTGGGTTCCGCTTCCTATTTTTTATGGACTTTGGGTCTATTTCTCCGGTAAAAGATACGACTATCTGAGATTTGCCCTCGTCTTCCTTCTTGTCAATCTGATAGGTTTTGCAGGATACTATATTCATCCGGCAGCTCCACCATGGTATGTGGCGCTCCACGGCTTTGAGGCTGTCCCGGGCACTCCGGGTGATGTGGCAGGACTTGGCAGGTTCGATGAGATGACCGGATTGTCTGTTTTCCATGGTCTTTATGCGCGAAATTCAAATGTGTTCGCGGCTATGCCTTCTTTGCATTCTGCATATACATTCGTCGCTTTCATCTACTCTTTTATCATAAGGAGTAGCCGCGCTTGGAAATGGATCTTGGGAATTGTGACATTCGGTATATGGTTCACAGCTGTTTATACTTCTCATCATTATGTCCTTGATGTATGCGGAGGCATCCTGTGCACATTCATCGCCGTGGCTCTCTTCGAATGCCTGTTGATGAAGATTCCCGGATTCCGTCGTTGGCTTCGCCGCTACGCCACCTACATCTCTCCAATCTCTCAACACTCTCCGCTCTCCACTCTCCGCTCTCCACTAAACACAAAAATCTAAACAATGACAGAAAAAGAACAATACTACGCAGACATGCGTGAAAAATACGATGTCCATCCTGATGTCTTGAACTATGATGACATCGCTGATATGGTGCCTAAGCTGAAAGGGCACAAAAAGCTTGTCAATTGGCTCCTCCACTGGCTTCAGGTGGATGAAGTCAATGAGGTTCACGGCCGTTGGTGCGACACGCCGGGTCCCGATTTCGTCAAACGAATGGTGGAGGAAGACTTTAAGCTGAAACTCAGGGTCGACGGCCTGGATGTGCTTGATAATATGCCTGATGGTCGTTTCATCACTGTCTCCAACCATCCATTCGGTGCCCTTGATGGTATAACATTGATATATCTCGTCACGCGTAGATTCCCTGACTTCAAGGTGATGGTGAATATGATACTCAACAAGATTTCTGCCATGCGTCCCAACTTTATCGCGGTCGACGCATGGAGTAGCAAGGATCCGGCAAAGCGTCAGGTGTCAGTCAATGGTATTCGTGAGGCCCTGCGCCAGGTGAAGGAAGGAAAACCGCTTGGTTTCTTTCCCGCCGGAGCCATGAGTAAGGTTGATATCCATGGCCATCTTGAGGATCGTCCGTGGCAGAAATCTGTGCTCCAGATCATTGGAAAGGCAAAAGTGCCGGTGATTCCTATCTACTTCCATGGCAGCAACAGCTGGTGGTTTAATTTTCTTGGTCACGCTTGCTGGCCTGCACGTTCGCTTAGGTTGCCGGCAGAAGTGTTCCGAAAGAGAGGCAAGGAACTCCACATTTCTATTGGTGACCCCATCAGCGTTGAAGACATCGCTGCCCACAACTCCTCTCCCGAAGAACTTGGCAAATTTCTACGTTCCAAAACTTACGCTCTCCGATCCCTCAAATGATAATAAGTCCGATTCGTTGACAACGACGACAACGACGACAACGATGACAACAGAATATGGAAAAAACTAAATTTCAAAGACTAAAAGAAGAATATCGAGGTAGTCTTAAAAGCAGTGACACTGAAGAATGGTTCGATTTGATTTTCTATCGTCCCATAGGTTTTACGTGGGCTGTCATTGCAAGAAAGCTCGGCATTCACCCTAATGCCATCACCATCGCTTCCATTTTCATCGGTATTGGTGCTGGCATTGCATTCTATTATAATAATTTCTGGATCAATCTGCTTGGGATGTTCTTGCTGATTTGGGCTAATTCCTACGACAGTGCTGATGGTCAGCTGGCAAGGATGACCAAGCAATACTCACGTCTTGGCCGTATCCTTGATGGCGTCAGCTCCGACCTCTGGTTTGTGGCTATATATATTGCTATTTGTCTGCGGGAAAATTACACTTCCGATTTCTTTATGGCCCATAAGTGGATGATATGGGTTCTTGCCGCCCTCGCTGGAATCTGCCATGCGCAGCAGGCTGCCATGGCAGATATTTATCGTCAGTTCCACCTCTTCTTCCTGAAGGGAAAATCAGGTTCAGAGCTTGAAGATGCTCAGGTATTGTGGAAAAAATACCATTCAATGTCTTGGCGTAAGGAATTCTTCAGCAAGCTTGTCATGGGATTCTATGCAAATTACACCCGCACTCAGGAGCGTTGCACACCTCAGATGCAGAAACTGCGTAGGGCGCTTAGGGAGAAATATCATTCAGCAATTCCCAAGGAGTTTGCCGACCGCTTCCGTGAGTGCAGCCGTCCGTTGATGAAATACACCAACATACTAAGCTTCAATGTACGCAGTTGGGCACTCTTCATCTCAATACTCGTGCTTCAGATGCCCTGGGTCTATTTTGCCTTCGAAGTCACAGTCATGAACTGCCTTTTAATATATATGGTGGCACGTCACGAACGCATATGCCGCCGCCTTCGCCAATCCCTCACCACTTAACCCTCACCCCTTAACTCTTTACTCTTAACTCTTAACTCTTAACTCTTTACTTTTGACTCTTATGAAACATTACCTCCCTTCAATCCTCATTGCACTTGCTATAGTGATCCTCGGCTTGTCGCTGAAGGCAGGCATCGACAATATCGCCTTCCGCGACCGTGAAGTCACCGTCAAAGGGCTTGCCGAGCGCGAAGTGCCCGCAGACCTTGTCACATGGCCTATTTCCTATTCTGTAGCCGGCAACGATCTGGCCTCGCTTTATACTCAGGTGAACCATAACAATGAGACAATCATCAGATTCTTGACTTCAAACGGTATCGGACGAGATGAAATCTCCATCAATCCCCCCGATACTTATAATGCAGAATCTAATCAATATCGCTCCAATACCTTTAATTACAATTATTCCATCTCCAGCACGGTGACGGTCACTACTAAGAAGGTAGATAAGGTGCGTGATCTGCTCAATCGTCAATCCGAATTACTCAAAGAGGGTATTGCCTTCTCAAACTCTTATATCAACTATCAGTTTACCGGTTTGAATGCAATTAAACCGGAAATGATTGGTGAGGCCACCAAGGCTGCCCGCGATGCTGCTGCGCAGTTTGCTGCCGATAGCGAAAGCCGTGTTGGCAAAATCAAGAATGCCCACCAAGGTCAATTCTCTATCGACGACTCCGACTCCAGCACTCCCTATCTCAAAAAAGTGCGTGTTGTCACCACTATCGTCTACTATCTCGAAGATTAGGTATAGTAGTCAACTTAAATATATTGCATATGAGAGACACACTATCGCCGTGTCTCTTTTTTATTGCAATTTGTAATGTTTTTAGGAATATATCGGAAATATGCTAAATTTTTATTTATAATTAAAAATATTGAAATATATTTGGGTGAATTAAGAAAATTTTGTAACTTTGCAATCAAAATAATAATCAAATAAAAATAATGCTGACCATTCCACAAAAATATACCCTCAAGCTCCTCCCCGAGACCACTGAAGTAGCAATCCAACATATAAAGGATTCTTTTCAGAAACACCTTGCCAAAGCCTTGAATCTTCGGCGGGTGACAGCTCCACTGTTTGTTCTTTCCGACACGGGCATCAATGATGACCTTAACGGTGTGGAACACCCGGTGGGCTTTTCAATTGACGCTATGGGAGGGAAAAGGGCAGAAGTCGTCCACTCTC
This sequence comes from Muribaculaceae bacterium, assembly GCA_029060625.1. Lineage (GTDB taxonomy): Bacteria > Bacteroidota > Bacteroidia > Bacteroidales > Muribaculaceae > Lepagella. The sequence goes on along the minus strand of JAIDTO010000033.1, from coordinate 7,122 downwards.
TTGCCAAATGGAAGCGCATGAAGCTCGGCGCATACGACATCGCCCCCGGCTACGGTCTTTACACCGATATGAATGCAATCCGCACTTTTGAAGACCTTGATAATCTTCACTCCCTCTATGTCGACCAGTGGGACTGGGAGAAATCAATTCGCAAAGAAGACCGTAACCTCGATTATCTTAAAGACACAGTCAGAAAGATTTATTCAGCTGTCAAGAAAGTTGAATCTGAGATCTACGAGCGTTTCCCGCACATCACTCCATGGCTTCCTGAAGAAGTCACTTTTATTCATTCTCAGGAGCTCCTCGACAAATATCCCGATCTGTCGCCAAAAGAGAGGGAAAACAAAGCTGCCAAGGAGTATGGGGCAGTTTTCATTATGGGGATTGGGGCTCCTTTGTCGAATGGCGAACCTCACGATGGGCGTGCCCCGGACTATGACGACTGGATTACTCCCAATGAAGATGGCTTCCGTGGTCTCAATGGCGACCTGATACTTTGGAATCCGATTCTCCAAAGTGGTTTTGAACTCTCATCTATGGGCATTCGCGTAAGTCCCGAATCTCTGCGTGAGCAATTGAAACTCCGTGGCTGTGAAGAGCGTGAGAAATATGATTTCCATAAGGCTCTGCTTGCCGAGGAATTGCCTTATTCTATAGGAGGAGGAATAGGTCAGAGCAGACTTTGTATGTATCTCTTGCAGAAAGCCCACATAGGTGAAGTCCAGGCGTCTATCTGGCCCGAATCCCAAATCCGCGAATGCGCAGCCGCCGGCATCAAGTTGCTATAGTCCGGTAGGGACGCACGGCTCGTGCGTCCGGCAAAATTAAGCATTACCATTGAATAGGCTTTTTCCCATGAGCCAAAAGATACTGGTTGGCCTGTGAAAAATGTCTGCACCCGAAGAATCCTCTCGAAGCTGAAAGAGGAGAGGGGTGGGGGGCTGTTAGCACGAGATGCTTACTCCGGTCGATCATGCTCCCTTTCCTGATGGCATCTGATCCCCAAAGCATGAACACTACATTTTCTCCATGCTCATTGATGGCGCGCACCGCCGCATCTGTAAACTCACTCCAGCCGAGATTCGCATGCGATCTCGGCTGATGTTCTCTTACGGTCAAGGTGGCATTGAGAAGAAGCACCCCTTGACGTGCCCACCGCGTAAGGTCTCCGTCAGCAGGTATAGGAGCTCCGGTGTCGGTGTTTATTTCCTTGAAAATATTGCGAAGTGAGGGGGGGATCTGTATGCCGGGATTCACTGAAAAAGAGAGCCCGTTGGCCTGTCCCGGTCCATGATACGGGTCTTGCCCTATTATCACTACTTTTGTATCTTTAAATGGAGAATTGTCGAAAGCTGCGAATATCTTCCCTGCTGGAGGATACACAGTCACACGCGGGTCGGCATATTCCATCCTGACCGCATTGGTGAGATTCCAAAAATATGGTTTCTCAAACTCCGCCTCCAATTCTTTTTTCCATCCCTCTTCTATTCTTACTTCCATATATATTTTTTTTTCAAGCGTCAACACTGTGTTGAGGGCATCAGCCCGAAATTCCAGCCTCTTATCTACAAAACAATAATTTCATATCCTTTTATCAAATATTTTTTTGCCATTTCCCACAAAAATGTTAAATTTGCACAAGATTATTAATTATTCTATATCTGACTACTGACAACCCAAAAACTGACAATCTATATGTCCAAATATCTCTATTGGGTGCTTCTTGTGCTCATGTTCATCCCTTTCAAACTCATCTTTGGGGCAACCGTCATATCTGCTCCTATTGCTCTTTTCATTGGCCTTGTTTTTGCCTTGATATTTGGAATCCCTTATCCCAAATTCAATAAGAAACTCTCAAAGTATCTCCTTCAGGCTTCAGTAGTTGGGCTTGGATTCGGAATGAATCTTGAGAAGTCGCTGCAGAGTGGGGCTGAGGGTATGATCTTCACCATTGCTTCGGTCATCATCGTAATGGTAGCAGGCGTTTTGCTCGGCAGGCTGATGCGCATTAATGAGAAGACCTCATACTTGATATCTTCGGGCACAGCCATTTGTGGCGGAAGTGCCATTGCCGCCGTAGGTCCCGTCTTGAAGGCTGATCAGAATGAGATGGCTGTATCGCTTGGTGTCATTTTTATCCTGAATGCAATTGCCCTGTTCATTTTCCCTCCTCTTGGCCACTATATAGGACTTACCCAACATCAGTTTGGCACATGGGCAGCCATTGCAATCCACGATACCAGCAGTGTGGTCGGAGCCGGGGCAGCATTCGATCAGATGTATTTCCCAGGAAGCACGGAAGCATGTGATCTTGCAACGCTTATCAAGTGCACCCGTGCGCTTTGGATAATCCCACTTGCTTTTTTCACCATGTGGTTTTTCCGTAAAGGTGGGAATGATAATGGCAACGGCGGACAATCTAAGGTTTCTATCCCTTGGTTTATTTTCCTTTTTGTGCTTGCTATGATCTTCAATACATATGTCGGCACTGATACGCTTCGCCCAGTCTATGATGTCCTTGTTGATATAGCTAAGCAGTGTTTGATAGCCGTCCTGTTTGCTATAGGCGCAGGCCTAAGCCTGAAGGTAATAAAGCAAGTAGGGGTAAAACCACTTGTCCAGGCAGTAGCCCTATGGATCATTATCGGAATCGGCTCCTTAGCCGCCATCCTTTACCTTGGCATCTAACCCCCCCCCTTGACTCTTGACTCTTGACCCTTGCCCCTTGACTCTTAACTCTTAACTCTTACCCCTTAACTCTTATATCAGTGAACGCAATCACCCGTACCATAGTATATAACATTCACCCTCAGTCTCTCATCATCAGTGCAGGGGCGGTAATGGGTGGTCTGACTGCATCCGTCATCCGTGGCGGTATTTCTCTCTTCCCCGCTATTATGACACTTCTATTTGCCATGCTGCTTCAGATCTCCGCAAATCTGTATCACGGATATTTCGACCTTTGTTTTGGAGCCGGCGAAAATATATCCGGGATGGGCGATCGTAATTCGCGTGCAGCCAATTCCTCCCGGGTTTTCATCCTTAGGATTGTGGCAAATGGATTTGGTATTCTTGCCCTCACTGCAGGAATGTCGTTGTTTGCATTCGTTGGGTGGCTCGGGGTAATCTATGTCGCTGTGATTGCCTTGATGCTTTACTTCTATTTTGCAGGACCGAACCCGATAGTGCGCACACAATGGTCATTGCTTTTTACATTCTTGTTTTTCGGACCGATTGCTGTCAGTGGCACGACGCTGATTCAGAATGTAGCAAATCGTGACTGGTTGCCTATTGTGGTCTATTCTGTAATCAATGGAGTGTTGGCAGTCAATGCTCATATAGCAATTCAGTATCTTCGTTATGAAGAAGACAAAATAAACGGCAAGGAGACACTTGTCACAGCCAGAGGTGGTTTCTTCACTCGTTTTGTCTATTTAGGGAATGCGATTCTCGTTTGTGTGATCCTTATATTGCGTCCCAGTGCAGTGGATTTCGTTTCCCGATGGGTTGGAATTGCAGTGGCTATATGCTTATTGTTGTCTTCTGTATGGGTATTCAGTAAGATGCATAGAGATCCTGTCAAGGTTTCAAGGATAGTTAGGACCATTACCCTGTATCAATACTCATTGGTGACACTTGTATTGATGGCAATTGTAATGTACTCCGTCGATAAATTCAACATCAACATCTTCCACTTCCTCTAATCCATACCAGAAAGCATCATTTATTTGACCCCTCATTACCCGGAGTGCATCACAAGGTTGCTTCCTCATTGCCAGGAGGGCAATAATCTTGTTAACACTGGGCCTCTGGCCCAGTTGAATGCCATCCCCAGCAATCTCTACCCCGGAGGGGTAGTACTATTTTACCGATCCTGAGCTGTAGCCCGGCATATCTATTCATTTTCTAACCCTAAAATTCCAAATTCTCAAATTTTTTTATTAACTTTGCACCGCAATTCCGAAAGGACTCGCAATAGTGGAAAAATTTGGCTGCTTGCAACCACTGAAAAAAATGCTAAAACTGCTTTCTGATCCCCTGCATCCTCATCGGATGGAGTAAGCTGTCGAGGCATTTTGAGCGCAAGCCCAAATGCCTTTTATTTTTCCCTATCCTCACCCTTAACCCTTAACTCTTTACTCTTAACTCTTATAAAATGAGCTACTTATTCACATCCGAATCCGTTTCTGAAGGCCATCCCGACAAAGTGGCCGACCAGATTTCCGACGCGCTCCTCGATGAGTTCTTGGTTCGCGATCCCAAAAGCCATACAGGTATCGAGACACTTGTGACAACCGGTCAGGTAGTGATAGCCGGTGAGGTTTCTTCCGACGCATATATCGACCTTCATTCAGTAGTGCGCAACGTAATCGACCGTATCGGCTACAATCGTGGTGCATATCGTTTTGATTGCGACAGCTGCGGCATCCTTTCAGCCATCCATGAGCAGAGCCCTGATATTGCTCAGGGTGTAAACCGCGAGGTGGAGGAAGCTCAGGGTGCCGGCGACCAGGGCATGATGTTTGGATATGCCGTAAACGAAACCGAAAACTTTATGCCTCTTACCCTCGACCTGGCACATATGTTCATGCGCGAACTCGCCGACATACGCCGTGAAGGTAAGGAGATGACCTACTATCGCAAAGGCAAGCTCGTCACATATCTACGCCCTGACGCTAAAAGCCAGGTGACTGTTGAATATGACGACAATGGCAAGCCTCTGCATGTGAATACTATTGTCATTTCCACTCAGCACGATGAGTTTATTGAGCCTCTTCAGGATACACCGGAGGCAAAAAGAGTTGCCGAAAACAAGATGCTCGAAGTGATCCGTCGCGATGTAAGGAATGTCCTCATACCCCGTGTATTGGCAAAACTTCCCGAACAGACTCGTGCTCTCTTCGATGATCGCTACATCCTTCATGTCAACCCCACTGGTAAATTTGTACTCGGTGGCCCGCATGCTGATGCAGGTCTCACCGGTCGAAAGATTATCGTGGATACCTACGGAGGTCGCGGCGCTCATGGCGGTGGTGCTTTCTCCGGAAAAGACCCCTCCAAGGTAGACCGTTCTGCAGCATATGCATGTCGTCACATTGCCAAGAATCTTGTCGCTGCCGGTGTGGCCGACGAAGTGCTTGTCCAGGTTGCATATGCCATTGGTGAGGCAAGTCCTGTAAGTTTCTGCGTCAATACTTTCGGTCGCTCCAAGGTCAATATGAGCGATGCGCAGATAGCAGATGTAGTCAAGGGGCTCTTCGATATGCGTCCCATCGCCATTGAGAGGCGTTTCGGACTTCGCGAGCCTATCTATCTTGAGACTGCAGCCTACGGACACATGGGTCGCAAACCTCAGAAGGTGAAGAAAGTCTTTAAGTCAGGCTACGATGCCGAGCCCATCGAGCGTGAGGTAGAGCTCTTCTCATGGGAGAAACTCGACTCCGTCCCTGCCATCCGCGAAGCCTTCGGTCTCGACGTCTGACATTATGGGAGGGCGGTTTCCCAACCGCCCAGCTAAAGCACGTCCCAATCGCCCTATGCGTCAAAGCTAATTCTCAGCTCGGAGAGCTGTCATTATGAATAAACCCCAGACCGAAGTCTGGGGTTTATTAGTTCATCTGTCAGTAGCCTCGGAGAGGCGCTTTATGTTTTTGCTTGCGCATTATGAATTCACAAAGACAAGGTATTCCCCAGCCTCAAGCGACATAGGCACGTCAGCCGTCTCACCGCGGAAATAATCCTTCATACCGCTTACGTCAGGCTTCCCTCCTGTGAACTCCACAGCCTGTTCCTCGCTTCCAAGGTTCACCATCGTCACTACTTTCGAGCCATCCTTCTCGCGTGAGAACACAAGCAGATCCTTGCTTACAGTAGGATAGCTCACCACTGATCCCCCCTCGGTCCCTGCAGCCAAAGCCTCCTGTGAGTGCTTAAGGGCATTCATCTTCTTATAAAACTCGAAGTATTCATTGCGTGGTTCCCACTGTGGAGCCTTGTCCTTCTCGAAGAATTCGAAAGCTCGGTTCATACCTGTCTCCTGGCCTGTGTATATCATAGGCATGCCGGGAAGAGTATAAGAAAGCACTGCAAACGCATTGGTCAGATTGCCGAGGCGGTCAAACTCAGTCCCCTCCCATGAGTTTAGGTCATGGTTGGTCACCATGTTCATAAGGTATGTATCCTTAGGATAATCCTGTGCCTGCTGTTCGAGCAGCACGTAGATGTCGGTGGCATGCTTTTCAGGGAATTCCTTGATCTTTCCTTCTTTGTCTTTGAAAGTGTACTGTCCTGAGGTAGCAGCTATTTCGCTGAATAGATCCTTCATTGGCCAGTTGTAGCCCATGTCGAAACCGTTCTTCTGCAGCTCCGGTTTGCTTGCCTCCGCCAACATGAAGACGTCAGCCTTTGCAGCCTCAAGCTGAGGACGGGCCTCATCCCAGAAATCTGTAGGAACTTCCATCGCCACGTCGCAACGGAAACCGTCTACTCCAACTTCTGTAAGCCAGAACTTCATGGCGTCGATCATACCCTTGCGCATCTCAGGATTGGAATAGTCGAAAACGTACACATCTGTCCAGTCATAGACCCCCTTCATATTGCCAAGGGAATCCTTTTCATACCAATCGGGATGCTCTGTGACCCACTTGTTGTCACGTCCTGAATGATTGGGTACCCAGTCGAGTATCACCTTCATCCCCTTCTCATGGGCATCTTTCACCATCTCCTTGAATTCCTCAATCGTACCGAACTCCGGATTGAAAGCCGTATAGTCAGCTACAGAATAATAGCTTCCGAGAGTTCCCTTGCGGTCCTGCTTGCTGATAGGATGGATAGGCATCATCCACAGGATATCCACACCAAGATCCTTGAGGCGGGGGAGTTCCTTTTGGAACGACGTCACTTTTCCGTCATCAGTATATTGACGTAGGTTAATCTCGTAGATCACCGCGTTGCGGCTCCATTCCGGGTGATTTACATTGGTGTAGGTGGAATCTCGTTCCTCACCTTCTGCCTCTTTGGCTGCGCCCTTTCCGCCACAAGCCGAAAATACAAGTGCGCCGATCAACCCCAGCGCCGGTAACAGTCTCTTCATAATTCAGATTATTAGGGTTATTACATTGA
>JAIDTO010000329.1 GCA_029060625.1 Muribaculaceae bacterium | reverse complement strand
TCAAACCTGTAACCTTCTGATCCGTAGTCAGATGCTCTATTCAGTTGAGCTAGCGAACCTCCTTATTTATGACCCCTCTCAGAATCACGATGCAAAATTACTGCTTTTTTTTGAACTATGCAAATTTTCGAGGGATTTTTTTTGTCTCGGATGCATTTTTTTCAAAAATCATACCTTACTCCCGCCTCTCCTATCATATTTGGGATAGGAGGAACAGTCTTGACAATCTCTATCCATCCGCTCTTAACAGATGGCCAACGATTGCAGACCTCCCGGGCAAACTTCACAGCGACAGTTTCAAGAAGAGCTACCCTACACTCCATAACACAACGAAGCAAATCAAACACCTCGGCATATGAAATAGTAGAACCCAAATCATCTTTATCTACATCGAAAGAATCCGCGTCAAGGCGCAGACGCACATTGACGCGGTATTGATTACCAGTGACACTTTCTTCCTGCATGACTCCATGCGTAGCGAAAAGCATCACATCTCGAAGCTGGATCTCAAATTCAGGCATCACAAACGGGAATTTTTGCGATACGCTTGGCATGCCTACCCCCTTCAAATTGAGCCTGCAGATATGCATCTACAATCTCACGAGCATCCTCAACAGAAATAAATCTGGCAGGAAGCACAAGGAAGTTAGCGTCGTTGTGCTGCCGAGCAAGGGCTGCCAACTCCGGGAGCCAGCAAAGAGCTGCGCGGATCTTCTGGTGCTTGTTGAGAGTCATTTGAATGCCATTGCCACTTCCACACATGGCAATACCGAAGTCACACTCTCCGTTCTCAACTGCTCGAGCCGCAGGATGTGCATAATCTGCATAATCACACGAATCGGGACTGTAGGTGCCAAAATCTACGGTTTCATAACCTTTTTCTTCTACATATGGCTTGATGATCTGCTTAAGATCATACGCCGCATGGTCAGACGCAAATGCTATTTTCATGATAAGGTATTTATAGTTTAAAGATTTAAGAGTTAGAATATTTAGGATTCTATATGGCTGGAATCTTCATTTTCAAAAGAGTCCACAAGGGAGTCCTGCTCACTGCTTTCCTCCCGACTTTTATGCCATATGGCATTTGTGCTTTCGATGAAATCAAGGATCGAGTCCCTTCCTTTTTTCTTCTCAGAGGAAGTCAAAAACAAAGGGGGAAGTTCCTCCCATTTTTCAAGAAGGTCTTTCTTGAATAAAGACATGTTTTGATCTGCCACCTTCTGGCTTACCTTGTCAGCCTTAGTAAAGACAATGGCAATCGGAACCCCGTTTTCTCCGCAGAAATCTACAAATTCTACATCTATCTTCTGAGGTTCGTGCCTGACATCAATGAGCACAAAAAGGCATGCCAACTGTGAGCGTTGAAGAGCATAGCTCTCTATCATTCGGGTAAACGCCTGACGCTGGTCTTTTCCCCTCGCAGCATAGCCATAGCCGGGTAAATCAACTATATACCATTCTCCATTGTTGATTTTAAAATGGTTGATCAGCAATGTTTTCCCGGGTTTCTGGGAAGTTTTAGCAAGTGAACTATTATTTGTGATCATATTAATGAGGGAAGATTTTCCTACATTGGAACGACCAATGAAAGCGTATTCCGGCACTTGCGTATCGGGACATTGCTCCACCTTTGCACTGCTTATCTCATATTTCGCGTTTTTGATTTCCATAGTTTGTTTTTTAAGATTATATATTAGAAAAACAATCCATGGATGGCTTTGATTGCTTCAACTGTATCTTTTTCCTCTACTACAAACGAAGAAGTGGTGTCAGAATTACCTTCAGAGCAAGCCAGTGTCTTTATGCCGGAACGCAAAAGGGTGTTGAATATTCTTCCGTTAAGCCCCTTAAGATGTTTTAGCCCCTCTCCTACTACTGCAATAGTAGAGAGATTTTCCTCAAATGATATTTTGGAAAGAGCTCCATCAATAAGTTCCGGAGCAAATTCCTCATTAAGCACACGCGTTGCCGTAGGCCTGTCAGATACCGAAATTGCAAATGAGAACTCATGGTTTTCTCCTGGCTGTGCCAGCAAGAAAACACTTACCCCATTTCTTGCAAGGGCATTGTAGGCTCGAGTATTGATCTGTGCTACATTTTCCGTAAGACTTCCGGAAAGACGCACGAGGCATGTATTCCTTATCGCAGTCACACCTTTCACTGGATATTCCTTGGCATCAGAAGAGTCTGATATAAGCGTGCCGGGAGCTGAAGGATTGAACGTGTTAAGTATCCTTATTGGTATATTCTTATGGAAAACAGGGTAAATCGTAGGGGGATATATTACTTTTGCTCCGAATGTACATAGCTCCATGCTTTCGATAAACGACATAGTTGGGAGCACCTTTGCGTCTTTTATTATTCGAGGATCTGCAGTCATGAATCCATCTACATCAGTCCAGATATCAAGCATATCTGCATCGAGGGCTGCTGCAATCAAAGCAGCTGTATAGTCGCTGCCCCCTCGTCCAAGATTGGTGATCTCCCCCGAATCCCTGTCTTGTGAAATGAATCCTCCCGTTATATGAGGTCCATTTTCTATATGAGCAAACTCCTTTACAATCAAGTCATGTGTAAGGACAGCATCTGCAATATTCTTTTCAAACCACTTCTCTGTCTTTATGAAGTCAAGGGAATTATGAAGTTTTCCGTTTTTTATAATACCAGCCACTATTGGAGCAGACATCCTTTCTCCAAGACTTACAATCACATCGAGAGTCTTGGCCGGGACAACTCCTAACAACGATACACCTTCGTAGGTTCGTTTTAGTTCATCCAAAAGAGAATCCACTACATCCAAAGTAGCGTTTTTCTTCTCTTCTCTTACCAATTCCTCAATAATAATATGATGTCGGGTGGCAATTGCATCTGCCTCTGACTTCCAATCGCCGCCATCAGCAGCCAGACGAGCAGTAGAGATGAGCTTATCAGTAAGTCCACCTAATGCAGAAACCACAACTACCGTATCTGATGGAAGTGCCTCTACTATACTTCTAACGTTTTTGAGGCTTTCGACTGTACCAACAGAAGTGCCTCCGAATTTCAATACATTCATGGTGCAAAATTACAAAAAAAATATGAGGTGTCAAACCGAAATACTTCTGAAGCGTTAAATAAGTATAAATAATATTGACTTAATCTATCTTACTATGAACACCGCAGTAAAAACCTACACCGACTACAATGGATTTATTGAAGCACTCCGCCGTGCGGAATCAGCAAAAATACGCAATAAATCCAGAATCCAGCAGGATTCCAATATCCTTCAGTTTAAGCCAGTGACACACGCTGATATGGAGATTCTATTCCCCTATCTCTGTATGGAACAAGGACGCACTACAGACTTTTCTTATGCTGGAATACTAATGTGGGTCGACTACTTTAAATATGAATACGCCATAGCCGACGACACTCTCTTTATAAAAGGGGTTGTTGAAAACGATACTGACACCCCTGCATTTTCACTCCCTGTCGGAAAACTCCCACTTAAAGAAAGTCTTGAGAAGATCAGGGAATACTGTAGGATCAACAACATTCCTCCAGTGCTTTCTGCTGTGCCTGAATATGCTATAGAAGATCTGGAAGAAGCAGGCATCTCATCAATCAACCCATTGGAAGACTGGGGTGATTACCTTTACGATGCGAAGATGCTTTCCACACTCTCTGGCAAGAAGATGGGGAAAAAAAGAAACCATGTCAATAAGTTTGATTCCTTATATCCGGAAAGCAGACTTGAACTATTGGATGCTTCGAATATAGACAAAGCTATAGACTTCATGACTGTTGTTGACGAAGAAGGTGATGAAGTAGAAATGGCAGTAGAGGAAAGGCTAATGACAAGGAAACTTCTTGACCTTATCAAAGAAGGCGACATCCGGCTTGAAGGTGCTTTACTTATGGTTGGAGATGAAGTGGCAGCCTTCACAATCGGTGATGTAAAAAACGATACACTTTTCGTACATGTGGAAAAAGCGTCGAGAGCCTTTGAGGGAAGCTACGAAAAGATCAACAAAGAATTTGCCGCCATGATGACTGCAAGGCATCCTGAAATCGTATATATCAATCGTGAAGATGATTCAGGTGATGAAGGATTGCGCAGGGCAAAACAATCATATCATCCCGTAGAAATATTGAAGAAATACAATATCGCGCTTTGAATTTTGCAGAATGGATATTTTTTGGTAATTTTGCACAAAGAACAGCGCGAGAGCGCTTAACACCAGAATATCCAAAAGAGACATAGAGATGAGCGACGTACTTGTCATCATACCGACATACAACGAAATAGAGAATATCAGCACGATGCTCCGCACTGTGATGAAGCTTCCTGATGGATTTGACGTTCTTGTTATTGACGACGGATCTCCGGATGGAACAGCAGATGCAGTTAGGACAGCTATGCGTGAAAACCCGGGAAGAATCCATCTTGAATGCCGATCCGGTAAATTAGGTCTTGGCACAGCATATATCCATGGTTTCAAGTGGGCACTTGCCAGAGATTATCAATACATAATAGAAATGGATGCTGACTTCTCCCATAACCCTGATGATCTCACTCGCCTGTATCATGAATGTAAAGACCGTGAAGCTGACGTATGTGTTGGGTCACGCTACATTACAGGGGTAAATGTTGTCAATTGGCCCATGGGAAGAGTACTCATGTCGTATTTTGCATCAGCCTACGTCAGATTCATCACCAGAATGCCTTTGAGAGATTCCACTGCCGGATATGTCTGCTATCGTAGAAGAGTGCTTGAAGCCATTGATCTTGATAAGATAGAATTCAAGGGCTATGCTTTTCAGATAGAAATGAAATTCAAGTCATGGAAGAAAAAATTTAAGGTTGTAGAAATTCCTATAATCTTTGTCAATCGACAATTGGGCACTTCAAAGATGAACTCAAGCATTTTCGGGGAGGCTGTGTTTGGAGTCATATCCCTTAGACTTAAGGCTTTGTTCGGAAAATTATAACAATCTCATCAAAATTATAAAAACTTATCCCTCGGTCCTGATGGATCGGGGGATAAATTATGCCAATGATGTCGTAATCTACAAACGTTAGTCTCCTCTATAATATAACTGAAGGTAACAGCGTGCAATGAAATCATGGAAATGAGCCACGAGTTTGGTATCGTCGCTACCGGGAAACTTAGCATCGGGCAGCCACCCTTTCTCGCAAATATATTCGAGGAGATCGTGGGGGCACTCTCCTCTTTGAGTCAGCAGATCGATTGCATGGGTGGAAGCATATTCAGCATCATACATTGGATTAGATGGAGCTTTTATGCACTTGCAGATTCCGGGAGCCACAAGCAATCCTTTTTCCGGATTAGCCATAAGAACAAAATTGGGGCAATCCTTGAGCTGCACGAGATGCTCTTCTCCAGGTTTCCAACCAAGATCATTAATCAGGAACTCATTGAATGCTTGGTATCCTTCAATGAACTTCACCGGTTCTCCGCCGGTGGAACGAGTCAAGCGTTCGAAAGCCGTATGAACAAGTTTTTCTTCAGTTCTTTCTCTGCGTGAAGAAAGTTTATGATTGATAGTAAGGTGCACCCATTCTCCAATATAGAGCGCAAGTGGACCTGTAGGCTCTGTCTTTACGGCTTCTTGTACAGCCTTAGCTATTTCTTCATTTCCTTTTCCAGCTGCGACCATTTCAGATATAATTTGATTTGCTGTAAGAGCAAAAGCTGGTCGAAGGAGCCAACTATGAAGATAAAGCCAACTTCCAAGACGCAGGATCATCTCCTGATCTTCCTCGGCATATACATCGAGTTCGTGGGCAAGATGATAACCTTCCGGTACGGGGGAATCTTCATATACATACTCAAGTTCCTTAAACCACGCATCTGCCAACGCCACTATCTCGGGTGAGAAAGGATAAATGCATCTATCATCGGAATACATGGCGACCGCATACCAAACGATGAATCCCACGTCTTCACGATTCAGCTCATAATCGATATAATCATCGGAAACTGAAAAGAATGGGACAGGCGTTCCATAAAGACGCCGACATTCGTCAGTGAAGCCATGCCATAATCCGGCATCAGCTATCATATCCTGAAAATATCCAATCACACACAATGCGGCCCTCTCAATAAGCGCAGAATGCATCGAAGCTACTGCACTCTCCTTCTCAGCAATTTCTATAAGCCGATTGGTTAGATTGAAATAATATCTATCGGTAGAAGTTTCTTCCGGACAGCATGGCTGTCCGAGAAGAAAAGATTCAAACTTCAGCATATCACCTCCAAAAGATTCGACTGTGGAACAGTAGTCTGAGATCCGTCGGTCATATTCTTTACAGTTGCTGTGCCTTCGGCTAACTCTGTATCACCTATCATTACCACATACTGCACACCTTCTGAATTCGCAAACTGCATTTGCTTCTTCATTTTAGCACAATCAGGATAGAGCTGGGCTGAAACTCCTGCCTCGCGTAGAGCCTTGATACATCTCATTGATGCAGCCGCCTCGTCTTTACCAAAATTTATAAAGAGTGCTTTGACACTTCCAGTGATCTCCTTAGGATAAAGATCAAGCGAATTCAACACATCATAGATTCTGTCTGCGCCAAAAGAAATGCCAACTCCTGAGAGTCCGGAGACGCCGAAGACACCTGTAAGGTTATCATAGCGTCCACCTCCCGTGATTGAGCCAATCTCCACATCAAGAGCCTTAACTTCGATGATTGTACCAGTATAGTAATTTAGACCTCGAGCAAGTGACACATCGAGTTCTACGCCACATGAATGTCCAAGATTTTCAAAACCCTCCAATACTTCCTTCATTTCCTCTACACCTTTCATTCCAGTCTCGCTTCCGGAAAGAATCGTTGAAAGTTTCTCGAGTTTCTCCTCATTCGAGCCATCCAGTTCAAGCAACGGGCGAAGAGCAGCAATAGCTTCATCACTCAGCCCTTTCTCTCGAAGCTCTGCATTCACGTTGTCAATGCCTATCTTATCAATCTTGTCGATAGCAACTGTAATGTCAACAATTTTATCAGCCTCCCCTATAGTCTCAGCTATCCCGGTAAGAATCTTCCTGTTGTTGACATGGATGCAAGTCCTGATACCAAGTTTTCCCATCACATAATCGATGAGAGAAAGAAGTTCCACCTCATTAGAGAGTGAATCAGAACCAACTACGTCGGCATCGCACTGATAGAACTCCCGGTATCTTCCCTTCTGCGGACGATCAGCACGCCAAACAGGCTGAATCTGGAAGCGCTTGAATGGCATTTGGATCTCATTGCGGTGTTGCACCACAAAGCGGGCAAAGGGAACAGTCAAGTCATAGCGAAGCCCTTTTTCGCAAAGCTGATTTGTAAGACGTGGAAGATTATGGGCCTCCAGATCCTCAGGATGCACTTCTTTAAGGAAATCTCCTGAATTCAAGATTTTGAAAAGGAGCTTATCCCCCTCCTCTCCATATTTACCCATCAGGGTAGAAAGATTTTCCATAGCCGGAGTCTCAATCTGGCGATATCCGAAAAGACGGAAAGCCTCACGTATTGTGTCGAAAATGTAGTTCCTACGAGCCATCTCCACAGGAGAAAAGTCGCGTGTTCCTTTGGGTATGCTTGGTTTCTGTGCCATATACTTGGGTTTTAGTATTTTTTATTATACTGAAGCCATTCTCCTGAATGCAGATGGAGAATAACCTGTAAGATGCTTGAAATATTTGCCAAAAAACGATTGATTGGCAAAATTAAGTTTATTCGATATTTCTTGAATGGTCAAGGCTGTCTCTGCAAGCATTATCTTTGCCTCCATGATTACATAGTGGTCAATTAATTCGCTGGCAGTATGCCCTGAAATGTCTTTGGCTACGGCTGAAAGATGTTTAGGAGTTACGCAAAGGCGGTCGGCATAGAAAGCGACGCTTCTTTCACTCCTGAAATGCTGGAGAACCTCAAGAATGAATTTTGATAAAATCTCTTCCTTACGAGTCTGAGGTTTTTCTATTCCTTCTTTTGAGACATAGTGCTTTTCTATTATTTCGCAAAGTAACGCCTGAATAAGGTTGCTGATTTTTGTCCTCTTTAGCGGAGAGTCTACGGCTTTTAGCTTTTCTCCGATCAGCTTCATATACACCTGCAAATCTTTAGAATTTTCTTCGGAAAGAAGACTTACAGACTCGATAGGATTATGAATCAGCAAAGGAAGTAACCCGGAAATCTTTGGCATGATTGACTCAATCATCTCAAGATTGCAGCCTATCGCCATAATCTTCACCGGTTCATTAGAGCTGAGCGAATGCACATACTGGTTGGGATTTAGAAGCATCAAGCTATTTTTGCAAAACTTATATTTTTTGACACCAATGCCTACTTCCCCCTCCCCTTCTATACAAAGAGCTATTGTAAGGCCGAGCACCCTGATTGGAGCATCAGTACGATTGATTGCGTTGTCAACTTCATAATACACCGCATATTTCTCCGGATTGGAATTTCCGAACTTTCGATTAAAGTATCGGGATATATCTGAAATATCATATGTCCGGTGGAATTCAGTCGATAGCTGTTCAGTCATAATGTATTTGATTTACGGTGTTTATTAAAGTTCAAATGAAAGTCTGACATTGATTTGCCTTCGGGTCAGATAGTTTGGGACAGCATACTTGATTCCATTCACATCAGTAACCCAATAATATCCACTCACGTTAGATATATCGAAGAGATTAAAAACGTCAAGAGCAACAGATATATCCTTGAAATGCCGCCAAAAATTGTATGGTCTCACCCCTTCCTTCTCCCCTCCTACGAGACGATAGGAGAAACCGATATCAACACGCTTGTAGGCCGGAGCCCGGAAATAATTTACTGAACGGGAGACATGTGGTGCGGTCATCGTCAGACCATCAGAGAAGATGCCCCGAAGAGAAAACTTCAGTTTTGGAAATTTTGGGAAATAATCTGTAAAAAAGAGTCCCAAGGAATATCTCTGGTCACTTGGCAGTGGTGTTTTGACTCCGTCAAGGGTCTGCTCAGTATTCATCAGAGAAAACGAAATCCAGGAATCAGAGCCTTCTACAAATTGGCCGAAAAGCTTCATGTCGAGTCCCATAATATGACCCTTTGAATCATTAACACCTGTATATTCCACCTTCAGATTATCGTATTCATATGAAATCAGACGAGAAAGAGCCTTGAAGTATGCCTCTCCAGTGAGTTTAAACGGTCGATTTAAAGCTCTAAAAGTATAATCTGTACCTAATATAAACTGAAGACTTTGAGGCGATTTGATTCCTCTGTTGAGCTGAATAAAACCATTTCCAAGTTCATCCGTGACTGTAGCTCTATACTCTTTGTAGAATGGAGACTGATAATAAAGTCCGACAGCTGCCCTGAAAGTAAGCTGATTGTTATTGACAGGGGCAATGCTTATGTTAGCGCGAGGAGAAACAAGAAACTCCTTATTAAAATCCCAGTAAGACAAGCGTACACCGGCATTAAGAGTAACATAAGCCTTTGAAGTCTCAAAATATAGGGCATCTTCGCCAAATATAGCGAACCTATTGGCTTGCATATCCTGACGGGAAGAGAGATTATATATTAAATGTACTCCCTCAGGTTGGGTAGGGAGTGAATAGCCGGCAGAGTCGCGCCATTCCCACTCCTTTGAACGGTCACGGAATGTCTCGTGCTGATATGTGATGCCATAAGTGATATTATTGCTCTTTATTCTTGTGGTCCCGCGCAATAAAGCTTGAACCACAGAAGCACGTAGCCGATTGCGGGCATGCTCCATGTATTTACCAATTCCAAGTTCACCTCCTATGCCTCCTTCTCCCCCCGTGCCAGCCTGGCTTAGCCAATATTCACCGGAAATGTCATAGCTGACGAGCTCATCCGTAAGAAATCCGGATAGACCCAAAGTAAATGAAGATGCACGGTTCTTTTTATAAGTCAAGCTTAAAGAACCGAGATAGGTTTGAAACTTATCTCTCTCTTCTCCATCAAAATATACCTTGAACGACTTGGCATTTTCCGAAGTACCAAAGGTCGTCTCACGATCAGTCGGTGTAAAATTATAATTATTAAGAGAAATATTACCAAGAAAATTAACACTGAACTTATCAGATGATTTGAGAGTCATATTAGTCTGATAATCAAAAAAGCTTGGATCATATTCTCCCCTTGTCTCAAGGCTACTTAGCAAGGAATTGTTTTTCTTAAACCTGACACCATGAAGCATAGAGAACTTACCTGAATTTTGCCCAACAGCAAGCGAAGCTCCCATAAGACTTCCGGAAACCTTAAGTTCGAAAGCCTCCGGATCTTTGTATGCTATATCAAGAACGGAAGACATCTTATCTGAATATCTCGCGGGGAAACCTCCGGAAGAAAATTTCAGATTACCAACCATATCCGGATTTATAATGGAAAGACCCTCCTGCTGCCCACTTTTCATCAACTGTGGACGATATATCTCCACACCATTTATGTAGACAGAGTTTTCGTCAAACGTCCCACCACGTACAGAGTATTGGGAAGACATCTCATTGTTAGCATTAACACCGGGCATCGTAGCAATCACTGCCTCTACACTACCCCCACTTACGTCAGGAGACAATTTGAACGACTCTGCATCAAATGTCTGCATGCCATTGATGTTGCTCCTGAAACCCTCCACCTGAACTTCATCAAGAAGCTTGGTATCATTATAGAGACGTACATTAAGAGTCACATCACCCTTAGCATCAAGAAGAACACGCTCCACTGTCTTAAAGCCTATACAACTGAACATAACAGTAATAGTGTCACTTTCAGCAACACTTAGTGAGTATTTACCTTCCAAATCAGTATTAGTGCCGACAGCAGTTCCTTTGATCTGGACTGTTCCAAATTCTATAGGTTTATCTTCACTATCAATGACCTTACCCGAAATGCGAACATTGTCGGCAAAAGCAGAATATAGACAAACTGCAAAAGTCAAAGATATCAGGAGTCTTAATCTCATCATATATAAAGAACGCAACTAATCATACTTTCGTATAAAAATTGGTCAATTTTTCGGATATGCTGACGCACGGAGCAACCTGAGCCTGCGATTAGGACGCACGAGCCGTGCGTCCCTACAAGCATGAGAAAAAAAATCACCATCGGTATAAATAAAAAAGCCGGACTCCATTGCTGGAATCCGGCTTTCGTAAGGCGGCGATTACCTACTCTCCCGCTTTCGCAGTACCA
>JAIDTO010000328.1 GCA_029060625.1 Muribaculaceae bacterium | reverse complement strand
CCCATTTCCTGTACTCATCGCAATGAAGACCTCGCGATTTCTCGCGAGGTCTTCATGTATATTTTTAGTAAAATTCCAAAAAATTTGCATACTGTTAACATCATTTAACAACAGACTGCCCGAAAATAGGCAGTCATTCCGATTAAATTTGCGATATAGAAACAAAAACTCGCCTCAAAGGCGACTTCACGCAAATTTTCGGAATATTATGAACAGTACGTATTACACTTCCAGCACCTCAGGAACACCTATCTACACATCACGCACCGTGCGCCGCGTAGCAGTAGGACGCACAGACTCCCTTATGAGCTATGGCGACAGAATCTCCGTACGTGTCGTAGCCGGATATCAGCGCGTGATGGAATACGAAACCCGACAAGTAGCCGATATGACTGATCTCACCGGCGATCTGCGCCGCCGTGCCAAGGGGATCACAGGTCTCGTAGTGGTCTATATCCGAAACCATGACCGCGGATGGACACGCGAACGCCGGATCATGCTCTACCCTCAGCGCAAGCATAATCCGGCGAAAAGACCGGAGGCAGTGCAAGTGCCTATGTTCTTCCCATGGGAACTCTAAGGATTGTATAAGTCCTTATTGTAGAAATTTAGTATCTCATAGGTTGCTTTCAGCAACTCCTTGGCTTTCCCTTCTGGATTTACCCTTTGGGCTGCCAAATAGTCGTTGATGGCCTCACTGCGCTTACCAAGAGCCCAATACAGACGTCCTCGCTCTATCAGGGCGGCCTCGTCTTCAGAGTCTTGCGCCAAGCGCTCGGAAAGTGTCTGCAGCTTTAATGCCACATCATCGGGAATATTATCTTTTTCCATTTCAGTCAAGCGTGCAACGACGCGATTTTACGGGATGATGAGTAAATACCGATGCCAAGGAATCAAATTTCTCCGGGTTCTCACTCGTAAGGAATTCCGCAGATCCACCTTTAGAAAGCCGTTCCTCCATCTCAGGATGACGCCTAAGGTAATCTGCCAATGACTCTGCCACCAAATGTCCTTGCTCAAGGATACGCATTCCATTCGGGGCATATTTGCGGATCTTATCTATAAGCAACGGATAGTGGGTGCAGGCAAGCACAAGAGTATCCACTTCCGGATCCTTCGCCATAAGCGCATCGACATACTTCTTCACGAAGTAATCCGCGCCATCACCATCCGCCTCGGAATTCTCCACGATGGGCACCCATAGCGGACAAGCCTGCTGCGTCACCTTCATGCCAGGGAACAGCTTCATAGTCTCCAGCACATAGGAATTGCTTGCCACAGTGCCGGGAGTACCCAACACACCTATATGGCCTGATACTGATACCTTATCAAGAATCTCTACGGTAGGGCGTATCACGCCAAGCACACGCCGCGTAGGGTCAATGCCGGGAAGGTCCTTCTGCTGGATAGTGCGCAGAGCCTTAGCAGAGGCTGTATTGCAGGCTAAGATCACGAGAGGGCATCCTCTTGCAAAGAGTTCCTTGACAGCCTCAAGAGTATAACGATAGATCACTTCGAAACTCCTCGATCCGTAAGGAGCCCGGGCATTGTCGCCAAGATAGAGATAGTCATATTCCGGAAGACTCTTCCGCAAATCCCGAAGGATAGTGAGTCCTCCATAGCCGGAATCGAACACTCCTATTGGTCCTAACGAAATGGCGGAAGCCTCAGCCTCCGCCATTCCATATGCATTAATTAAGTCCATAGTGTCGAAGTCAACACCTCGTCTTATTCATTCTTATTGCACACCCAGCTTAGCCTTGACAGCCGGAGTGACATCTTCTACCGGAGCTGCGTGATATAGCACCAGCTGCGGATCATACATCTGGATGAGCGAGTAGTTGCCTTCGCGGCCCACGCTCTCAATAGCCTGAGCTATTTTCTGCTGGATAGGGCCATACAAATCGCTCTGCATCTTATTGAGATCCTGCATTGCATTCGCCTCAAACTGCTGCAACTTTTGCTGATAGTCGCTCAGCTCACGGGTCTTACGCTCCTTGATAGCCGGGAGTTCATTCTCAGCCATCTTCTGATATTCTTCAACCAGGCGATTCATTTCCTCACCTAATTTCTTGTATTCAGCATCATATTTGTCACCCACTTCCTTAAGTTGGGTGCGGGCAGCAGTGGTCTCGGGCATGACTTCAAAGATTGAACCGAAATCTACGAGTCCGATCTTGAGGGTCTGGGCAGACAGAAGCATCGGGCAGATAAGCGCGATTGCCAAAAGTACTTTCTT
>JAIDTO010000327.1 GCA_029060625.1 Muribaculaceae bacterium | reverse complement strand
TTCCACTAAAGGCTTCGCAAGGTCTCTCCCGAAAAGCAATGCAAAGTTACAGCTTTTTTCTGAACTATGCAAATTTTTAACCCACTTTTTTTAATTTTTTTATTCTCTTTTTATCGGTTTTTCCTTTCCAGATATATGAGAATTATACATTATGCATTATGAATTATGCATTTACTTTAGGTGTTTGTCGAGGAAGCGAAGAGTCATTTCCTGCACTGACTTTGGCATCTCATGTCCTTGCTGTAGAAGATGCGTCTCAAGCTTGTCTCCGACTCCCTGGCTGTCCCATACCCTGTGCATCGTCTCATAACACTGCCGCACGGCGTGTGGCTTGAAGAGCTTATCTGTCTCTCCATTGATCAGCATCATGGCATTCGGACAGGCAAGCGTGGCTATGTGAGGATAGTCGAGCTGGGCGAAGACTCCTCCGAGATTGTTTGCGAATCCTCCCCGTTCATGCCGCCCGTATTTCCAGTCCATCATGGCATCTTGTGTCGTCATCCAGCATACGCCAACGCTTGCCTTGATGAGGGGAGAGACGGCAGCAAGCATGAATGTGCGGTAGCCCCCCATCGAGAGTCCCGTGCATCCTATACGCTCTGCATCGAC
Source organism: Muribaculaceae bacterium (assembly GCA_029060625.1). Lineage (GTDB taxonomy): Bacteria > Bacteroidota > Bacteroidia > Bacteroidales > Muribaculaceae > Lepagella. The sequence goes on along the minus strand of JAIDTO010000327.1, from coordinate 8,126 downwards.
TTCCGGGAGGCTTGCAAGAAACTCTGTCGCATAACTGTCTTCGTAAGTCATCCATGCCGCAAGGTTACGTCCAAGCAGCTGCATGTTGCCGGCTACGCTCGCAAGGTGGGTATTGTCGCTCCCCTCCTTGCATCCACGCTCTCCCCACATCAAAGCATCAGTGGAAAGCACCGCATATCCGTTTTTTGCAAGATAATCTCCTACATATTGCCCTTCATATAGGTTGTCTGCCCAAGCATCGCTGTCGTCGAGCACCGACTGATCCACTCCGAATGGACGCACCATCTTCTCTTTGCCGATCGTGAAATGCGCACCATGATCGTGAAGTGCAACTATCCCGGGATGCGGGCCTTCGCCGTCGGGCACGAGCAGATATCCCTTCACTCGGGAATACTTCGTAAGGTTGAACTCTATCTTATGTACTGTATAGCCGTCGCGCTTTTCCGATTCAAGAATCTTCATATCGTAGGCTTCAGCGCGTGGAGGTGGAAGAAGCATCTCCTCTGCGAGTTTCGCTTTGGCTGCAGACCGCCATTGGTTGAAATCCTTTATGTCACTGTTGCCCCATGCCATCGGGTAGGTAAATTCTTTCTTCAGGCTATCGAGGAACAGTGGCATATCACGCTGGATTTCATAAGCGCGTTCGGTCTGAGCCGAAACGGCAACCGACCATAATAGACCGGCTGCCGCAACCATAATAGATATAGATTTAGTCATTATTGTTAAGTCTTAAGTCTTTAGAATGGTCTTCCGCCGCCGAAGCCACCCGGAGGCGGTCCCATTGGACGCTGGCCGCCAGGACCGCCAGGCCCCATCATGCCCGGCTCCATCATCGGCAGGTCTTCCTCGGACTCTCCCTTTTTCTTTTTCCAGGTTGCGGAATTGAACTGCCAGCTGACACCAAACATGAAGTAACGGGACAGATTGTTGTAACGAGCGTCGACAATTGACTCCCTGTTCACGCTACGAGTTATGTTTTTTGTGTCGCCAAGTATGTCATGTGCCTCGGCAAAGATACTTATTCCGTAAGCGTTCGGAATTACATACTGCATATTCGCGTTCCAAATCCATGAAGATGAATCGTAACCGGCCAAAAGACCTTCTGTCTTTGAATAGTTGAGTCCTGTGCTCATCTGTAGACCGAACGGAAGTGTAAGGGTGAAATCTGAATCAAAACCATAGCTGCTGTTCTTGCGATTTGGCTGATTGGCCAGAGTGTTAGTTGCTAATTGCCAAGAATAGGTTGGATTCAAGGATACCTGTACCACTTCTGTGGAGAATGTCATTCCAACTCGTGGCCGAAGGTTCAGGTTGCCGCTGCGGTTATAGAGACCGTTGGTGTATCCGTTACTGCTAGAATATGAAGCAAAGAGATTAGCCGACATTCTCCAGTTGCGGTTGCGCAGAGGCTGGTCTATGCGTCCCATTCCATTGATGGAGAAATCGCCGGAAGTGTTGGTGTAAGTAGTTTCTCGGCCACCGGTAAGGCTGTTGGTCGTGGTCTTGCCCACAACGTTATTGATGGTGTATGATCCATTGAGCATTGCAAAGATCGAACGTTGATTGTCCATATCGAAGTCGCGGAACATAGCGTTGAACCTCTGAGTGAACGTCGGTTTGAGGTTGGGGTTACCTATCTTGATATTCATGGGGTCAGACTCATCCTTTATAGGTTGCAACTGCGACATCGACGGTTGTGAGGAACGTGCGTTGTAGCGTAGATGCATCGAGCGGGTTTTTGAGAACTTGTAGCGGAACCTGACGAAAGGTGCGAAATTGAGCACATTACGACGCGGAATATTGCGTTCGGATATGATCAGGTCGGTGCTCTTGCTGCTTGATGGGACGATTTCTATGCCTGCGTTAAGGTTCATGTCCTTATTGGTATAGACATATCCGAAGCGTATGCTTTGCGTAAGGAAGTCGTTGCGGAAGCTGTTTGACAGGGTATCGGAAAGTTCCGCTCCAATAGGCACGTAATCATAAAAGGGCAATACGGAGTTGTTTTCGTAATATAAATCCATCGGAAGATTGTAGACGTATTTGTCAGCGTTGTTTTTCCTCATATTGATGTTGTAGGCGAATTCAAGGAAATTACCCGGCTTTCCAATAGGTTCAGTCCATGTCAGGCGTGCGCTGACATTATTGTTCCACGACTTGTTGTCTGTATATCTGAAGAGATCCTCGTCTTCATTCTCGAGAAGATAGCGGGCTATCTCGGAGAGTGATACCATATGTTGGCGATTGTTGGTGAATGAGTATTCACCTCTCACGCTGAAAGAACGCCCCTTTTTTTGAGAGAATCGATGGACATATGTAAGCTCTCCACGTGCTGTCCAGTTGTTGCCTCGGTTGATACGGTCGTTGATCTGACTGTTGACTCTGGTTTGGGTAGCGTCTCCCGCTCTGAGTTCCGATAAAGAGTTGGATGAGGTGTTGCGGAAGTTATAAGAAAAAGAGGGGCGGAAATCGAACGTATTGTTTTCATTCGGATTCCATCTTGCCCTGAAGAAGGCCATTATGTCGTGGCTCTTATCGCGGGAGTCGGAAGATGAACTCTGGTAGCTTACAGAGTCAGGGAGAAGGTTCATGGTCTCGCTTGAGTTTTCCTGTGTGCGGTCACCATGGTCGTAGCGTACGAAACCGCCTGCAGCGAACTTCTCCTCGTTGCCGACTGCGAAGTCGATGCCTAACTGCTGAGCTGTCAGAATTCCTCCCGAACCTCCCCCCATTCCGAAGTTGCCACCTCCCATATCTCTGCCGCCACGTTCGTTTATGTTGTTGGCCCTTCCGTTGATGGATACACGGTTGCCGTCAAACATATTAGTCACGTTAAAGCTCTCTGTATAGCGGCCATCAGTTCCGTAGCCAAGCTTTACATTGCCAAACCAACTGTTTTCCATACCTTTCTTGATGGTGAGGTTGATGACTGTCTCGTCCTCGCCGTCGTCGACCCCTGTAAGGCGCGCCTGCTCGCTCTTGCGGTCTACGACCTGCACTTTTGATACAGCCTTCGCACTGAAGTTTTTCGTAGCCATCGAAGGGTCATCACCGTAAGCCTCTTTTCCATTGATGAGAATTTTTGTCACGCTCTTTCCGTTGGCGGTGATGCTTCCATCTTTTCCCACTTCCATGCCGGGCATCTTCTTAAGAAGGTCTTCCACCATGGCGTTGTCGGTAGTGTGGAATGAATCGGCATTGTATTCAATGGTGTCTTCCTTAGCAACTACAGCCGCCTTTACGCCCTTTACCAATAGTTCCTTAAGTACAGTCGATTCATCATATAGCTTGATTACCGGGAGCTCTACGGTCTTGGTTGTGTCGGTTACAGTGAAATCGGTCATCTCTGTATCCATGCCGGTCATCGATGCTTTTAGCGCATAGCGGCGGGGAGTCAGATTTTTGAAAAGATAGGCGCCTTCGGCATCAGTCATCGATCCTGTTACGATGGATGAGTCAGGAAGGGCGAGCAACGTAGCGGTAGCACCGATCAGTGGCTGTCCTTGAGAGTCTACGATCTTGCCCTTGACAGTGGCCGCTATCAGTGTTGCCACCGCGAGGCATGAGAGGGTCAGGAGAGAAACTATTCTTTTGTTCATAATGGAAAGTGAGAATATTGGAATTGCAAAAAAATTGAGTGTGTTTCCCACACTCATCATTTATGACTATCTTTCCCTCCAAAGGTTTATTCGCATAAAGAAATTTTTTTGAAACGAAGTTTTTTGGGGGATATTTCGCGGATTGTCAGATTTGCAAATGTGAATAATAAATAGTAAATTTGCATTAGATTGCCAAATATCCGAATATAAGTATGTATTTGTTATGGAGACTCAGTTAAAGTATGCACTTGGAGAGCAGGATTTCAGTTTGCTCCGTAAAGAAGGATGTGTGTATATCGACAAGACACGATATCTACATAAGATTGCTACTGATGGAGCAAAATATTATTTCCTCGCTCGACCACGACGCTTCGGAAAGAGTCTTTTCCTGTCTACTTTGCAATACTTCTTTGAGGGACGACGCGAGCTTTTCAAAGGCCTATACGTTGACTCCACTGATTGGAAATGGGATTCATATCCTGTATTGCGTCTTGATCTTAATACGGATAAATATGCAGGCACAGGTCAACTGGAAGGGGTATTGGACAATCTTTTCAGGAGATGGGAAGAAAAATATGATGTTGATGTCAAGGATAATTCTTTTTCTCAGAGGTTTAAAACTATTATAGAGGCTGCTCATAGAAAGACTGGAAAAGAAGTGGTGGTGCTTGTTGATGAATATGACAAGCCTCTCGTAGGAAATATAAATAAGAAAGCAACTCTTGAGTATTATCGCACAAAACTTGCATCGCTTTATTCTAATTTCAAGAGTTCGGCGGAACACTTGAAGCTTGTGTTCCTAACGGGTGTGAGCCGGTTCAGTAAATTGAGTATTTTTTCCGACCTCAATAATCTTGTAGACATCACTTTTTCGGATGAATACGCTGATATCTGTGGTATTACAGAGCAAGAATTGCATGATAACCTAAAATCAGGAATAGAGAACATAGCAGTAAAAAATAAAATATCGTTTGAACGCGTTTGTCGACTTCTTAAAAGCAATTACGACGGCTATAGGTTTTCAGAGGAGGGAAGCGACATCTATAATCCATGGTCGATACTCAATGCGTTGAGATTCTCAAAAATAGAAAATTATTGGAATGATACGGGAACTCCGACTCTCGTGGCTGAAGTGCTTAAGAAGGCAAACGTCGATCTTGAGAATACCTTTGATGCGTATTGTTCACGTGATGATCTTTTAGGGCTGGATCTGCTTGATCCGAATCCACGCGCGTTGCTGTATCAAGCCGGATATCTGACAATAAAGAGTTACAACAAGAAAGTCCGTAAATTCCGGCTTGGTATACCCAACAAGGAAGTAAAGGATGGTTTCTACCGTGTCCTCGTGCCCTTCTATCTTAGATACCGCCAATCTGAGACAAAAACTATTATAAGCGATATGGTGACCCACTTTATTCTTGGAGAGGCAGAGTATGCCATGAAATGTTTAAAGAGTTATTTCGCCGGAGTGGACTATGCGCTTAAGATAGAAAGTGAAAACAATTTTCATAACGCTTTCTTCCTTCTGATGGATATTATCGGACTGGATACGACTGCAGAATCGCATACATCTGAAGGGCGAATCGACATCACTATCAAGACGGAAGATTATATATATATCATCGAGTTGAAATATGATCATTCCGCTCGTGAGGCTTTGGAGCAGATAGAGGATCGTCATTACGCTCGTCCATTCCAATGCGATGGACGCCATCTTATACTTATCGGCTGCTCATTCTCGTCCAAAACCCGCTGCATCGATGATTGGCTGATCAAAGAATAAATTTTATAGCAGACTACTATTTCTCTACAGTAAGATTACCCAATAAAACGAACTTATAATTATGAAATTAAAGACATTGTTTTTATCCTTTGCTTTAGCTGCTGTGTCTATGGCTGCAATGGCTGAGGGTGTGTACACTCGTCAGTGCGACGACAAGGCTAAAGTTGAACTGGCTACCGGCTGGATGGCATCAGGTGCATGGCGTAATGGTTTTGAGAAGGCTTTTCCTCATGAGTCAGTGAATGCCATTGACTTCTACGAGCAGTATTCGAAAAACAAAGAGCAGTGGGATGCCATGTTCCGCTGGCTTGAGGAGACGGACCTACTCGCTATTCCCGGTGGAAAACATCCTATTGAAGGCACTTCTTTGGTAGTAAGCGTTGAAGACAGCAAGAACGGTCCTCTTGAGAAGCGTCAATCAGAGAGTCACCGTAAGAAGATTGACTTCCAGTATGCAGTAAAAGGAACGGAACGTTTCGGTATTATTGACCATGAGACCTCTATTCCAAACTGCGAATACAAGCCCGACGTGATCCACTACGACTACGATCAGTCAAAGGCTAAATTCTATGACTCCACACCCGACAAGTTCTTCCTCTTCTTCCCGGAAGACTGGCACATCGCCAAAATCAACAACGACACCGACGATCAGGACATCCGTGTCATCGTAGTAAAGATCGATTATATAGAATAATTTGTAGGGACGCACGGCTCGTGCGTCCGCCGTTCAAATAAGAATCAATCGGCTGCCCACATTGAGAAAGCAGCCGATTGATTATTATAGGAGTCTCAGCTAGAATCTATTATGCATTATGACTTGCTTCAGCTTGGGCGAAGCCAATTATGCATTATGCATTATGAATTATGCATTATCATGAAGGCTGATGTGTCGGACGGAGCAAGTCGTTGACAGTCTTTACCGGGTTGAAAGTCTCTACCGGTACTTCCACCATAAGGGTATTCCAGTCGCTCATGGCGCCGTTCCATAGTCCCGGAAGCTCAAGAGCCTTGATTTCAACACCTTCACGGCTCTTTATGGAAATGAAGCCGGTAGCCTTGTCTACATAGTCAGGCAGATAGAACTTTTCTCCCTTATAGTCTTTTGTGCAAACTACGAGATCAACCGGATTGAAGTGAGTGGCTTCCTTAAGGAGCTTCTGTGCCTCCTTGTCTTTCGGGTTGATCTGTGAAGACTCAAGAATCTGCGGGCTTACAGTTCCGTCGGGATTGTATACCAGGAACGGACCACCTCCAGGTTCCCCTTCGTTCTTCACCATACCGCATACACGTGTCGGACGGTTAAACTTGCTGAAGAGGTAGTCGCGGAGCTCCTCAGGAGTCATTTCGTCAGCCTTGTCATGGGTTACACAGAGCTTGCGGCGCAGGAAGTCGAGCATTTCCACCATCTCCTCGCCGGATGGCACTCCCTTTGCAAGGCGCTCACAATACTGATCAATCTTTCTCTTTATGCCTACAAGTATACCGCCGAGCACCATCTTGTAAGTGATGGTAGGCATGCGAAGTGCGTCAGGCACGAGGTTATCGATGTTTTTGATGAAGATTACGTCCGCATCAAGGTCGTTGAGGTTTTCTATGAGAGCTCCGTGTCCACCGGGACGGAAGAATAGTTCCTCATTTTCATAATAAGGAGTTCCATCCATATTTGATGCTACAGTATCGGTAGATGGCTTCTGTACGCTGAGGGTGATGTCATACTCAACTCCGTAGGCATGTTCCATGACGCTCTTGATTTCCTCAAGCTTAGCCTCTACGAGAGGCACATGCTCTTCAGACACTGTGAAGTGGAGATGCACCTTCCCATCTTTGCCGGCTGCATATTGTGCTCCTTCGGCCAGATGCTCCTGTAGGGGTGTGCGGCTTCCTCCCATTTCCTTATGGAATTCGAGAAGAGCCTTGGGAAGTTTACCATAGTTGAGACCTACCTTATTAAGAAGCACATCAATCACATCTTTATAGCGCCCCATCTTCACGAGGCTTGCCACGCTATAGCCGAAAAGCTGAAGGCAAAGGAAGTTGAGTTTTGTGAAGAATGCAAACTTCTCGATATTTTCGAAAAACTTCTTAATGAAGTCATTGTCAGGTTTGTTGCTCTTTCCGTTAAGGAATGAGAAAAGATCCTTGAACATACGGGAAGCTGCGCCACTCGCGGGCACCATTTTCATTACCTTGGCACCACCTGCAAGATATTTCTTCCACATTTCCTCACTCTGCTGAATTAGTTCGGGAGAGGGGACAGTAAGGCCGTGACCGGGTGTGACAGCAGCCTCTATCTTTAGGAAAGGAAACCCTTCCTTGAGCATTGTCAGTTGCTCGTTGAATTTTTCTTCAGAGATCCCTTTTTTGTTAAGGGTCTCAAAGTCTTTTTCTGTAAGATTCATGTTATCTATATTTTAAGGGTTATACTTTGTATTTTATGTTTTTACGTTTTATGTTTTACGTTGAGTGAAGCATTTTCGTCAAACGTACAACGTACAACGTCAAACGTACAACGTCAAACGTACAACGTCAAACGTACAACGTCACTGCTTCAGTGATTCAATCTTTTGATTGATAATGGCTCCTTTCTTGGCGAGCATCGGAATCATACGCTCATCTCGAGAGATGCGGGAGGTGACTTCATACAGATTCCATGTAGACATCATCACCGATTGTGCCTGCTTGGGATATGAAAGCACTCCTGTCTGGCGGTCTCCTTCGAGATAAACAATCTTGATATCAGATCC
>JAIDTO010000326.1 GCA_029060625.1 Muribaculaceae bacterium | reverse complement strand
TTTTGCAGGGAAGAAAAAAATTCGTAACTTTGCGCCACGTTTTGGTTCGCGACTACGCGATTAATAGGGAATCCGGTGTGAATCCGGGACAGACCCGCTACTGTAATTCCTACAAAACTCACCGACATAATGTCACTGTCAGTTTGGCTGATGGGAAGGCGTCGGTGAGCAGGATAAGTCAGGAGACCTGCCAAGACAACATAATGTTTTGTAGTTTTCGGGTTATATTACCACAAAACAGCCGTTCGTCATCCCATCCCGGGGTGTAGGAACATGGTTTGCTGTGTAATATGCCTTATTATAAACCCTTGGCAGCAAACCAAAATGAAACCCCACTTACTGTCATTCCTACTTTTCTTCAGCTTCCTGCAGATGCAGGCAGCCGATCCTGCACATATACAGCATCCGGATACAGTCAGTGACTTTCCTGAAGATGACACTTTTGTCTTGGAGGAGGTAAAAATATACGGTAAGTCAGCTGCAAAAAAACTTGAGGAGGGTGCTTTTGCTGTCAATGCCGTAGAAATCACTCCTAACGTCAACAGGTCAGTCACACTCAATGACATCGTAGACCGTACTGCAGGGGTAAAGGTGCGCCGTGAAGGTGGAATGGGATCTGAGTTCGATCTTACCATCAACGGCATGTCCGGCAACTCAATCCGATATTTCATCGACGGTGTTCCATTAGAAACAAAGGGTTCAGGACTTACATTAGACAATGTGCCTCTTAATACAGTAGAGCGTGTTGAGCTATACAAAGGTGTGGTGCCTTCTTATCTCAGCTCAGATGCATTGGGCGGTGCTGTCAATATCGTCACTAAGAAATCACGCCGTAACTTTTTAGACGCATCTTACGGCATCGCCTCATTCCATACCCATACCGGAGATATCACCGGACAATATTACATACCGGGTACGGCGATCGCGGTCAGGCCCACATTCAGCATCAACTACTCCAAAAACGATTATATGATGAAGGGAGTGGAAGTATGGAGCGAGGAGGAAGACAAGTATATCTTTACAAATAAAAAGCGATTCCATGACGATTATTTCTCTCTTTTCGGACAGATAGAAGCTGGAGTAAACAGCACCCGATGGGCGGATATGTTTTTTGTCGGTATCTCCTACAATAAACTTGATAAGGATATCCAGACCGGTGCCATGCAAAATAAGGTGTATGGCGAGGCTTCACGCAATTCTCACTCATTTAATGTCTCAGCACGATATGCCAAGAACTGGGGGCATGTGTCTACCAGATTAAATCTCTCGCATACATGGGATCACAGTGAGACCGTAGACACAGCATTCCGTAAGTATTCATGGGATGGCTCCTGGATGCCATCTTCGGGAAACGAACTTAACAACAAGGGAAAGACAATAAGGGTTTACCGCCGCCCTCTGACAGTCGTGAATGTAGGAGTCGATTATAACGTCAATGAGCATCATACGTTGGCGTTCAACTATATGCTCAACAGGCGCGGAAATGACAGATACGACAGGGCTGACAAATTCTTCGAACCATCAAACGACATTGTCACAAAGCATATCCTTTCCCTTACATATTCCCAGTCATTCTTTGATCAGAAATGGCAGACATCTTATTTTGTAAAGGATTACATAAACGCACTTTCTATCGAGCAGTCTGATGACTTTACCATCACAGGTTCTGACCAAATCGATAAAAAGAATTCTAAAAGTTATTGGGGTGCAGGGATAGGAACCCGATATACAATATGGGAACAGTTGGCAGTCAAAGGGTCGTACGAACATAGCGTGAGGCTTCCGTTATCCCGGGAACTGCTCGGAAACGGAACCACAGTCTATGCCAACTTAGCTTTGAACCCGGAGACGAGCAACAATTATAATATCGGAGTATTCGGAACATGGATGGCGGATGATGACAATCAACTAAGCTATGAAGCAAACGGATTTATACGTCATGTGCAAAATTATATACGTGCAACGGTATCCGAACGTGAGGGAATGATGCAATACGTCAACGAACCTGCCATTGACATAAAAGGCTTCGACTTCGAGATCTCATACTGGTGGAGGCGCCAACTGCAGATAGCACTTAATGGCAGTTGGAGTGATGCACGTGACCTCAAGAAATATAAGACTGATGGAAACCCATCAGCAACGTATAAGAACCGTGTGCCAAACCGTCCCTGGATGTTCGGGAACGTGGATGTGTCATATACTTTCAATTCGCTCATTGAAAAAGAGGATCGTCTCAGGATTGGAGCTGCTTATCAATATATACACTGGTATTTCCTCAACTGGGAAGCTTTCGGAGCCGTATCTTCAAAGGCGCGTATCCCGACCCAAAACATCACGGATCTTTCCATAACCTATTCTTGGAAGAAAGACAGGTTTAATCTCTCGCTTGAATGCAATAATATTTTCGACAGACTGGCTTACGATAACTATATGCTTCAGAAACCCGGACGAAGTTTTGCAGCTAAATTCAGAATATTCATTAACTAATCAAAAATCATAGCACAATGAAAAAATTTAAGTTTCTTCTACTTTCTTTCATGGCGCTTTTCATTGCCTTCGGCATGACAAGCTGCTCTAACGAAGATGAACCTAAACCGGATGACGAAGATCCGACCATCATTCAAGACTATCACTTTGACCTCTGGGTAGCCCTCGACCGCCACGGTGGTATGGGCAGGGACGTGCAGACTCTCGTACGCAGCCTTAACTCTCTCGAAGCAGATCAGCCGGAAATAACCTTCCAAGGTCAGGGAACAGAGGTAAACTCAATCCTCTCCCTCGAGACCATACTGAAAGGTGCATACTATTATCAGGTGCCGGTATCCGGCGACCGCTTCGCAAAATATACCATCAAGGACAATCAGATTCAGGTGGTGAAGGAACGAAGATTCCAGACCAATACCTATTCTACAAGAAAGTATACACATGCCTGGATCAACGACAATACTCTCGTAATAGTGGCGGCAAATGGAGATGCTTCAAAGATAATCTGGACAAAACTGAATGCCGATGACATGACTATCATCGATGAGGGCACTCTTGATGTAAAGATGCCGGAGGGCGGTGAACTCTTCACAACTTCAGGTATCCTCACTTATCGTGCCTCAGACAATAAGCTTTTCTACTTCTATTATGCAAAAACAGGTAAGGCTTTTGGTGGCAAAAGAGTTACTCCTATGATGACAGCAGTCATTGACCCAGCCACAATGAAAGTTGAAAGCGACACTCCCTGCTTCCTCGATTGCGAGATGGTGGGCACCGCATACGGTGAATTGCTTCAGGCCACTACTTTCATCGATGGCAACAACAACCTCTATATAGCTTGTGTGACAGATGATGCTGATGGCAATGAGCATAGCCATCTGCTTAAGATCCCAGCTAACTCTACATCTTTTGACCAGAGCTATGATGGCTTTACCGCTGAAGGCAAATTGATTTCTGTAATGTATGTCGGAAATAATAAGGTGGTTGCATACGCAAGAGAGGATAAATTAGGAACAAAGTTAGATGATTTCAGTCATTATTATACTGTCCTTGACGTGTTATCCAAGACAAGCACCCCTATTACATTTAATGGTCAGCGTCTGGCTTACAGCAGCGGCCGCTTCTCTTCCCGAATGGCTTATGTCAATCATAAGGCATATATCGGAGTCGA
>JAIDTO010000325.1 GCA_029060625.1 Muribaculaceae bacterium | reverse complement strand
ACTATAGTTCGACCAGTTTGTGCCGAACTCAAATTCAAGAATAATACCGGTAGCAACTCCGATGGCAAAATTGATGGCAAAGAGAGTCATCCAAAATTTCGTCGTCTTAAGCCATTTCTCGGATTTTGTGCGGTAATAGATCGTCTCCATCACGGCGATGATAAGGCTTATTCCAATAGTTAGCGGAACAAATAGCCAGTGGACTATAGCGGTCAAAGCGAACTGAAGTCGTGACCAGTCTACTACTTGAATCAGATCTTCCATGGTAGTTTATTTAGTTTTTAAGTTTTTCGTTTTCAGTTGTCCGTTTTCCGTATTAGCGGGAGGTGAGTTCAGTGGCTACGGCGCGGGCACGAGCATCATCATTGTCGTAGTTTTCCTTTAAGAGGTCCGGAAAGAAGAAAAGTTTGAATACGAAGAAGAGGATTATTACCTTGATAAAGATAATCGCCCACAGTTTCTTGCCAATGGTCATGTTCTTGAAGCCATCGACATAGAAATTTACTACTCCTCTTATCTTACTTCCGATTTGCGCCATAAGCGAATCCGTTAAAATTGTTTAATTTTAGACGCAAAGATAACAAAGAGTTATGACATATGCAAATTTGACTAATTTATTTCCTCTTTTTAACATCAAGAATTATTGAGAATATAAAAAAACACCGCATAATCGCGGGGATTATGCGGTGTTTAAGTGAGTTTTTTTATGTGGACGGTTAGGAAACCGTCCTCCCATAAATAAATATCATTTCATGTCTTTTGTGGCTCCATTGACTTTAAGGGCGGCATAAGCACGGGCGGCTTTATTGCGAGCTTCCTCCACAGATGCGCCCCTGGCAAGAATCACACCCATGCGGCGATGGCTGTGGACTTCGGGTTTGCCGAAAATGCGGAGCTGTGTACCGGGTTCCGCAAGCACCTGCTCGAGATTGTCGAATTCAACACAATCTGTGTCGCCTTCAAGGACGATTGCTCTTGAAGCTGAGGGACCATAGAAGTCGATAGCAGGGACAGGGAGTCCGAGAAGAGCACGAGCATGGAGAGCAAACTCCGACATGTCTTGTGAAATCATCGTCACCATACCTGTATCGTGAGGGCGAGGTGAAACTTCGCTGAAGATTACCTCGTCGCCCTTGATGAACAGCTCCACACCAAAGATGCCATATCCGCCGAGAGCATCAGTGACTTTCTTAGCTATCTCACGGGCTGACTCAAGAGCCTTCTCCGACATTGGCTGCGGCTGCCAGGAATAACGGTAATCGCCATCAATCTGGATGTGCCCGACCGGCTGGCAGAAGACAGTGCCTGATACGTTGCGGACAGTGAGGAGTGTGATCTCATAGTCGAAATCTATGAAACCCTCCACAATGACACGTCCCGCTCCGGCACGTCCACCTTCCTGAGCTTCCTTCCAAGCGTGATCGATCTGGTCTGGGCTCTTTATAACACTTTGTCCATGACCGGAAGAGCTCATAATGGGCTTGACAACGCATGGGATTCCGATTTCCTTTACAGCCTCATCAAATTCCTCACGGGTAGATGCAAATCGATAAGGAGACGTCTTTATGCCCAGCTCTTCATGAGCAAGCCGACGAATACCCTCACGGTTCATTGTTAGCCATGCAGCTCGCGCTGTAGGAGTTACATTAAAGCCCTCCTTCTCCAACTCCACCAGTGTAGGAGTAGCAATAGCTTCAATCTCCGGGATTATATGGTCGGGACGTTCGAGCTCGACGATACGACGTAGCTCATCGCCATCGAGCATATTGAATACATAGCTTTTATGTGCTATCTGCATAGCAGGCGCGTTGGGATATTTGTCGCAAGCTATTACTTCAACGCCTAAACGCTGAAGCTCAAGAGCAACTTCTTTCCCGAGTTCACCACTTCCGAGGAGCATTGCCTTACGCCCCTTTGAAGTCATCACACTTCCAATCTTTGCCATAGTTAGTATATATATTTTTATTGTCGAGTAAACGGACGCACGGGCCGTGCGTCCCTACAAGCTTATTTAGAAGTCAGTTTGACGGATGCGGGCTTTAGACCTTTGGCTGTAGCCTTGAGTGTAGCGTTGCCCTTTCGGTCGGTTGCCTTCACTATTGCCATAGCACGCCCTTTCCAAGTGTTAGCTTTTGAATCGAAATATGGGTCGGTATCTTTCAGGAGAGCATTACCTGCAGCTTTCAGCATTGCATTTCCCGAAACAGCGAACTCAAGCGGGAACTCAGCATCTGGCACTACCCTACCATCTGCATCAACCACCTCTGCTATGACATATACGAGATCCTGATTGTCAGCATTCATGGCAGACTTATCCGGTGTGAGACGTATAGCCACCGGATCGCCAGCTGTAGTCAAAGTTACTGACTCCACTTCGTTGCCGGAAGAGTCAAGGCCGACAGCTTTCAATGTGCCGGGTGCATAAGCCACTTCAAAGACAGCCAGACAGTCGTTTGCCTCTCCGGCTTCCTTCTCTCCAATCACGGCATCATTAAGATAAAGGCGCACCTTCGGATAGCGACTCTGAACCTCAACCTCAATTGGCTTTCCCTCGTGACCTTTCCAGTTCCATGATTCCCAAGTTGGCCATACGCTCCACATGGTGTTCATTACCTCTCCGTAGTATCCATTAGGTTCGCGCACCGCCATATAAAGCTTGTTGTCGTCATTATAAAGCATATCACGATAGTGAGAAATCGGCTTGCGCCATCCGGTGATGTCCACATCGCCGCAATATGAACCATGCCATGGCCATTGGAATGCCATCCACTGCTCTCCTTCGGTCTCTCCCTTATAGAAATAGCGCCCGAGTCCTGACTCACCAAGATAATCAAGTCCGGTCCATACAAAATCGCCAATCACATAAGGATTCTCCTTCACCTTATGCCAGTTGGATGCAGCATCACGAGGATATGATTCAGTCTGCCACATCACGCGCTCAGGACAACGCTCATGGTCACTCTCAGATTTATGTATCATGTAGTTGTAGCCGACAATGTCGAGAGCTTCCGCATGAGGATCATAGATTTCCCAGTCACGGTCCCATGCACATAATGCCTCTGTCACCGGACGTGTGGGATCAAGACGACGGCATTCATTGGCAAAATTGCGGGCTGTGGTCACTACTCCGATATGCTTACGCTCGATCACCTCGTTGCCAATGCTCCAGGCGATGATAGAGGGATGGTTGCGGTCACGACGCACCATATCGCCTACATCCTTCACACCCCACTCATCAATCCAAAGATGATAGTCATCGGCATTCTTCTGATCACGCCACCCGTCGAAAGCCTCATCAATGACAAGTATTCCCTGGCGGTCGCACTCGTCAAGGAACGCGGGTGAAGGAGGATTATGACTTGTGCGGATTGCATTGAAGCCGGCTTCCTTCATCAGCCGAACCTTCCGCGCCTCAGCTGCATCAAAAGAGGCAGCCCCAAGCATACCATTGTCATGGTGAACACAAGCGCCGTTAAGAAGAATCGGTTCTCCATTAAGCTTGAAACCTTCCTCTGCAGAGTAAGAGATGGTGCGGATACCGAAAGTCTCCTTCACATCATCAATGACAGAACCTCCATCTTTCAAAGACAATTCGAGTGAATATAATGAAGGGGTTTCCGGACTCCAAAGCTTGGGATTGACAACCTTTAGAGAACCGATTGATTCAGCAGACTTAACCGGAATGACAGATGATGCCACGACGGCTCCTGAAGGATCAAGAATCTTCACATCAGCCTCTATTGCCTTGCCATCTGCAAGACCGTCAACATTGAATTTTACATCTACTGTTGCCTCTGACTTATTCACCTCCGGAGTCGTGATAAAAAGCGACCACGGAGCTATAGCCATCTCTCCGGTCTTAATCAGACGGACATGGCGGTAGATGCCTGACCCGGTGTACCATCGCCCACTTCTACCATGGGAACTATCCACATCCACCTCAATTGTGTTAACCCCGGCATGAAGATAAGGAGTTATATCATAAATCACCGATGAATAGCCATAAGGACGGAAACCGACTTCTTGACCATTGACTTTAAGAGTCCATCGCTCATATACCCCCTCAAAAAGAAGAGAATATTTAGCATCTGCAAGTTCCTTGGCTGTAAGGTTGATTTTCTTCTCATACGTACCCTTCCCTCTGATGACGAAACCACCCTCGTTGTGGGCTGAAGCCTTACTGTCGAATGGGAGCTCGATGCTCCAATCATGAGGCAGGTCTACAGTCTTTGTGAAAGGCTGGACCATAGATCCTGAATCAGGAACAAGGGAAAACTTCCAGCCATCGTCAAGAAGACGAGTTTCCCGGGCGGTAGTCGGGAGGGATAGTGCGGCGATAGCTACCGCCGCCAGTGTCAATTTGTATTTAAGCATGGTTGTATTGTTGTTAAGTTTCGGACTTACGTCCTCAACACAGTGTAGACGATGAAAAAGCGGGTGAATCAGTATTTGATGTCAGACCAAGCGGGAGGATTGACACCCATCAGGTGGCGGACGAAGAAATCGAAGCGTTTGTGCTCGCCGAAGTCTTCACCCATAGTATGGGCGGCTCCCGGAATGACAACGAGCTCGAAATCCTTGTTGGCTTTAATAAGAGCATCCGCCACCTGCATGGTGGAAGCAGGATCAACATTATCGTCAAGTTCCCCTACCACAAGCATCAACGGGCGAGTAAGCAGATGAGCGTTTTCAACATTGGAAGCCTCGATATAGGAGTCATCAATCGGATAGCCGAGCCATTGCTCATTCCACCATATCTTGTCCATACGGTTGTCATGGCAACCGCAAGCTGAATATGCAGCCTTATAAAATTCGGGATGACGGAGCACAGCAGTTGTTGACTCCTGGCCTCCGGCAGATGCACCGAAGATTCCGACGCGCTCAATATCCATATAAGGATACTTCTCTCCGGCAGCCTTTATCCAAGCTATATGGTCTGGGAGACCGGCATCAACGAGGTTCTTATAGCAAATGTTTTCAAACTCACGGGAGCGGAAAGATGTACCCATGCCATCTACCATCACCACAATGAAGCCAAGTTCGGCAAGCGCACTCATATTGCGGTTGATTCCCACAAACGATTTAGGAACATATTGATCGCCCGGACCCTGGTAAATATATTCAATAACAGGGTATTTCTTATTCTCATCGAAACTTGAGGGACGATAGATCACCCCCCACATCGGAGTTTTGCCATCTCGACCGGGAGCAACAAACACTTCCGGAGCTTTCCATCCTGCTTCCAAGAGAGCTGACAGATCAGCTTCGGCAACTTTCATAAGTTCCTTTCCGCTTGATGCGTCGCGCAGACAAGTGATGGGGGCTGTTGAGACTGTGGAATAAGTATCAACAAGATATTTGAAATCGGGGGAGAAAACGGCCCTATGATTACCGGGTGCCGGAGTAAGATCGGTCATGCCGGATCCATCGAAATTGATCACATAATAGCGGATGAAATATGGATCCTCATCCTTGTTGACACCATTGGCAGAGAAATATATCTTTCCGTTCTTCTCATCGACATTTATCACATCGCGCACATACCAGTCTCCTTTTGTGATCTGGTGTGTAGGCTTCCCTGAAGCGCGATCATACATATAAAGATGATTATAGTTGTCGCGCTCGCTGCTCCATATGATTCGCTTACCATCCTCAAGATAATGACGGAAGATACGGGAATAATTCACATACTTGTCATGCGACTCCTCTACCAGGGGACGCACAGCACCATCGGATACTGACATCTCAAGTATTCGATAGTTCTTATGTCCACGCTCGTTGTATTCAAAAGTCACAGCTTCACTGTCAGAATTCCACACAGGGCCATAAAGGTCGTATTGATGGCCAAAAAGGGTGGTCTCGGGCAATATCACAAGAGCTTTCTCCACGTCGGCTATCACCGGAAGTTTAAATCGAAGTTCATCGCCAGGCTTGGCATATTCCTGCTTATGCAATATCGGCTGGCTACCTCGAGCCGGAGAAGACTCAACATAGTGGACATATCTCTTTTCTACAGGACGAATCTTATTGACAGCAAACTTCTTACTGTCTGGCGACCAATAGATGTAGGAAGAATAATAATTACCGATGGTGCCGTCTGTAGTGAGTTGGGTAATCTGTCCGGTAGCCACATCCCTTACGCAAAGATTATGGTCGCGGACAAAAGCCACTTTCTTTCCATCGGGCGAAGGAACCGGGGGAAAATCCTTTTCTTCGTCGACGACCATCCAGTGAGGCTGCTCAGGAGGAGCCGGGACCTCTCCCCTATCAATCAAATGGCGTTTGCCACTTTTTATGTATGTCCATTGGCGCCCGTCGCGATTGAACCAAAGGGTATCGAGATTAGATGACACATTCAAGCGTTCAAGCCTTAGGTCTCTTGGGTCAGCATTTTCAATGCCGTTTGATTTCAACGCAGAAGCCACGGCATTGCTATCTAACAATTGGGAACTCTTTTTCTTAGAGGCATCAACAACAGTATAGACTTTGGAGCCATCCTTATTTTCATCAAGACACCAAAACTTATCGGTATTTCCTATCCATTGAGGATAGATACGCGCGTTGGGCACGTATCCATAGTTGTATTTTGCAGC
>JAIDTO010000324.1 GCA_029060625.1 Muribaculaceae bacterium | reverse complement strand
CGATATTCATGAGCGTCTCGGGGGCTCGTATTTGTGTATACGAGCCAGGTGTAAGGAATCTTCCTCTTCAGAAGAGCCTGCTCTATGCGGCGCGACAAAAAGGAGCTTCTATAAAGCACTGCATAGTCAATGAAACGGTTTCCCTCAATGGCACCATTCTCAATGATCACCGCTATCCATTCAGCCTCTTCGCTCTCGCTCTTGCAATGCTTCCACAAGGGTAAGCGCTCGTTGAGGCGCACTGCAGTCAGTTCCTTACGGATACGGTTTTTATTATTTGCAATAATGCTGTTGGCAACAGAGAGGACATCAGGTGTGCTTCGGTAGTTGAGGTCGAGGATGATATCCGTGTCAGCCCTGAAATTAACAAAGGTCTTTGGCGAAGCACCACGCCATTCGTAGATAGCCTGGTCCGGATCCCCGACCACAAACAGGTTTCCATGATGAGAAGCAAGGATCTCAATCAGTTTCCAGTCATCACCGCTACAATCCTGAACTTCATCCACCATCACATAATTAAGTTTCTCACACCAGTATTTCCTTGCATCAGGGAAATGTGTGAGAATATATGTGGCCATATAGATTATATCATCGTAGTCAAGTGCAAATTGTTTGCGCTGGAGTTGAATATATCTGACTTTTACGTCTGGAGCGCCGATAGGAGCGCCGGGCATCAGGTATTTGGCAATATATCCATCGGGATCATATCCTTTCAGGGCAGCGACATCCTTGAGCAGACGTTCGGCAGTGTTTTTCTTCCTATCGATACCAAATTCCTGCATAGCCTCTTTTGCAAGGTCTTTGGCATCAGTCTCATCAATAATAGTGAAATTTTTTGGATATCCGAGCTTGTAGATCTCACGCCGGAGCAGCTTGACGCAAAAACTATGGATGGTGCAGATAAGATCGTTGACGTTTCCACGGTCTACCATTCCGGCGATGCGGTGTTTCATCTCTTGTGCAGCCTTGTTGGTGAAGGTAAGGCATAGGACATTGCCGGGGGATATACCAAGTTCATTTACGAGAAAAGCAAATCGATGGGCGAGTACGCGAGTCTTTCCGGAGCCAGCTCCGGCAACTACGCGGACGCGTCCTTCAGTGGCCTCCATGGCTTGAAGTTGCTTTTCGTTGAGGGGCATTGGAGTTGTCAAGTTGTCAGGTGGTCAGGTTGTCAGGTTGTCTGGTTGTCAAGTTGTCAAGTTGTCAAGATTTGGAGAGGAGGGAGACGGCGAGGGCGGCGATGCCTTCACGGCGGCCGGTGAAACCGAGCTTTTCGGTTGTGGTGGCTTTTACAGATACTTGGTCGATATCCACTGACATAACTGAGGCAAGGGTGCGGCGCATTTCATCTATATATGGGCGGAACTTGGGAGCCTCCGCACAGATTGTGATGTCGCAGTTGACGAGATCATAACCGTGGTCTCGGATTAGCTGCATGACATGGCTGAGGAGTATCTTGCTGTCGATACCTTTATAGCGAGGGTCGGAGTCGGGGAAATGCTTTCCGATGTCGCCAAGAGCGAGCGCACCGAGAAGTGCATCGCAAAGGGCATGAATAGCTACGTCGGCATCGCTATGGCCGAGTAGTCCATGAGTATGGGGTATTTTGATGCCGCATATCCAGAGATCGCGGTCTTCTACAAGACGATGTACGTCGTAGCCTTGTCCTATGCGTAGCATATTTGAGTTTTACGTTTTACGTTTTACGTTTTACGTTGACAGTTTTACGTTTTCAGTTTTCAGTGATGGTTAGCGGCGGCGTTTGCCGAGGAGGTCACGGATGCCGTCCATGTCGAAGCTCAGGGTGAAACGCATTGTCTGGTCGAGAGGTGAGCTCTGGGCAGTGGCAAGCATATAGGAGGCATCGAGGCGCACTACATTGAGAGAGAAGCCAGCACCAAATCCGAAATAGCTTCTGCCGCCTTTCATTGCGTTCTCGTAGTTGTAGCCCATACGTACGAAAAACTGGTCGTTGTATGAGTATTCTCCACCAATAGAGACATTGATTTCCTTCAACTCTTCAGAGAAACCACCTGGAGCATCGCTGAAGCTTTTGAATATGCCGGTGATTGGCGACATCGTCTCCCATTTCTGTAGAGCTTCTTCATAAGCAGCTGCATTCTGTGCCTCGTCCTTGTTAGGATCATAATATGCACCTCCGGAATTGATATAGTCATTTTCACGCGGCTTCGTCGGCACGAGGAGTTTGTTAAGGTCCAGTCCAATCGACAGAAGATTGTAGTCTGCCAGCGGGAAAGTAAAGTTTGTGCCCAGTCTTAGGTTTGTTGGAAGGTAATAATAGTTGGTCCCATGATCGTAGCTGACTTTGGAACCGATATTGCTGATGTTGAAGCCCCAACTCCATTGGCATTCACTGCGTCCGATGAGGGGGAAAGTAGTGTAGTATCCGCTCAGGTCGACAGCAAAAGCGGAACCAGCCGTGTTGGTATCGCCTGAATAAGAGTCTTCATATGATAGGTCTGATAGGATATAGCGAAGCACTACACCCATCGAGAACTTTTCGCTAAGCTTGCGGGAATACCCGAAGTCGAGAGCAAACTCGTAGGGGTTGATTGTGTTTGCCCCGACACTTTGGTCGACAATAACCTCACCAAGCGAGAAATAGCGCAAAGATGCACTGATGGCTTGGTTGTCAGAACTTCCAAGTTTCATATATCCGCTCAAGTCAGCGAGAAAAATATCGTTGACAATCTTGCGCAACCACGGCGTGTAGCTGATGCCCACTCCACCGGCAGAATAAGCGAAAGCATATTTTGAAGGATTCCAGAATTGAGCGTTGATGTCGGCATCAGTAGCTGCACCAAGGTTTCCCATAGCGCTTCCTCGCGCATCGGGAGTGATACTAAGAGTCGTCACGCCGGTCTGCACCGGATTGAACTCATTGTCTTTTATGTCGTTGCCACTTTGAGCATACGCAACGGCGGCACATGCCGCGGTCATTATCGTGCAGATTGTTCTTGAAGTTGTCATGAATATTTAACGTGAAGACAGTTCTATTTATTATGAGTTCAACGAATGTTGAATGCGAGAGAATCGCATCCGTTCATACGAAGGTGAGTCCTAATGTCAGGGTGTACTTTAGGCCCAACAGCCGAAATACCAAAGAGAATAATGTCGCCCATCTTAAGGGCATTGTCACGGCTTATGGCAGCCACAGTCTTTTCAACATCGAGGCATAGGGATTCAGCAGTCCGGTTTTCGAAGACATTTGCATTATCCGATTCAAGAGAAAGTGATACCTCACACTTCTTACATTCATCCAAGGATAAATGTGTGAATTTTCCCAAGGCGAGAGCCCTATCATAGCTTATAGCTTGAGTCCATGGCAGGCCATTCTCTCTTAGAGACTGTAGGAGATCTGAAGCTACAAATAAAATTGCAGGCGCCGCTGACTCAATGTATCTCCCGACGAATCTTGGTGAAATTCCTTTCCCAAGTTTCCCGATCCTCACAGCCAAGGCTGTGCGAGCTTCATAGCAGGAAGCAAAATCCGGAACAAAGAAAGGATTTCCTCCTTGCAGAATAGCAGCCGGCGAGATAATGGTCCATACCGGATTGCTTGCATCAGGGCTTTCGGGAGAAAGGAGATTGTTGACTATAGCGTAGATCGTCATTTTGCCGGAATTGCTATTTTTTTTGTTTGCGAAGAGGAAAGGCCATCTTCAGAAGTGACTGTGGTGCGAAGATTGTAGATACCTCGCGGGAGTCGGTTGCCATTAGTGTCGTTCAGATCCCAAGCGAAAGAGAAAGTGCTGTTGCTGTTGGAATAGGCCTTTCGATCGGTGCTCCAAAGAAGGTTGCCTGAAAGATCAAAGCATTCCAGCCTGCATTGCAGAGTGCAAAGAGCCCTGTCGGTGGTGACCTTCACTTCGAGCTGGTCTTTTTCACGTCGATATAATGAGGTAATCTCCATCACATCAGGACGCAAGTTAAGATCAACTTTGAAGGAAATGGCCTCCCTGCTTGAATTGCCGGCATTGTCCCATACAGTAAGAGTAAGCTGATGATCGCCCGGTTCGAGATCCCTCAGAGGATAAGCAATACTTCCTCTTGTAGCATCCTCCGGATCCGGAGTGAAATAATGGCTGACATCATCGTAGACTTTGCCTGAATCAAGCTTTAGGGTCATCTTGTGGCCGATAGCAGCGTCTGATATATTGATGCCACTCATATCGCTGAAGACAGCCATCGCCACCGGATTTGAATGAACAGCTGACGCCTGCTTACCAGAAGAGGAAACTCCGAAGCTTTCAATCACAGGCCCATCAAAATCGTCGAGAGAACCCTCATCGTAGCCATATACGTATATCATGTCGGATGAGCCGTTTGCCTCTGTCTTTAGAGTAGGATCATAGGCATACAAGGAGATAAGGGCCGGTGAGAAATTGTTGGATATCTCAGACGGCATCAGAATTGTTGTAGCCCATTCTCCATCATTCACCATAGTGCTTCCGGTAGCAATCTTGCTTGATCTATCTTGATATACAGTGTCTTGTCCTTTGTCGCCCCAACCATGAGTATGAACGCTCTTTTCAGCATCAAAGAGGGTATATTGTATTGGTCCATTAAAGGAAACTTTGTTACCCATATTGTCTGTCACCTTTCCGGATATTCTTACAGCTGAACGAGCTTTTAAGACAGGGGCATCAGAGTAGTCGAGTGCCAAAGGGAGTCCACCGATAGAATCAATAACTACACTGTTGTATGGCACCGGCATACGCAAAGCCGGATCTCCGAATAGGTGAAACCGGAGCATATTGTCGTCTGGGTTGGAACTTTTGTTTTTTCCGAGGCGTACAATATCGCCAAGTCGTTGGCCATTTCCAATGGAGTCTTTCTCAAACATTTGCCTTGCAATAGAGTTTGTGATGGCCTCGTTTTTGTTGATATATACGGTGCGGCTTGGAGTTATAACTGCAATTGCCCCTCCAGCAGGGTTGGCAAGCATGAGCTCAGCACCGCTGATATCCTCAGCATCCCATTTTCCGAAGCTGCAAGTGGCCGCATAAAGGACGGGCAGATATTGGTTTGACATTTCGTTGATGTCTTTCCAAGTGAGGAGCTTTTCGTGTCCCCACTCCTTTGGGTTAGCATGTCCGATATATGAAATCAGAGAAGTTCCCTCCTTTTGCCATTTCATCAGCATCCTCTCTTTGGCATCGGGGAAAGTGAGGCCTGCACCGGTTTGTTTCTGTTCGAAAGCATCGAGGTAGACACGCTCATATGCATAATGAGAACCTGCATTACTTGCCATCATGTTTTTTATGGCTTTCTCAGACTGATTTAGATGCTGGGCCAAGTCTCCATCATCCGCAATCACCATTACGTTGTTGCGCCAGATGCCGTAGGAAGGCTCAGTCATATAGGCTTCGAGTTTTGAAGCTACAACATCAGCTTCATATGCAGAAGTAACAGTGTATCGACCCACTCCGACCAATTGTTGCCTTGACTGCAATGGGCGCTCAGAAGTCTCGTCTTCCAGCATAGCTATGAAATCGTCGGTGCCGTAAGAGCTTGTCTCGGTCAGGCCGCTGGGTGACTGCCAGATGAGAGTGCGTGGATAGCCAGACTTAATAGTCTCAGGATTTTTGCTTTTTTGGTCGTAGGTAGGACGACCCATAAGGAGGCAGTAGCCGAATTGAGTACCGTCCGGATCACTTTGGCTACGGTCATACCACATCTTCAGGAGTTTTCTGAAAGCTGACACATCGGGATTTCCGCTTGAAAACTCATTGAAAATCTTTTCAGGAGAAAGCACATGGACAGTCATCCCGTCGTGGATTCGGTGAAGCTCAGCGATCCTTTCAGAAGCGGGGGCAAATAAATCAGGGGTTATGATTACCATGTCGGGGGTTGGGAGCGCGTGAATGTTCTGGTTGGAAATGTTTAACTTTCCCGGAATAGCAAGCCCTTTTGCAGAAGGCTCGAAAGCTATAAATTCACGCAATCCTTTCTCCGACAATCCAATTGTAAGAGTCTTTGCAGAAGCATCATATACTCCTTTTACTTCCTTGATATCCCAAGGTTTGGATACATCCCATAGGATAGTCTGATCAGACACACCGCTTATGGAGTAAGCAGTAGGCTTGTCAGGATTGACGATAAAGTATAGTTTTGAATCATTTAAGGCCAAGTTTCTTTCGTATTCAACTTCAATCCAATCGAGGCGAGCCATATTTACAACTCCACCTTGAGAATACTCTATGCCAACATTGAGAGATGAGTTGACCCCTTCGGCATGCTTTACAGATGTTGCCAACCGATAGAATTGGTCGCTTGCAGTGACATTGGCAATGTGGTCTTCGGAGGTCGCCGGGAGCCTCTCACCATTTGCACTGACGATTATACTGCTAGCTGCCCCAGAAGTGTTGGCGGCAAATCTCACCCTGATGGTAGCGTCTCCTGAAGCGTTGTCGGGCAGCTCAAAAGAGAATGACTGCGATTTATTAGATTTGAAGTCCTCTCCGAGATAATCACGTCCGGAAGATGCGCATTGCAGCAAATCAACTTCATGTACGAGCTGATTTGTAAACGATGTGCAGACCGGCATTCCCTCTATTTGGGAGAGGTCGATAGATGAAATATCTGAAGATGGAGCCTTGTCGCTAAGAAAATAATAAGAATAATCGCTATAAGGATTTATGGTGTGGTCGTAGGCTGTTTGTGTGGAAGCGGCCTCTTTAGGAGCAATCGTCCCGGTAGCAAAGAAAGAGATGGATCCATCATCTTTGCGGGCCACGGGCACACATGGGAGATCATCAGGATGATCAGCTGTGAGTGCTTCTGAAACAAGCCTGCCGCCATATCCATAGACGTAGACAGATTTCGGATCGTTGAATCCGAAATTCTTGAGATTTTGTTTGGTCAGGGTATGAAGTCCAGTAGAGGAAACATTGATTTTTACCCATTTTCCACTTGATAACACAGATGAAGGAGCGTACTTTTCTGAATTAGCCGCCCTTACACCGAAAGCCGAAAAGAGTGCCATTGACAGAGAAATGGCAAGCCCGTAAGTATATCTTGATAAATTATATAGTTTCACAGTTAATTAACGGATTTATTACCTTTATATTGTTGACCGGATATGAAGTCGTTCCATTCTTTGCGAGTCCCTCCGAAGACATTAAGGTCAACGGCACCTTTGATGCCTTTGATTCCACCTTTGTGGTTGTATTGCCAAAATGTCCATGGCGCAGCTATGGGGTCTTGCGAAAAGGAGCAAATCCATAGGGAATTGCCCGGGAAAGATTCCACTAAATATTTGTAATAGTCAGTCTTGTTGCAGTAAAGAGTCGGAGCGAGCCCTCGCAGGTTGAGATATTCCACCATAGCGAGTATTCTCTCTTTTATAAGATTTTCGTCGACACCTTCAGGATTTCCCGACGATTCCACATCAATGGCTACGCCTAATTCAAGGTCGCGGTCGCCGACTGTCTCAAGCAGATTGATAGCTTGCTCCACTCCATCCTTGTCGAATCTAAAAAAGTGGTATGCACCTCTCTTGAGCCCTTCTTTGCCAGACAAGTCATAGTTCTTAGTAAAGCGGCGGTCGCGGAATGTGACCCCCTCGGTAGCTTTTATCCAGACGAACTCCATTCCATCTTTCACAGCTGCCTTGAAGTCGATATGGCCGTTGTGGGCAGAGATGTCAAAGCCGGCAACAGGATATCTTTCTCTGTCGACATAAGGAGGGGTTGTGCGGAAATTGATCCAAGCCGCATAAGCAGCCCACGTAAGAAGAGCCGCTGCTGTAAGGAAGCAGAGGAAAATAACAATGTCTGTCTTACGTGTGTTGATGTCGGCCAGTATCTTCATTCTTCTACAAAATTAGTAATATTTGGTCAAGATGCCAAATCGAGACTTATAAAAATTCAATAAATTCCAAAATTTTTATTAATTTTGCATTTAATATCTCGCGCAGGGAGCGCAGAGGAGTAAAGAAAATTATGGGAGAAGCGATATATCATATCTTGGTGATAGCTGTGGCGCTTGTCGGAATATTCAGAGGTTTTCATGCCGGGCTGATGCGACAGGTTTCAGGTGTGTTAGGCTTTATATTTGGTATTGTGGCAGCCCGGGCTCTTGGTCCGGATTTCTCTATGTGGCTTGCTGGATGGTTTCCACAGGTGTATCATCCTGTAGCCAAGACGTTTTTTGTGTCGATGCTTGGATATGGGATCATATGGGGCCTTTGTATGTTTGCGTTTTCAATGTTTACCGGTATTCTGAATTTCATACTTGGTATGATACCTGTAGGGATCGTGAACTCTATAGCAGGCGCAGCGTTTACATTATTAAAATACCTGATGTTTCTCTCCATCTTGTTCGACCTTGCCCTTTGCCGCCCGTTTGACTCCCCTCTGATGCACTGTGCCAGGCACGACGACGGCAATCTCGTAGACGGAGTAATAAGGCTTGCGCCTGAACTCTTGGGCACGATGTCGGCTGAGGAGTATATACTTAAGGTGCAGCTTTGGGAGGCGAGGACGATAAGTTAAGGGTCAAGGGTATAAAGTAATGAGTAAAAAGTAAAGAGTATTAAGGAAGAGGGAGGAGGGGAAAGAAAATTGATTAAGAAATTGATAAATATATAGATAAGATATGCTGTTAGTAAAAGATCTTCATGCGGAAATCGACGGTAAGGAGATACTCCGAGGCGTTAATCTTGAAGTGAGACCGGGAGAAGTGCATGCCGTGATGGGTCCGAATGGCTCCGGTAAGTCAACGCTTTCAATGGTGCTTGCAGGCAATCCTGCATATACAGTGACCTCCGGAGAGGTGACTTTCAGAGGAAAAAATTTACTTGAGATGACTCCTGATGTCAGAAGCCATGAGGGACTTTTCCTCGGATTCCAGTATCCGGTCGAGATCCCGGGAGTGTCTATGGTCAACTTCATGCGAGCAGCCGTAAACGCCAAGCGTAAATATTTTGGAGAGCCCCCAATGGGAGCCACCGATTTCCTAAAGCTAATGCGTGAGAAGCGGGCTATCGTAGAGCTTGATAATAAACTTGCCTCCCGCAGTGTCAATGAAGGCTTCTCGGGGGGAGAAAAGAAGCGCAACGAGATCTTCCAGATGGCTGTGCTTGAGCCAAAACTATCTATCCTTGACGAGACTGATTCCGGGCTGGATGTGGATGCTCTCAGGATCGTTGCAGAAGGCGTGAATAAACTTCGTACTCCAGAAAACTCCGCTATTGTCATAACCCACTACCAGCGACTTCTCGATTATATCAAGCCCGACGTGATCCATGTGCTCTATAAGGGGCGTATAGTGTATACCGGGGGTCCGGAACTTGCGCTCGAAATTGAGAAAAAAGGTTATGACTGGATCAAGGCTGAGGTTGATGCTAAAGATGCTATAAAAGGGGAGGCGTAAGCTATGGGTGCACTTGATCAATATATCGAACTTTGGCAGGAACATGGCTCACTGATTGACACCAATTCATCGGAAGCGCTCAACCGTCTGCGCCCGGATGCTGCATCCTCACTTATTGAGAATGGACTTCCAAGTCAACATGATGAAAACTATCGCTACACTGATTTTGAAAAAGTTCTCTCTCCCGACTTTGGAGTCAATGTAGGGAGGGTGAAGATGGCAGTGAATCCATCTGAAACTTTCCGTTGTGATGTGCCGATGCTTTCCACATCACTCTTTCTGGTAGTGAACGACGCTTTTGCAGAGACTGCAGATTGCCGTAAGATGCTTCCTGAGGGGGTGGAGGTGATGTCGTTGGCAGCCTATGCGCGCAAAAATCCTGAATTTGTTTCAGAGCATTATGGCAAGCTTACCGACATGGCCAATCCCATCGTGGCGCTCAATACACTTTTCTGTCAAGATGGAGTGATGGTAAGGGTGAAAAAAGGTGTCAAAGTAGAACCGACAATCCAGATAGTCAATATTTTCAAAAATTCAGCGGCCTTGCTTTCAGCCAGACGTGTGCTGATCGTGATGGAGGAGGATTCGGAAGCGAAGGTGCTCTTCTGTGATCATACACAGACACCTGACATAGACTTTTGTTCAGTCCAGGTAGTGGAGGTGTATGCCGGAAAGGGGAGCCGACTCGATTTCTACGACCTTGAGGAAAGCACACGAAACACGTCTCGACTCTCATCTCTTTGGCTAATGCAGGAAGAGGGATCGGAAGTGCTTCTCGATTCCATGACCCTCTACAATGGTGTGACACGCAATGAATTCTATTCTAAGTTTTGCGGTAGGCATGCACGGCTAAAGATGCTTGGGATGGGCATAGAGGATGATTCTCGCAAACTCGATACATATTCTCGAATATCACACGATGAGCCTGAATGCAACACGGATGAGCTTTTCAAATATGTAGTAGACGACAATGCCGTCGGGGCATTCGCAGGACTGATATATGTGGCAGAGGGTGCTGTAAAGACAGAAGCCTTCCAGTCAAACCGCAACCTTGTAGGTTCAGCCACTGCAGTGATGCATTCAAAGCCACAGCTTGAGATCTACAATGATGACGTGAAATGTTCACACGGTACGGCTATTGGTCAGCTTGACGAGAAACAGCTATTCTATATGATGACGCGTGGAATTTCAGAAGATCAAGCACGCCTGATGCTCAAGCAGGCATTTATGTCAGACGTGATCGATGGTATATCCCTTCCTCCGCTACGCGACAGGCTAAAGATCATGGTGGAACGTAGGTTTGCCGGAGAGAAGACAGCGTGTGCTTCATGCCCGGTGTCATGTAATGACTCCTTTCAATGATAAAATGCATAATGCATAATTCATAATTGGCTACGCCCAAGCTAAAGCAAGTCAAAATGTAATGGTTGAATATAATATAGATAAGATACGGGGAGAATTTC
Organism: Muribaculaceae bacterium; assembly: GCA_029060625.1. GTDB lineage: Bacteria > Bacteroidota > Bacteroidia > Bacteroidales > Muribaculaceae > Lepagella. The sequence continues at coordinate 1,318 of JAIDTO010000324.1, read as the reverse complement.
CTATCCTGTCGCGTACGATAGGGGGGAAGCCTCTGGTATATCTCGATAATACCGCTACGTCGCAGACCCCACGCAGTGTGGTGGAAGCCATCGACTCCGGATATCTTGATTTCAAGGCTAATGTGCATAGAGGGGTGCATACCTTATCGCAGGAGGCTACCGAACTTCAGGAGGAATGTCGCCGGCGCGTGCGTGACTATATTGGAGCCTCCTCTGTGGAGGAGGTGATCTTCACACGGGGAACAACAGAGGCTATCAATCTGGTAGCTTCGTCGTTTGGCTCGCTTTTCCTTAAGGATGGTGAGATAATCCTGACTGTGATGGAGCATCATGCCAACATTGTCCCCTGGCAGCTCCTTCAGAGCCGTAGGCCTGATCTGAAGATAAAAGTGGTGGACATCAATGATAAGGGTGAGCTGCTGCTGGAGCAATATAGGTCGCTCTTCAACGAACATACTTGTATGGCATCGTTTTGCCATGTCTCCAATGTGCTTGGCACGATAAATCCGGTGAAAGAGATGATTGCTTATGCACATTCCAAGGGAGTCCCGGTGCTCGTAGACGGTGCACAGGCTGTTCCGCATATGCATGTCGATGTAAAAGACCTTGACTGTGACTTTTATGCCTTCTCTTCACATAAGATGTATGGCCCGACGGGTATCGGAGTGCTATATGGCAAGAAGGAGCATCTGCTCCGTATGCCTCCTTATCAGGGAGGAGGAGAGATGATAGCTCATGTCAGCTTCGAAGGGACTACGTTTGCGGAGCTTCCCTTCAAGTTCGAGGCAGGTACGCCTGATTATGTTGGAATAGGGGCTTTCCCGAAGGCTCTGGATTTTATTGATGAGATAGGGATCGAGAAGATAGCGGGGCATGAGCATGAGCTTATGGAGTATGCTGAGGCAAAGATGAGGGAGATACCCGGGATGCGAATCTTTGGCAATGCTCCTGCCAAGAGCGCTGTGATATCATTTCTTGTAGGTGATATACATCATTATGACATGGGTATGCTTCTTGATAAACTTGGGGTAGAAGTCAGGACCGGACATCACTGTGCGCAGCCTCTTATGCAGCGGCTTGGAATATCAGGAACGGTGAGAGCCTCGTTTGCTGCCTACAACACTAAAGAAGAGGTGGATGCATTTATAGCAGCTCTTAATCGGGTGATTCCTATACTTAGTTAAGGGTTAAGGGTCAAGAGTCAAGAGTCAAGGGTTAAGAGTTAAGAGTTAAGGATTAAGGGTTAAGGTGAGATTTTTTAACATGTGTTAAAATTTAATGGGTTTGAAACAATTTTGTAATCTAAAATGTTTAAAAA
>JAIDTO010000323.1 GCA_029060625.1 Muribaculaceae bacterium | reverse complement strand
TTTATCCGGTGGGGAGGTTGGTCTCCTTAATACAACAAAGGAACATCCAACCCCGGTTTTGAACTGAAGCAGAAAGGACTTTCTGACCAATGAGCCTTTCACGCTGCAAATATAAAGCGAAAGTTAAGTCATTTATAAACAGAAGAGGCTTAAAACACTACAATCAATAAATACAGCGATACAAATGGATCATAAAACGAACAGCATAATATTCTTCCTTCCTTATTGGGATGCCAAGAATACTACATTGGAAGACCAGACAGGATTCATTATCTCTGAAATGTTTGAGGAAGATGAATGCCTGAAGATTGGCGATAAGGTCTATTCGAGCAATGACTTACATAAGAAAGACCCAAAGGAGTTTATAAGGGAGGTAATCAGAAAAGAGCATCCTGAATGGGTAATTGGCATAGGGAACACCGCCACTATCCTTATGGCATACAAACGTCAGAAGAAGATAGTTATAAACCCTACCGTCACCCTCGATGACCTCAACTGGGTGACACCGGAGACGATACGTGACACGTATGCCTTCTTCAGTGCCAATCATGAAAAGGACTATGAGATGTATTCAAGAGTTTACCGTAACGTCGGTTTCTTCCCGGCCCAGAAGTCGCTTTTCATAGGCGACCTCAGCTCAGCCATCCAAGGCATAATCAATGAAGTCAGATAGAGCGCGATGCTGCCAGGCTCCTGACTATCTTTACGAAGGCTCAAAGACCCGTCCGATCTATTGTGTACAAGAATAAATCTGATTAAAGCACAAGGCCATCGGCTATGACGGCTACGAGTGCCTCCATAAATAACCCATACGCTTTTCAAAACGCAATCAAGGATGTATCCCCGCGGACACATCCTTGATTTGCTTTTAACCTACAGACAATCCATTGTCTGATAGGATTTGCTTTATCTTATTGTCTGAAACGTTAGCCATATCACTTTTGTCATAGACGTACAGAAACGTCATCTTTGACTTTTCATCATCCATCACCACCGAAAGTGAAATTACGCGGGCTCCTCCTCTTTTCCCTTTACCTTTTGACTTAATCGCCATCCTGATTTTTCGGATGCCACCGCCCAAATCATCTCCAAGTTGCGGATTCTTGACAATCTCCTCGCATAAGGACTTTAAATCTTCAGTAAATGATCTGTATCTCTTAGAAAGGACTTTGGCTGATTTCAGAAATTCTGGAGTATAATCGAAAACTATAGTTGCTCCCATAATGTATCTAAAGGCATCGTTTTTCCTTCTTTTGCCTCCTTTGCAGAACGGGCTATTCCTGCAAGTATCGCATTCTCTTTAGACTCATTTGACGCCGACAAGGACACCAACAACTTATCAACGAGCCACTTCTTATTTTTTGTGGACAGGGAATCAACAATTGTCCAAAGTCCATCCATAGATATGGTTGCGTTCATATTTTTATAATTATCATTGAATAATTCTCTTTTTCACAAAACGGATTAAAGTAGGTCTTTATTATAAAGATACAACGATAAATTCTTCCCTTCTGCGGATCCATTCCTTACTCTTCATGCTACAGGAGATGGAAAGTCAATCTGCTCTATTTTTCACATTTCTAATTTTCTTTATACTTCCTTAATAATCCGTGTTCCTACACGAAGCGTTATATTTACAGAAAACGGGATGAAAACCGTTTTCCTAAACAACTATCTAAAACACACAATTATTATGGAAAAAGAAAAGAAATCTTATTATGTCAACATGATCGAGGCCAAAGACGGAAAGATGGCCGAGGTCCTCAACTTCAACTTCGGTGGCCATCACGATATCGCCGCCATGGCTGAGAAAGCTAAATCTCTTGGCTTCGCCAAAGACAAACATGCAAAGGAGTTCGTTCTTGCGATGCGCTTCATGCACCACGTAATCAAGAAGAACTCCGACAATCCCCTCTTCGCACAGTTCGCCCCGCAGTTTGAGGCCTTCAAGCAGGAGGTAAGAAGCAAAGTCGGATGCGGCTGCAACAAATAAAAGCTTATTAAAACAACAAAATCAAGGATGGGCTCACAATAGGGTCCATCCTTTTTCGATGCCATATCCATATTCCAGCCATCGACATCACGCCATGAGACGTCCGCGCCTAAACGCCCAAATTCCATCTGATTGAACTTGAAGCATTGGGTCAGGATATTACCCAAGGAGTACATCAAGCGCCATCATCAGCACAAAGCCAAAAGCGAATCCTATTGTCCCAAGATTAGAATGCTCCCCCTCCTGTGTCTCCGGGATCAACTCCTCCACAACCACATATATCATTGCTCCCGCAGCAAACGCCAACAGATACGGCAATAGTGGCACTATCACCGAAGCAAGCAATATCGTCAATACCGCCCCTACCGGCTCCACCACCCCACTCAACGTCCCCATCAGGAATGACTTGCGCCGCGAGTTACCGGCACTCCGCAATGGCATCGACACTATCGCCCCTTCCGGAAAATTCTGGATCGCGATTCCTATCGAAAGAGCAATTGCACCCGCCATCGACATATACGAATTATGCTCCATGACTCCCGCCAGAGCCACCCCGACAGCCATCCCTTCCGGCAAATTATGAAGGGTGATGGCAAACACCAGCTTAGCAGTCTTCGAAAGATGCGACTTCGGGCCCTCACTCTCATTGCTGTCGATATGCTGGTGAGGGATGATATTATCAAGAAACAGCAGGAACAGAATGCCCACCATAAATCCGACTATGGCAGGTATGATACTCGGCAACCCCTCCTTGCCCGTCATCTCTATCGAAGGGATAAGCAACGACCACACCGACGCGGCAACCATCACCCCCGCCGCAAAACCCGTGAGGATCTTCTGCAGACGGGGAGCGATGCTTTCCTTCATCAGAAACACACATGCCGCTCCCAGGGTCGTCCCCAAGAACGGCAGCAACAATCCTATTATAATTCCGTTCATATCTTCTTAACGTAATATCCAAGCCCGGGGTTTATTTATCCTGTCACCGCCCCGCAAGTCTCCAAAGACTCTTCCTGACTGTCCTCCACTTTGGGAAAATCGCCCAAGGACGCACCGGCCCATACCCGACAAGTATCAGCAACAGGGCTACCAAAGCAATAATCAGCAGCCAGCCATATATCTCCTTCATCGACACCACCAATGCCTGCATCTGCACCATACCGTATAGCTCACCAAACGGCACATGAGCCACATCCGGATTGAAACTTACGATATTAGCTCCTAACAGCGATGCATTCTTTGCCATCGCATGCTTGAGCCACTCTCCCACCAATGCCGGGCCCAGCGTAGCCCCCATCACTGCTCCTGTAAAACCATTGATGGTCAATGCCTGCGGAAAAACCGTAAACGGCAGTCCACTCTGCACTATCGAAGTAAGGAACACGATGGAGATGATCACCGATGCCACTCCTCTCGCGAAAAGCGGAATAAACAGTGCCTCCTTCTCCACCCCATAGTCTATCGTGAAATAGAAATATGCCAGATACACCGCCGCAAGCGCGAAACCAATGGCGGTCATCGTCTTGTATCTCCATTTGCGCAGGGCAAATGTGAAGTAGGTAAACGCGCATCCCACTACTATTCCTGCAAATACATACCAATTGAGGTCAATCAGGTTAGTCTCGTCAAAACCGAGTATATTCGCTGCATAGGTATGCTCGAATACATGCTCCGTAGCCATAACCGTAAAAAACACAAGATATACGAGTGTCGCCCTGATTACGTTACGGTTCTTCATTGCCTGAAAGGATATGTATGGATGATGCAGGAATGTTGCCCTCCATAGGTTTATGCCCATGCAGCCAAGCCCGAGAAGTGTTGCTCCCCTTATCTCCGGAGCCTCCCACCAATCGTAGAAATTGCCGTAAACGCAGATAAACGTGAAGCCCATCATGAATCCCGCCCAGAGCAGAGCGCCAAGCCAGTCGATGCCAAGAAGCGGAATATACATCGGGCCCCGTACCGGCTTTAGAAGGATCGCCACAAGCAGTATCATAAGCGCAAGCAGACCTATCATTATCCAGTGCATATATTCCCATTCCATATGAAACGCCGTGTAAATCGTGGCGATTCCACTGAGCTGGATCACACTATCCACGAGTATATACACATAGCAGAAGAATATCGCCATATCCCTCACAGGCGTAAGCCAGAGCTGAATCGTGGAGTTGCAGGCAAGGGTTGCCTGCATCCTGAACCATCCAGCTACAAAACAGGTGGCTACAAGCACCGGGACACTCGTAGTGTGCGCACAGATGAGGTTAGCGGCAATCAGCACACATCCTGCCGCTATCAGCTGGGTACGGTTTGAGAACCTGAACTTTATGCGGAACATAACGGCAAAGTTTACCGCAAGTCCTATCAGCGATGCGTAGCCCGCCATCAGTATGTCTTCCTGCATCAAGGCCGTCGTGCCCACCATGTCGGAAGCGGCAGCAAGATATAGCCCCCCCGAAAACTGCACTATGAGCACAAAAAATATGAATATCCACGGCTTCAGCCTTCGAGGGATATAGTTAGGTAAGTCAGGGATATCGAAAGGTCCCTGATTAGCATGCCAATCACCCATAATTAATTAAATTAACGCATTACGCTTCACGCAAAACGCACCACGCATTAATACTTCACAAGGCATTCCACATTCATGCCTGCCCTGAGCCGCTCGAGATCTTCGGGCTTGCACGATGAAGAGAACTCTATCCTTACCGGCACCCGTTGGCGCACCTTCACGAAATTGCCGGCGGAATTATCCTGCGGCATCAGCGACAGCGATGCTCCCGTGGCGGTGGAGATTGCGGCCACTGTTCCTTCAAACTCCTCATCGGGGATGGCATCTACCTTTATCTCCACCTTGCTTCCTGGCTTTATGTGGGGAAGCTGCGTCTCCTTGAAGTTGGCTGTCACCCACACTTCCTGCGAATCCACCACGTCAAGCAGGGTCTGCCCCGGCTGCACGAGCTGACCTACCTGTATCTCCTTGCGCGAGGTATATCCGTCGCAAGGCGCAAGTATTACTGTATAGCTGAGGTTCAGCTCGGCAGTCTCGAGCATCGCCTTGGCAAGGTCTATTCCGGCCTCTGACTGCGATATGCGCTGACGGCTCACGTCCACCACCGTGGAAGTAGCTCCCCTCTGGCGCACGAGCATGTCATAACGGGCCTTTTTCGACTTATAGTCGGTCACAGCACCGTCATACTGCTGACGTGTGACGGCATCCTTCTCAAGCAGTTTCTCGTATCGCGCGAGATCAGTGGCAGCCATCTCCATCTGTACTTTCGCCTCTGCTATCGATGCCTCGCTTACAGCCACATTCGCTGAGGCCGAAGCCACCGAGCGGTCTGCAACGCTGCGTCCCGCCACGGCGTTGGCATAGTCAGCTTTGGCGCGCGCCACGTTAAGCCTCATGTCCGAGTCGTCAATTACAACAAGAGTGTCACCTTTCTTCACCTGCTGGTATTCCTTAAAGCGTATTTCCTTTATATAGCCCTGCACTCGACTGTTGACAGGGACAATCTGGCGTTCTACCTGGGCATTGTCGGTAAACTCGACATTGCCGAGATGAATGAATTTGCTGCCTACCCAGCATGCTGCTATGGCTACTACAGCGATTGAGATGATATAGGAGAGTATTTTTTTACTGCGATGGTTCATATCTTTCCGGTTGTGAATAAGAGTTTATAGTAATAATAGATGATGTTGATGCGAGCGTTGACGAGCTGCTGTCCGGCATTGAGTCGTGAATCAGCGGCATCAAGCATGTCGGTGATAAGTGCCATGCCCTCTGAATAGCGTGTGGCTGTGGTGCGATAGTTGCGCTCGGCGAGCTCAAGGCTCTTTTCCTGGGTCTTCAGTTCCTCGTATGCCTCAAGATAGCGCACATGGTCAGCCCTTACAGCCAGGCTCACGCCCTCCTTGGCAGCCTCGAGCTCCTCGCGTGCCTTGCGCGTGGCAATCTGGCTGCGCGTAAGCGATTTGTTGCTCTTGTAAAGCGACGCCAGGTTATAGTCCACTCCAAGACCGACATACCAATAACTGAGATTCTTGTCGATCGGTGGCACCTCCACGAGAATCGGACCATCTATCGTCCACCCTGCTCTCAGTCCTATCTTCGGAAGGCGCTCCGAGCGCACTAACGCCTCGGCCTTCTTGCTTATCTCCACCCCGTTGCGAGCAAGGCTGAGCGATGGTGAATTTGCCTCAGCATCCCGTTGCCACTCATCTTCCGACTGAATGGGAAGGCTCCGGGCAAGTATCGCAGAGTCAGGCACCACCACTGTATTTTCCGGGAGTCCCGCCACTGTCACAAGATTGTTGTTGAGTATCTCGAGGGTATTGTTTATCTTTATCAGCTGAAGCTCAAGGTTTGACACAAGCAGTTCATATCTGGTGATATCGTTCTGAAGGGCTGTGCCCTGCTCATATCTTGCCCTCATCTCGCCGAGCACCTTACGTGCCGACTCAAGATTGCTTTCAAGCACCTGTCTGAGATTTGTGCATTTATAGATGTCAAGATAGAATCCGGCAAGCTGGAAGCGGATATTGTCGCGCTGAAGGTCGTTGGCGAAGCGCGAGGCTGTGGATTTCAGCTCGGCGAGCTTTATAGAGTTAGTGATGGCTCCTCCTGTATATACAGGCTGGCTTACCGTCACAGACAGTCCTGTCCCAAGATGAGGAATCGGTGCTTTCTCATATCCGGTGAAATCCCGCTTTGTGATGAAGCCATCTCCAAGATAGCTTAGGCTGAGCGTGGCATTTATATCCGGAAGTTTGGCAGTCTGCGCGGTTTTTATTTCCTGATCAGCCTCCGATATGGCTGTCAAGGATGGCCGGAGCTGCGCGCTATGAGCCTCAGCCGAGTCGAATATCTCCTCCAAGGTGATCACCGACTGGGCATAAGAGCGCACTCCGCCGCTCAGCAAGGCAGCACACAGCAGCCCTGCGAGCAATCGAAGATTGTTCATAAATAAAATTGGAAATGATAAGTGAATCTATTGAAGTTGTTTAAACTTCATTGAATTTACATTCTAATCGGCGACAACGCCGACAACGTTGACAACGTCAAAAACTTACAAAGACGCCGTGCTTTTCCAGTTTTCAAGAAATCCCCAGTTCCTCACCGCGGGATTTGGTAAAGAAATATTAGTTATAGTCTCGTCCATTTTAAGGCTGTTCTTTGTGAACCGCACTGCAAAATTACTAAAATTTCCTGAACCAACCAAATCCAAAACCATCCCCCCTTCCCAAACGTTATTTCTAAAAATTATTAATTCACTTTTTCTCTGGATTGCGAGCTTCAGCCCGCAGCTTAAAATAAACCCACTTATGAAAGTACTCGTAATCAACGGCAGCCCACACCCAAAAGGTTGCACCGACCGCGCCCTGCGCGAGGTAGAAGATACCCTCCACGCCTGCGGCATAGAGACTGAACGCGTCAACGTAGGCACTAAAGACATACGCGGATGCATCGGATGCGGCTTCTGCCGCGAAAATGGTCGCTGCGTGTTCAACGACCTCGTAAACGAGACCGCTCCCAAGTTTGCCGAAGCCGACGGCCTGCTTGTAGGCTCACCTGTATATTACGCAGGAGCAAACGGTCAGCTTCTCGCATTCCTTGACCGACTTTTCTACAGCACCTCAGGAGTTTTCACAAAGACCATGAAGGTCGGGGCAGCTGTCGTGTCCTCACGCCGCGCAGGCTCCACATCCGCATTTGACGAGATCAACAAGTATTTCACCATCTGCTCCATGCCCGTGGTCTCCAGCACATACTGGAACGAGGTGCACGGCTTCACCGCCGAGGATGTCGAGGCAGACCTTGAAGGGCTCCAGAC
>JAIDTO010000322.1 GCA_029060625.1 Muribaculaceae bacterium | reverse complement strand
TTTCATAAAAAGATTTTTTGAGCTGAGCGGAATTGACCCGTACACGACTTTAAATGCTAAGCTTGTCAAGGAACTCTCTGGCTTGGCAGCAGATGTCGCTTAGCCGATATCTAATTTTTTAACGAACTATTGAACTAAAATTTATTATACATATGTTGACCTGATTTTTTGTATATAGGTAAGGACACAGGCGACTAAGAGAATCACAGAAGTATACCTTACCGAGAAACACACATGGAGCTGGAGTACATGTTGCACGTCAACTCCAGGGAGTTCATAAAGAACCCATGCCGGATATTACTGTACAACACAAAAAGCTGTCTGGGATGCGATCACCAACGACAAGCTGAGCGTCATGAAGGCCAAGTAAAGATGGCAGGAAGCCAACTGGAAGAAAATCTTTAAAGATACATACAGGGCTTTTTTATCAGCATTGGCGCAAGATTTGGATGTATAAGAAAGATGTTTCGATTCCCTCCGACCGTAAGGCAAGCCTGAGCATTTGGGGCTTGATCGACTACGAAAGTAGGTATCACGGTTTCTGTTCCACCGAAAGCTTGACATACGAAAGCATAGCCGATTTTCTTGACAGGTTCTCCCTCACCATATAGCTAAACTTATTTTTGTACGCAACGACAATCTACTATTGACTAATTTCGATTATGATTTCAATTATCTTCTCATTCTGAGTTCTATGACAAGCTGGCACACCATCAGCTTCACTAAACTCATGCCACCTCACGTCGTCCCTGGATATACCGAGGGCATCCAAAACGGTATTATAATGGGTTGCTTTTCTTACAGCTGCCACTAATATTTCACAGCCATTCGACATCGCATATTCGATTGCCGTTTGTAGATGTTGACATTCATCTCCAGGCGAATAAATCGCAATTTTCTTGTCAAGATAAGACACTATGGCTTGGAAATCTTCGTCAAACAAATGACGAAATTCTAAAGTTTTGCCACCTAAAGCCAAAATAGCCTTATACAATCGACCAATGGCGGTTGTTTTCCCCACTCCTTGTTGTCCATACACAAAATGATACTTCATATTATCGTTTCACAAGCCGTCGGGCCCACTCGACGGCGTTAGGTTAGTGAATAAAAAAGCGTGAGAGCCGTACTTTCTGCCCGATCCACGTAAAGAGGCCATGGAATTCTAATTAGAGGTTTTCCATGTTTCTATACGTCAGGAATGAGCGTTGGGTAAACGCCTTTCAATATGTCTCAGACTGCATCGGCAGTCGCGTCAACAATGATGCAAAATTACATATCTTTCTAAATGGAGCACGTATCGGCAATAGTTCATTCCGTTTCATTTTAACATTTATTAGCATATACTGATTTCCTTGATGTGAGTTTTTATGCTAATTTTGTAATGAAATCAACAACTGTCATGAAAACAGACCCTGATAAATTGAATCAATTAAGGGAGGTCATCGAAGAGACTTTTGGCCGAAAACCTGGTTCTCCCACCGACTTCGACAACCTATCCTATCAAATATTATCCACCACCGGCAATAAAGTCGGAGTCTCTACACTAAAAAGATTTTGGGGATATATCAAGTCTCCATATAATGCAACCCATACTACCCTGTCAATTCTTGCACGCTACACAGGCTATCGCGACTGGGATTCATTCTGCTCACATTATAAGGGGGATGAGGATTCCGATTTTTCATCATCCAGACTGATAATCTCTTCTGAACTAAACTTGAGATGCAGCGTCTATGCAGAATGGGAAGCGGAAAAATGGTTGCGGTTGATCAAAATCAACCAACCAAATATCTTTGAGGTAACAGAATCAAAAAACATCAAACTGTTGCCAGGAGATATCCTGGCGATAGACACCCTGATCATAGGCGAAAAATTCATTGCCAGGGATTGCAGGCGCAATGGTATGGACTTGGGTACTTACATCGGAGCCCGAAAGACAGGAATTAAGGCCATACAATGACGTTGAGGCGGGCGAGCATCTGCTCTATGCGTGAGCATATGGCGTGACGGTCCGGCACGGAGACGAAGTACATCTTTTGAAGATCTTCGGATGCGGGAGAAAACCACCAGTAATCACCCTCTCTCTTCTCGCCGGGAAGAAGATCCAGTTTCTCCCGAAGCAACGAGTGCAACGATTCATCCTGCGACTCGCAGACGATATAAAAGCTGACCTCGACACCACCACCTTCCGTTTGACGGTTGAGGAAGACTCCGACCCACGACTGAAGCCGCCCATACTCCTCGTCAAGCCAGACGCAGAGGTGATAGAGATGATAGTCAGCCCATTGGGCATGGTCAGCTCCCTTAATACGGCCGCTACGAGCCTCATCGATAAGCCAGTCGCCACAGTCATAGGCCGTCTTACCAAGTTTATACGACATAGAGTCGAGCATACGCCTCTCCTCCTCCGAGATCTCCACGTCGTTCATCACTTGATTCATGAGCTCTTTCAGACCTGAATCTTCACTTACTATTGCCGTATCATGTTGCTCTCCATAATTTGAAACCTGCTCCTTTCGAAATATCAGGAAAATACACACAGCAACAGCGATTAAGCCCAACACAACGCCTATTACTCTGTAGTAAATCCTTCTTTGTCTATTGTATGTTAAGGATTGATTAAGTAGATCCGGGATATCGTTGACACTGACAGGACGTTTTTCAGGGTCTGACGAAAGGCATTTCTTCCATACTCCCTTAAACATACCTTTGCGGTCCATCTTCTCAAGCAATATGCCTATGGAATAAATGTCGATGGCAGCAGAGGCTTCTGATTCGGAGTTGAAATTCTCCGGAGCAGTATAACCTTTTGTACCTCCCGGAAAGTCGAGATTTTCAAAACCATTGCCGCGACTTATCCCAAAGTCAATGATCTTGACAAATCCGGAATGGGTGATCATTATATTCGACGGTTTCAGGTCGCAGTGTATAGTCTGCCGTGAATGCATGTAGTCCACGGCGGAGCAGACCTGACGGATTATGTCAGCAATCTTACTTCCGTCAACAGCCTCGTGAGAGTCCAAATACTCAGTGAGGGTAAAGCCGTAGATATATTCCAAAATGATAGCTGTTCCGATATCCGGGACATCTGCCATCCGCATAGCTGACACTATATTCTGATGATTCATGCCTGAAGTCACTTCAAATTCCTTCTGCAAGAGCCTCATGTGAAACTCACTTGACCGATATTCCGGTTTCAATCCCTTGATCGCGACGCGTCGTCCGCAGTATAATCCGGAATAGACGACACACCATCCACGATCAGATTCATGGATAAGACGCAGATCTGACCATGTCTCCGTATCTGCGACATAGTCCATATCGGAAGTGAAAAACGAGTCCGTTCCTGTCTTATCAATCATAATTTCAAACCTACCTTGTAGCTTTACGTTATAGCTCCACGACCCGATTGCGGCAAACCCGCAGCGGCGTTATGCAAATATAATGAAAAATTCCAATACCACACCATATTTTTCCACAGAAAAGTCACTCTTTGGGAAAAGGATTCAAGAAAACGTTCCCCTAAAGGGTGACATTTATCGGAATCTTTGGCCAGATATGCATGCTGAAAATAGGCATTGAAGTTGTCAATACCGTGCACTTGCAGGTCTATCTATGGGTGGAATACAGACACTCAATACCGGTATACCGAATCTCGACAAGTTTGCATACCTTGGAGTGTTCAGCTCGGGATGGTTTGCCAACCCCAATCCATTCGGCGTGATGATGGACTCTGAAAAGTATTATGATATGCTTAAGGAGAACAAGGATAAATACAACGATCAGCTGAAGGTGTTCTGGCTTTCGATGGGAGGCAAGGAAGACATTGCATATGAGAACTGCCGGGTGATGCGCGACAGGTTTGACAAGATCGGCATCAAGTATGATTATTTCGAGACACCGGACGGCCACACATGGCCTGTATGGCGCGAAAGCCTATATCAGTTTGCACCGCTTATTTTTAAGTGATCATAAGGAATTGATGCGTCGAATCCAGCCGGAGTGGAATTTGGCATTGGCAGGACGCGACCGACATATGCGATTTGTGTAGGCTATCCTTTCTCTTTTGAGAGATTCGAATAATTCTGCAGGGTTGCGGGCATTGACGGCATAGAGGGTTTTAGGTCCTACTATGCCGTCTGTTTTTACACCGAGCAGTTTCTGAGGAAGTGTGATGCCGTAGCTGCCACTGGTCCATACCCAGTCTACGAGCATTTCAGCAATTCTTTGGTCTGCTATCTGATCGGCTTGCCAACGATCCCAGAACATTATCTTCAATATTTCGAGCCATTCAGAATAAGAGAGTTTAGAGAGGGAGGATGCAGATGGCGTTGGGAGTCGTTTGCGCTTGCAATAGTCGCGATAAGTAGCAATAGTAACTCCGACCATCGTTGCCCCTCCCCTATCAGCAGGATCGTTGGCAATTCCACGGGATTTTGCTTTGGCAAATAGGGTTTCGGTTGTAAGGGATTGGTCTTGGATACCGGTTTCCCAGAAGATGAGGAAAGGGATTAATTTTTCGAGTTGAGCCATGTTTTAGTTTTCAGTGTTATCGTCGTTGTCAGCGTTGTCTTCGAAGGGATTAATTGAAAAAGCGTTTAAGGACGATTCGCATTGAAAGGATAAAAACAATTATCAGCACAATCAACAAGAGAATTTTTTGCCATATTGAAGAGCTCGTTGGATTTGTCACCATGTTTTTTGACTTGGCATCCTTTGTTTTTGCGGTTTTAATTTGGGATTTGGCGGTTATGCTATCGTTGTTGGAAGCAGTGGTTGCTGATTGTTTATGGGAGTCATAGCGCATGAGATGAGCGGACTTAAGTCCTTTGATCGATACTTCTCCATTAGGGTGTATTGTGATTTCTCCGCCACCGTCGGAGAAATCCAAATGGTCTTGGGCGAGACGTGTGGTGATGGACTCGTTTTTTTCGATGTTGGAGAGGGAATGGACACTCAAATCGGTTTGTACCATGCAAGAGTCATTTGCTGAGTAGTTGAATGCTTCAACCGGCTTATGGCTCTTGCATGCAGAGATGGCAATGACAGAGACTAAGATTGGATAATTCAATAAATTCTTCATAAGGGATTTTGTTTTTTCCGCAAAGTTACAATGCAGAACCAGCATACTTCCCTTATCCCCATTAATTGGGTTCTTCTTCAATTTAGTTGAAAGTTAACAAGACCATCAGACAGTCATGCAGTTGGTTTTTCACTCTCCTTCATCATCCGGATCTGGACTAAAAGGGCATCCCTGATTTCGTCCTTTTCTTCTGGGAGCAATCGTTCGGCGACCTTTATCATTGTCCGGAAGCCTTTATTATCTCTTTTGGCATAGGCTAAATGCGCTTTCTCCAGAATATCTATGACGGTAAGATATGCGGTCCTTATATCATCACCAATGCAATCCATTTCATTATATATCCCTGCCTTTGACTTTACCACTCCAAGTCTGCTTAGGAATTGCTTCCTTTTCTTACCAACTTTCTTACCGATGCACTCGCAGGAGAAATCCCTAATATCCCTCTCTATCTCTTCCATCATTCCCAAGGAAGAAACATTTACTCCGTATTTGACGAGAGTCTCCAATTCCGTTAGTTTGGTGTCCGTCACCTCTATAAAATCCTTGTTCCTCAGAAAGATTTTTGCATATGGATTTACCTTTGCTGGAGTAAGGCAAAGATATGTCTGGCGCGACTCATGATCTGCATCATGCGTCCGAATGATCTCGAAAGATTCAAACAAGGCAATCGTCATCTCCTCAAGATCATGCTTACGGCTGAAAAGAAGATTGTTATCATGCGCATATGCATTAGCTTCACCAAAAATTTTCTGAGCAAGTCTGCTATGCCTCGCCGCTTCTTCAAGATCCAGATTGCGAAGATCTGACTTTGCATATTGGAAATTTCTTGTAAGAGTATCTTTCAGCATATTGAAATACTTATACTCCTCCACGGCTTCCTCAAAACTCAAGTATTTGGATGCCTCTTGAATCTCTTGATTTCCTTTGTTGATGGCGAATTTTATTCCTTCCCATTTATGCTTGTCGCGTGCTTCAAGAATGTCGATCCTTTCCTTATCGCTGACACTTGTCACATGCCAACCGCAGCAAAAAGAGCAATAATAAGTGCGAAGAGGTACCTTTTTCGAACTTAGAGCAATTTCCTCCCGATTAAACCTTATGAAGTTGGCGGCCTTTTGTTGCGATTCAAAAAGCATCTTCGTATGTCGGCATCCTATGCAGTAAATTCGGTTGTTAGTCGGTTTCATACTCTATCAAATCTACTGCAAATATAGCATTATTATCTGAGAATTCGCATATAAAACCGAGTATTTTTTAGCAATAGCTATTAGAAGTTCTTTTGAAAGGGGATTATAGAATTTTAGGCACAGAATTTTTTCTCCTAAGATTCTTGGACTAGCAGAAGAGCGCATGAAGGATTATTTTGTCTCAACTTTCTTAAGCTCTAAAAATTTCACGCAAAGACGCAAAGTGGCAGAGTCTCAGTGCTTTGGAAAGTTTCTCGTCACAGTTACGGCAAGCACGCTGAGATTACGGCCTGCTCCGCATCGGCCGAAGCACGTAGAGAAAGCTACGTAACCTTAAAATTCTGAATATTGAGTAGCTTTGAATTAGAACAAGAAGAATTTGAAATAAAAACTGGACAAAAAGAACTCAGGTATTGTAAGAAAAATTTACGAACTTTGTAGTCGCAGAGGCCCAAGGAGTGACATATAGAAGATTTTTCACTCCGAAAAGAAGATTTTTGGGAATATTTTTTGGATGATCAAGATTATTTCCTTAAATTTGCATCGCTTGAGATGAAGCAGCAAACCGGCATCATCTTAGGCAAGACATATTATAAAGGCGTTTACTTGACGCTTGATTCTGACGTTCTGAAAACTTCGCAACTTTAAAGATCTCTGCCAGAATGAAGCAACAGTAGATGCTCATCGATGTGTACCCCAAGTCTTACAGCGTAGAAACCACAAGGTGGCTATGTCTATTGGGCGATACATATTCGCGTGGGCCTCTGCGTTGCTCGTTCAACAGAGATAGGCAAATGCGAAGGCCTCAGAACGTAGAGCGAGCAAGGGTATCGGCACCACGCTTTTTTATAATACGTCCATATTGGTATCAATGGGCAACAACCATACTGAGATAAAACGGATTGTTATAGCAGGAGCAAAATAACCATGAACAAATTATCGAAAAAAGAAGCCATGAATCAATGGCTTGAATCAAACCCGGGGAAGACGGAAAGAGACTGGTTGATTGAGGTTAGATGTACCACTAACACTCAGAGAGAAGCTCTCAAGGAACTACTTGAGTGCTGTGACGCATGTGGAATTAAGTATGAAATCTGCCATGAGGTAGATCTGGATAAGGAATATGTCAACCTCATCTCTTCTGAGCCGGAATTACAGGATATACTTGAATTAAAAACTATGAACACGTTTGATAACTTTAATGGTTATTGTGCTGTAGTTTTCGAGGACAACGGTATTGAGTATAACCCCTATCATGTGTTCGATCTATATTTACCACATATCGGATGGTATATAAATATTGGATCTGAAATCGAGGATGCCACTACAGAACGCTGGACACAACAAACAGCCACGACACACTTTGAAGGAAATGGCTTAGAAGATATTCCAAAAGCGAGAATATTTATGAATGGATTTAATGAAAAGCTGAATGTCCAATACAGTACTCCTAAGAGCAACAAATTTCGAAACGAGGTGGATGGCTGCAAATATTATTTCTTGCCATGGAATAAAGATGTGGAGACTGACGCAAAGAAGAGCGACTTGAAGGACTACAAGCTTTTGCCTGGCTCAGTTAGAATGTTTTGGGCAACTCTGTTCAAAGACAATTTTAATGAGATGAAATACTTTCGTCAAGAACTATATCTAAAAAATCATGCAGATTTTAAGGAAAGAAGAGCTTGGATGCTCCATTCTTTAGTAACTGAGTTCCAGAAAGGATTAGGTCCTAACAAAACCATAAGTACCACCCAAATAAATAAGCTTCTTGAAACAGTTGATAATGAACTTTCTATTCTTTATCCTGAGTTTGGGGAAATCCATTATTAGCTTCGGAGTTAATCATTGGATTATATATTGTAATATAGCGTATTAAACTATCGACTGAATTATGAACAAGTATCGTGTAGTCTTTAATCTTTCTGCTGAGGATCCCAGATATAGACATTCATATTTTGAATTAGGACAAAATAAAGCATCTGCTACTTTTGATGCAGCCTCAAGAGAGACCGCAATCAATCTATTTCTTGAGTATATTAATAATGTTAATGAATGGTGTGGTATTAATAATTTGTCTCCCATAACAAATGAAAACATAATCACGATAGATCTATATTGGGAAAGTAAAAATGATAGTATGTCCTACTGGTTATGTGAGGATGGTACAGCTGAACTCAATGGCATGAATGTTTCAGATAGATCTAGCTTCACTGAACTCATCATACCAGATACTGTTATGGCCAATGGAATGCAATACAAAATCACATCTATAGGAACTGCTGCCTTTAAGGATTTTGAATGCCTAACAAGAATTCAATTCCCTAAATGGCTCACATCAATTGGCAAAGAAGCATTTTCCAATTGTGCTATAGAAGAAGTTGAAATTTATAATGTAGTCACCTTTGGGAAATATGCATTTTATTGCAAATCTCTTCGACGTGTTTTTGTAAGAACTTCAATGAGTATTGAAAACACACTAGAAGCATTTGGCCTTGGTACTTATCACACTCCCGATTTACCTGATCTGGAAGATATAACAATTTATTCTACCAATATCGAACAATATACTTTTTTTGTTGGCGATTTTTATGATGTATTTGGATTTTTCGAAGATGATACCGTAGAACGCCACATCACTTTAATAAGCGATGGTCCAATAAGTCTTGATCCGGCAAATTTCAGAGAAGTAGAAAGATGTCCTCTCCTTAAAGTATCATTTCTGAGAAAAGGAAGCAACGATAAGATGGAATTGAGTTTTAACCCTTCGTCATTGAGCACAGATGGATATTATCTACCTCTTGTTCGGTTTATTCCACAGAATAATTATTCGGAAAATCTTGAACTCGACATTGATCAAGTTGTGGATTTTTCAGACTTTGACATAGAATAAAGTCTGAAAAAATTCTCCCTAATCAACCATATCACTCTAATAGCATTAGAGAAATCATTGCCATAAATACCACCTAATGACATATGATGAGATCGTGCAACTTGAACACACAGCTTCGGTTGCTAATGTTAATTTACAAATAAGACTAATCGAATTATACTGCACAGATTACACTAAAATCTGTGCCAATAATGTCATTCGAGTCATCTATCTCCAGAACTTTAAATTATTATGGAGTAACCTAAAAAAACTATTTCCCAACCTATCGAAGATTGATAGGGTATTGCAAGTGGCCAGAACTTTTAAATCAGAACCAAATAAAAGTAACTTCAAAACGTTAATAAATGTTCTGAAACAAGAATCAGTTACCTTGGGTGAACCTGTAAATACTTTATTTCGTCTTATTACCGATGTATTGGTCGTAGTCAGTAAGCACATGATTCCATTACTTGACCATTCATTTGGAAGATATGCCAATACTCCAATTGCTACTAGACTGATTTCTGGTTTTGTAGACAAGCCATCATATAAAAGTTTTTTCGATATGATTGATTGTATTGAATCTTTTGGTCAATCGCATGATGAAACCTATCTAGCAAAGGAACTGTTACAGGAAATCTATACTTTTATCCGTGAAAATGATATTTCTAAATTTAAAGATTTAGAAGATCGTTGTAGAAAAGCTGCTCAACTGACTGGTACAACTGACGAATTGAACTTTATCCAAGAACTTTTATTAGCTCAAGAAGGAAACATCAATGCGATGCTTGCAGTTGGAGAAAAATACGAGCGTGGAATTGGTATAAAACGTGATGAGAATCTGGCAGAAAAATGGTATTCCAAAGCAGTAATAGAAGGGCATCCCAATGCTCAATTTTTCTTAAGTAACTTACACACGAAACAGCATCAAAAGCAAATTGAAGAGCAGAATAAACATCTGTTTTTAGAACAGCAAAAATTAATTGAAAAAATAACGAGAGAATTGAGAGAGGAACGAGAAAAAACGCGACAACTGGAACAAGAAAGATTAGAAGAAGAAAAACGTCATAATCAAAAAATCGAAAACCTACAACGACAGTTAACCGAAACAACAGAAGCACAAATAGCAATCATGAGAAATACATGTCATAATGAAAAAAAGATACGGGTATTTTTCTTTTATACTTACGTTCACAATAATGGTTTAACAAGTTCCAGACAAGAGGAAGATCATATAACTTCTCAAACCTACAATTCACTGATAACTGGAGGAGAATATGCCTTAGTCAATTATATCCATTCAAATTTTTGTTACAACTGGTATGATGGAGATAGTATCAGGAATGCAAGAATGAGAAAATTAGATTAAATATATTGTTCATTTTGTCCATTACTGGTAAAATCTAGTAAAATTGTGTAACTTTGCGGAGTAAAAATCAAAAAAATTTATGTTATCACAGACGATTTTAGATAAGATACTTGCGAAATACGGCAAGGAGACCATTTATTCCGCGGACTGCTCACCACTGGCCAACGAGATCGGCATCAGCGAGACGACAGTCAAGCGGATGTTCGGTCTTGTCGGCAAGGATTCTCCGGAACGTAACCGTACGCCCCACAACAGCACCATGGACATAGTAGCGAAATGGCTCGGATATAATTCTTACAAAGAGCTATTGCAGGAAATAGGCGAGGGTGATTTTTCTTCTGAATTCACCTCCATGCAGACCATTGAGGCGACTAAACTTAAGGAAGGAACCCAAATTCAATTTCAATATGAGCCATCTCGGGTAGTAGTCATGACATATCTGGGAGATGGTGAATTCCTGATCAATGAGTCGAAAAACAGCAAGCTGCTTAAAGGAGACCGTATACACTTGACACACTTAGTGCTCAATCAAGAGTTGATTGTGAACGAGGTAGTACGCGACGGTCGTTCGATGGGTGGGTACCGAGGAGCTAAAAACGGAGGACTGACTTCATTGGAAATCATTATTTGATTACTCAGATTTATCTCTTTTACGGAGTTCTTTGTGCATCTGTTGGAAAAGTTTAGATGCTTGACTGTAATCAAGTCGTCTTATCATTTCGGTTTCTATATCAGACTTATCTATTTCAGGATACATTCCGCAGCATTTGTCAATCGTACGATGGAATGCTGCGACTTCCTTTTTAGATGCTTCACTGACAAGTTTCTTACATTTCTGATAGCTTATATTGGGATCATACAGTGCTTCTATTGTTTTCCTCATCTCTTCAATAGCGTCAGCCATTTCGACATCCATATCAATCTGCATTGCCAGAAGCTCTTGAGACACATTCTTTCTTGATTCCTCCTCTGTTGGCATCCTGAACATCCGTTGTGAATCGTCATCCTTAGTTGTAGGGTCAACTCCAACTGGTAGTTTTATAGATGTTGGGGAATCTAAATTAATAGGAGGCACTGATGCAGCAGGCACCTCGATTTCATGTTCCAAAGCAATCTCCGACTTTGGAATAAAACTGCCATTATCATTATGCGCCTGATCCGGAGTAATCTCTGCCATAGATTGTATATCACTTCTTTGTGTAGCTTCATGTGGCGATTTAATGACTGGAGAATCTGATGCAATCGTATCAGCTGACGTTACTCGTTTTATATCAAGTGATGTCTTACCATCGTTCATCTTTGATACAATCAAGATCCCAGCAACCGATATAAAGACAAGTACTGCTATTCGCCATAACCATTTTCCAATGCTACCTTGCAATTTGTGAGTAAGACTATCTATGGAGGCCGTCCCACTCAGACAATCATTGCGGAATTTTCGAAATCTCAATTTGGGAAATCCGGTTACGGCAGCGACTATGCAGTCCATAACCTTGCCTACTGCTGCAAAATCCTTCTGTGCTGTAGGTTTCTCTCCATATGATAACGGGGCGCTAACTGAAACTGTACCGCCATGGCTCGTATCAAGAACATCAGAATATGCCTTATCGAGATCAAGCAGCATTACCCCGAGGTCGATGTGTCTGAGCATAATATTTGCTGGCTTTATATCGCAGTGAATTACTCCGCAACGATGAAGATAACCAACAACGCTTAATAGTTGTTTGAAAAAACTCCTTACGTTATCTATGGATCTAAAATATTCTTGCCCTTCAGAGATATGGATGAAATCTTCAAGAGATATACCGTCAACATAATCCATAACGATATATATTCCCAAAGAATCCTCCTTAAACTCACGATATGTGGGCAAAGCATCATGCTTCAAACGCTGACCAATCTGAAATTCTTTCCTATAAGCAGCAACATAAGTAGGATTACTTGTGAACTCACTCTTCATTCTCTTTACAGCAACCTGCAATCCATTGAGATGCTTTCTATACACGTAGCATGTAGCACCTTCGCCACAGACGTTTTCGTCATTGAGGTCGAATGGCACAGAGTCAAGATTATCACTATTTAATCCGGATCCAAAGTCTGATGATGAAGAGTCCTTATTCATAATGCAAATTTACAAAAATTCTATGAAATAGAAGTGAACAAATAGAACTATGGTCATTTAAAAATCAATTATTATCTTTGCATCGTGATAATTTAATCCACTATCATATACGAGGTAATCAAAAAACGTAAATTTGATTCTAAAAATAAAAACAAACATACATGAATAAAAATCTGATACTCACGACAGTTGCTATCATCACAGCTATGACTGCTACAGCACAAGCTGTTCCCATTGACATCCAAGAGGCTTTACATCCGGTAATCTATCCCTTCACGATCGAACCTAAGACGGCGAATGCAAAATATAATGACATAGGCACACACATGCCGCTTACGGAAGAATATGGCTTCGTCATCATACCGCCGTCGGCATACCGTCAGAAAGAAGACCATAACGGTTCTCTCGGAATTATAGTGTCGCATCAACCGGGCGATACATACTCTGCATGTGAGGTCAGATGCGCCCGCTGTCTGTATGAATACAAGCAGCACAACAAGATGACTCCTATGGAATCACATGTTCCTAACCACGTTCTCGGATTCTTTGAATGCAAACATTGCGGAGCGCAATTAGGCAGTTTTGTGTTTATGGGAACGACCGGTCTTGACCACTATGAATATCAAGACATACATGTCCTCGCGAATGAAGATTATTTTGTTGAGCAGATTAAGAATGATTACGGCTATCTTAAGGAATTAAGAATCACAAACAATACATATATGATCGAGCGGCTTGAACATGAAGAGGAAGAACGCAAAAGAGATAAAAGTCGTGATGAAATCAATATTCTGGAGCTTCATAGGTCACTTATGACACGGAGTCCGGCAGAAAAATTCAAATAATACATCATGAGAAGAAAAGACGGAACGATTCCTCCGAAAAAGACATATGCTGATATTATGGAGGACTTGAATAATGCAAGTGAAGAGTTCAAGCAAACTATGTTTTATAAAAGACTGGTAATGAGAGCTGAGATAATCAGAGATTCCAAAGAGTCGCGATCCAAGTAATCTAAAATAAATGAACAAAAAGAACTCAGGTGTTACGAACATTTTTTCGTAATTTTGCCAAGGAAGAAAAAGCCGAGTCGCTTGAAAGCATGATGGATCCTGGGAATGGTTCTAAACAATCGACCGATGTGCGGGTGTCTATTGAAAACCGCTTGATGGAATACATGAAGCGGTGAATTATCGAGAGTACATCTCTTTTACATTGTGGATTTTAACTCATGTTTTGCACTTCTCTGGAAACGTAAGCGTCCCGGAGAGATAAGAAACACCCTAAATTAAAATCGTGATGATAAAGAGACGTAACCAAGATCTATTCGAAGAAATGGCGCAGCCACGCATTGTGCCTACTGTGACAAAGCAACCGGAATGCCTCCTTGAGGCTATGGAACTTATTTCCGAGAGCGCCAACAACTCACATCTAACCGATGACTACTTCAAGGCTGTAGAGATACCCACCATGTATCTATCGAAACGGCTCCAGATCACCCCAATACAAGCAGTCTTATTCTCCCTTCTGATAGACCATATCGATGACAGCAGCATACGTCTGAGAGACATAGCCGATATGACCGGGTGCAGCACTACCAGACTGCTAAGATTCTCAAAATCGTTGGAAGAACTTGCCGAGAAATTCTTCCTAAGAATCAGAAAAGGCAGTAGCCACGACTCCTATCGCATTCCCCGGGAGGTTATCATGAGCCTACGCGACAACGTACCCTATGTATATAAGACAAAAGATATATCCAATGTCAATGAATTCTTCGATGAATATGAACAAATATTCGGAGAAAGGAGATGTGACGAGATATCCTATGAGATGCTTCGTAAACTCAATGAGGAGAATCTGGAGCAGATCAGCAATACGCATTTCGCACAGACATTAAAGCAAGAACTGCATAGAGCCGATGACCGACTCATGTTTGTACATATGGCTCACCTGTATATCTCCATGATGGATGAGTATATCAGCTTTCAGGATATAGGGCATATATATGATGACCATGTCACGCCGACAAACATCAAGGAAGACATGAGATCACAGATATCGGCATTGCAGCAAACACTGATCGAAAATTCAAACAAAGACGGAATGGCACAACCCGACACATTCAGACTGACCTCATATGCCAAGAACGATGTGTTGAAGGAAGTCTCCATGAATGAGCCAACGCATACAAGTCAGCAACTGACTCGACATGAAACACTTACAGAGAAAGCACTTGTATATAATGAGAAAGAGGGGAAGCAGATCACGGAACTGTCCTCCTTACTTATGCCAGACAGGTTTAAGGAAATACAAAATAATCTTGAAAAGTCAGGAATGAGGCGTGGATTCTGTTGCCTGTTATATGGTGCACCAGGCACAGGAAAGACCGAGACAGTATATCAGATTGCCCGCAAGACAGGACGGGATATTCTGCAAGTAAACATCAACGAGATAAAGAGCTGTTGGGTGGGGGAAAGCGAGAAAAATATCTCAAATGTCTTTGATCGCTACCGCAATCTATGCCAGGAGAATAAGCTTGCCCCAATTCTGCTGTTCAATGAGGCTGATGCCATACTCGGTTTACGTATGGATAGAGCGGTACGTGGTGTCGACAAGATGGAGAACTCCATACAAAACATTATCCTTCAAGAAATGGAGACTCTTGACGGAGTAATGATCGCCACCACTAACCTGACTTCAAATCTCGACAAGGCTTTTGAACGCAGGTTTCTTTATAAAATTAATTTTGAGAAACCCACTATAGAGGTTCGCTGCAGGATATGGATGCAGATGCTCAAAGGATTAAATGAGGTTGATGCCACTCAGCTTGCTTCGCGCTTTGACTTTTCAGGAGGAGAAATTGAAAACATAGCAAGGAAACACACCGTCTCCACCATTCTATCAGGGTCAAGTGTAATCGATATGGAACTTCTTTGCAGGATATGTGAGCAAGAGCGAATAGAATCGACGAATCACCGTCGTGTAGGTTTCTGACAATTGGAGAGGATAAGATGTCTAAAAAAACGAATAAACAAGTAAAAAATGAAGAATCAATTTGATGTGATAGAGAAAGATGGTGTTGTCATCTACGATGAGAGTGATGACTATGATCCCGGAGAGGATGAAACGACTCAATCTGAGGCGGATGGCTTCAGACTATTGACGAAT
Source organism: Muribaculaceae bacterium (assembly GCA_029060625.1). Lineage (GTDB taxonomy): Bacteria > Bacteroidota > Bacteroidia > Bacteroidales > Muribaculaceae > Lepagella. The sequence goes on along the minus strand of JAIDTO010000322.1, from coordinate 7,885 downwards.
GAGGAAATCTTCACTGACGAATATATGCAGAACTATGCGAAAAAGATGGATGCACAGATAGATAGAGAAAAGCGAATACAACGGCTTATATCTGTAGGTGTAATCGTAGCAGTAATTCTGTTTGTCGTACTTATATCGTATATAAACTTCAAGAATATCCTGTAATCTTTTTTAATAACGACTAAAAATGAAGATTTTACCATACACTCAAATTGAGGAACCAACCTAACAAAACATGGTCCTCCTTTTTGGGCTCAATTCAAACATAATACATTCACTTAAAATTCATTCAACTATAAAAATATGAACATCGATCAAAGATTCCTGACATACTTCGCCAAGTCTGACGATATTGATGCCGGAGAAGCCCTCGATAGACTGATAGAAATCTACATGAATGCCTGTGGCGTTTCTCTTGGAGAGCGCACGATAGCATTCTATGCATCCTTCTACTGGATATCCAGATTCAAGGATACCCATCCGGAACTGCAGGAAGACATAGACTTGAAAGGCATGATGGAACTGCGCTCTGAAGAATACAGACAGAATAAGACGGATATAGACAAATACGGTATCAGCGGTCCCGATCCGGAAGAACTATTACGCATCAGCACACTTATGATTGAAGATTATAAAGATGACCTTTCTAGAACTGCAATCTGCTGCGGAACGTTGTTTTTCTTATCTTTTCTATTGGAAAAATTGTCAGACTAAATTTTCTAAATCAGACTTATGAATCATATTACAGAAGAACGAGTCAAAAAGATTAAAGAAATATGGAATAAAATGCATGGCAGGCTTGTTCCCGGCTTCCGTTGGCTTAATCATCCAATAACACCTTATTTTTATAATGAAGTCAATGATTCATTTAATTGTATGGGTGTAAGTATTCCTATTGATATACCGACTGAAGAAATTACCCATCCAAAACTTTTTTATCTTTTGAAAGATTTGGAAAAGAAAGTTTATCTGCACTATCGTGACCAACATGATATTGATTTAGGCTATAGATGTTATGATTGAAGATGAAGAGTAATCATTATAATGGCTGACAAGGTTAGCCATCTATAAAACCAAGAGGATGTCTCAAATGAGCCATCCTCCATTATCATTCCGTCAACTGAACTCCCATTAATCCTTGGACGGGTAGATCCTAAAACATCCCTTAACCGGCCTTGAAGTTGAAGATGGGGCGGATGATGGCGTCGATTCGGACGGTATCTCCGATGTTGGCGATTATGTCCTCCGCGGGTTTGTAGACCATCGGAGACTCATCACGAGTGAAGTCGTTGATCGACTCGGAATATATACCCTGCATGGAGGCTTCGAAGTCTGCCATCGTTATCGTCTTATAGGCCTGGCTGCGGCTCATCACGCGTCCCGCTCCATGCGGCGCAGAACGGTTCCAGTCAGGATTCCCCTTGCCGGTACAGAGCAAGGAACCGTCGCGCATGTTAAGGGGAATGATACACCTCTCCCCTTCCTCAGCTGAAATTGAGCCTTTACGGATGATGTTGTCATCGCTTATGTAGTTGTGGACGGACTCGAACTCCTCCAACACCTCGGCATCAGGAAAGAACCTCAAAAGGAGAAGCGATATGAGCTTTCTGTTGAGGACAGCCCAACGCTGACAAAGCCGCATGTCGTGAAGATACTGCACCCTGGCCTCCCCTTCCACGTAGCACAATTCTGCCGGAAGCGAAGGCGTTGCAGCCTTGAACTCACGACGCATCTTCTTGACGACCTCCTGCAGTTCCGACCTACGACCCGCAGCCTTGTATTCCTCGATAATGCGTCGGATTGTCTCCTCCAGATCATCGGCACCCTCGGTAAGATGCTTCGCGGCACGTGCCTGATAGATCTCAGCCACTTGCTTGCCGAGGTTGCGGGAACCTGTATGGATGACAAGATATACATTTCCCTCATCGTCCTTGTCGAGTTCGATGAAGTGGTTGCCACCTCCAAGCGATCCGATGGATCGGTTTATTCTTGGAGTGTCCTTTATGGAGCGATAGCAATACATCTGGGTGACAAGCGTTTTAGCCTCACGATAGATATCCATTTCCTCTCCAATGAGAGGCTTGAAGCCGAAACGCGTCTCCCTGACTATCATTCCGGAAGGGACATTGGAGCGGATATGCTCGTGGAAAGCATGATAATCGATGTCGGAGAGTTTTCCGAGATTGAGTATGCGCATGCCACACCCTATATCAACACCTACGATGTTGGGAATCACCTTGTCGCCAAGGTCGCCGGTGAATCCGATTACGCAGCCCGCTCCGGCATGTACGTCGGGCATTATGCGGATTTTCCTGTCGGAGAAAACGTCGATCGAAAGGAGCTGCCTTATCTGGTCCAGTGCCACGTCTTCTACATTATCCGTGAAAATCTTCACGTCGTATCCTTCTATTATCTTCATGAAATGCAGTGTTTTTAATTAATCTGCGGCAAAGTTACAAAGGCAGTGCGCAATCTTATTACGCAGTTCTAAAAAAAATTCAACTTTCGCTTTTTTCAAGCAAAAGTTGAGGGTTAAAAGGTTATTGGGTTAAGGGGTTATGTATCGTGAGGCGGCGATACGGACACTTTCGGCCACCCGCCTACGGAATGCTGGAGGCGCAATAACCTCGACGAAACCACCGTAACCGAGGATCAGACGTTCAAGCTCGTTGTTGACAACCACATTGAGGGAGATCTCTATGCTTCCGTCAGAGAAACGCTGCTCTACTTTCTGAGATTTGTGGAAAGGTTTTGACTCTACGTAAGGAGCTTGCTGACGGTCTACCTTTATTACTACTCGTTGCGGTTTGTCATGTATACTTTTGGTCACTCCTATCGTGTCGTCGAAGAAATGCTCCGGATCGAAATCCACACATTTCTTGAAGGTATGTTTTCTGTCTACCTCTACCGAACGGATTCGGTCAAGCGCAAATATATTGACCTGGGGCGACCTGTTTGAGGCTTTCTCCGAGATAAGAAACCATCTGTTGCGATATTCCTTCAGCAGATAAGGATAAACAACTATCTTATCAGCCTTCAGGGCCCTGAACGACTGATACTCTATCAGGAGGGTCTGCTTCTTGCGGACCGCCTCATAAATCTTTCCTATGAACTCAGCTCCACGATAGCCCGGGACATACTCCATATCCATTGCAGGGACCGACATACCCGTCTGGCGCGAGATCTGCTCATTGAGCTTGCTTATGATGTCGATTGAGGAAGCAAGCTGGGGAAACACCTGGAGTTGGCGAAGTATATCCAGGGCTGAGTTGAGAGCGTCAAGACCCTCCTCGTTAAGCGGAAGATGGGTGATGCTGAAATCCGGGTCCTCATACTCGTAATACTTGTTTTCCCTCACGACAATCGGTGCGTTATAACCGAGCCTGTCGCTGCGCATGAGCGCCAGATCGTTCTGAAACGTCCTGCGGCTCACAGGCGTGCTCCGCCCTTCGTATTCAGCGAGAGCGTCGGAGCAGGCATCGATCAGGTCGTTGATGGTCCAGCGTCGGTATCGATTCTGCAGACACCTGTCAATGGTCGAGATGCGGATTAAAGTAGCGCGGTTCAGTGGCATAGGAGAATTATATGATAATCGGTCATTTTATACATGGCTTTATATTTTACCCGGTGAATATAGATATTTGCAAAGATCCCATCCTAAATCATCAAAGGAGTTTTAGTGCAATGGCGGCACAGGCTTCGGCGTCGGCAAGGGCGTGGTGGTGGTTGGCGAGGTCGTAGCCGCAGGCTGCGGCCACTACGTGTAGTTGATAGCAGGGTAACTTAAGGGTACGTCGGGAGGCAGCCAGCGTGCAGAAGAAAGGATAGTCCGGGTAGTCCATCTGATAAGTCCTGAAGACGGCCTTGAGGCAGCTTTCATCGAAGGGTCTGTTGTGGGCTACGAGTGGAAGCCCTTCCAGTCGGTCAGCAACCTGAGCCCAAACGTCTGGAAACACCGGCGCTGAATCCGTATCCTCGCGGGTCAAGCCATGGATTCGTGTGGTGAAATGGCTGTAGTAGTTGGGAGTAGGACGTATAAGACTATAGAATCGGTCAACTATCTCATTGTCGCGCACTATGACGATGCCCACGCTGCATACCGATGATCGGCTACCATTTGCTGTCTCGAAATCTATTGCTGCAAAATCTTTCATTTCAATCTTTTTTACTGTGATTAATTTTTTGTGCCGTTACCCAACGGAAGGTGGTCGAGGCCTTTCATTCTGCCTAAAAATTCATAAGAGAAGAGTTTTCAGTAATTGAGGCCAAAGTGCCAGAGGGAAAGATGTGACGATTTTGTCAAAACGTTATAAATTACTGAGCCTACATGAATGCGGCAGCATGTCTGATTTTCGAGAGTCTTTCCAGGAAAGAAGGATTGGACCTTGCTATCTGCTTGTTGTACTCTGTCTGAAGTCTAAGCCACAGGTCTGCCTCAATACCTAACGCGGCTTCCAAAAGAAGCGCATATTCGGTAGTCACGGCCCGCTTGCCGTTAAGAATCTCGTTCAAGACAGATGCCGGAACTCCGATTTCAGCAGCGAGGGCTTTTTGCGTAATACCTCTGTACTCAATTTCATCCTTTATCATTTCTCCAGGATGAATTGGATTGCTTGGATAAAGATTATTGGCTATCATATCCGGGGACTTACCCTTAATTTTGACTTCCATATTATTAATTATTAACTGTAATGGTTTGATAATTCAACTACAATAACAAATTTAGGAATATTTTTTCAAATTCGCAAATCTGATAATTTGTTTTTTTAATAATCACCCTTTAGGGGAAAGAATTGGAAAAAACTTTCCCTTAAGGGTGACAATTCAAATTGAATCAATGGGTAAAATATGTATAAAAGTGACGACTTTCATAGATATCAAGAAGATTATTTGGTGAATTCAGAGAATTGTATTAATTTTACGCCCAAAATCTGAAACAAATGTTAAAAAGGAATTATCACATACTCATCAATAGCAGCATTCAATGTCCGCAGGGCTTTGAATGTATGGTGTATGTGTTCGCTCCGACAGCAGACATCAATCCGCGCTACGGCAAATTCCGACTCACTTATTTCAGCATTCAGACTGAATCAGATTAGTTTATATTGAGTGTAATAAACTTCAAGATATAAATGACTGTCGGAAAGGAACTGCCAATCTTTCCGACAGTCGTTTTTTCGTGTCCATACTGGTTTCCACCTTCTCCACCATGATTAGCTTTGGACACATTCAAACTCCAACCGCGCTGAGGCGCAAAATAAATAAACATGTAATCTTATGAAATTCAATGATCAAAAGAAATACTATCGAGAAAATGCCTTAACCCAATCAGACATCCGTTCTCTACCCGAATGCAGTGGACTTGAAGTCATTTCTGTTCGTGATAATTGTGGAGAAGTGATTTGCCGGATTCATAAGCTGATGAGCCGGCTTTCGATAATGGGTGATGACGACAGACGGTCCCTTTGGTTCGAAGTCAAGGGGAAGAAGTGGGAATGGTATAGGATCTCTACTGCGGTGTACAATGATTGTCACTATCTTTATGTGACAGGTGACACTTACGACCATCATGCGTTTTGCGATAAGGAGGATAATAACTCCAATCAATGGTATAATGAGGCCTACCTGCTGCCTAAGTTTTTAAAACTTGAATCCTACATAAGGACCTTGGTGGAAAAGATACTATCCGATCCAGGCCAGTACAATACTTATGTAGAAAAGTACCTCAGCCCTTATAGAAGGACAGGGTTGATGAAACGCTCTATTCTGAATACCATACTTCCAAACTATCGTCTGGATGGAATAGATGTCCGGAAAGCCATAAGTATTTACGAGGAACAAGATGCCCCTACGCAATTCACAGAAATGACTTTGCGCCAATATATGAGGTATTGGAGGATTGCCTATGAAGCGGTCAGTGGACCTAAACCTGGCGAGGATATTGAAGTATTCAGACATTCCAGCAAAGGATATGAGGCAAAGGACTATGACCTGGATTCTGAAGAGGATTTCAAGGAATGGATGAAAGCTGTGTCTGGTTATCATGGTTTTGATATCGTCTACGCAAGAGTACACATGTACCCACGCCACGTAGATGGCAAATGGATTTTTCACCTGTCGACAAGCAGTTATTGGAATCTGGATCAATGTCTCAAAGCCGTGTTAGGTTTGAAGAATACCGGAATTAATGTTGAGTTAGGGGAAGTAGATCATATTCTTGGTATCCTGAAGGAAACTGATTTCGTGGAAATCACCCCCTATGCCTACAGATACATGCAGGGTAAGGATATAGGGAGCCAACTTAGACTCCCTTATTCTGATGAGATAGGCAAAGATGCTCTGAAAAGAATAATCGCCAATACTGAATGGGAAAAGATTGAGACGGTAAGTGTAAATGCAAATTCCTGACGAATTTTCTTTCATAATTAGTATTCGCTTGGGGGTTGGCGTTGGGGGCAGCCGCGGATGAGGCATTTGCGGGCTTCGGCTTCGGCAAGTCGGAGCTCTGCCTCGTGTCGCTGGTGGATTTCGCCTATACGGAGGGTCTGCTCTTTGCGGAGCTCGGCATAGATGGCGTCGATTTTGGCATCGCGTTCGGCAAGACGTTTTTCGAGCCAGTCGATTTGGGATCGAGTCACTTGGTTTTCTGTAGCTTTTACATCTGCTTCGTCCCTACGCCGATCAATTTTTCTGGTTTGCCACCATTTTCCGACTTCTACGAGGCCTTGTATACCACCGACAGTTCCAATGAGAGTGAGGATATCTGAAATATTCATAAGTGAGTGATTTTTCTGCAAAGTTACTTTGCCAAATCATCTCACATCCCTTATCGCACAAAATTTGGTGAGGGAACAGCCTCCTATATACACCAAGAAAATTTTAAATAATTATTGACATTTCGTGTTTTTTTGCTAATTTTGCAGAGAAAACTACCCTAAAAAGATAAAAACAATATGAATATCAAAGGAATTTGCGGAGCTATACTTGCATATATTGTTGGCATCGCGAGGATTGCAGGTGGTGTGATTAGCATTAGCTCGTCTACATCCGGCACAGAGACGGGAGTCGGCATAGTCCTCATTTTAGTAGGACTGTTCATCTTATTTAGCATGACAATGCTTTTGATAAAACGATCTATGTTCTGGCTCATGATGGTTTCGCTGTCCATAATCCTTTTCTGGCTCGACGGCTTAATCAATGGATTCCTTCTCTTCGGACATCCTCAGATGTCAGGGCAAATCATCAACCTCTGCTGTGTCATGGTTGTCGTAATGCTTTCACGTTCGCTCGTAAAAGACATTAACAACAATGAAAACTGATGACTCAACTTTCGCATTCTCTTTTATCATCACGCAAAGGCGCAAAGGGGCAGAGTTTCAAGTTTTGGGAAGCTTCGCGACACGGCTTTGGATAGCTCGCAATGATTGCGGCCTGCTACGCATCGGCCGAAGTACGCAGAGAAAGCTACGCAGTTTTTAAATTCCGAATGTTACGCTACAATGAATTAGAACAAGCGAAACTCAAATGAATAAGTAATGAAATTCACTAAGATGCATGGATGCGGCAATGATTATATATATATCGACTGCCGCGACGGAGTTCCAGAGAATATCGAGGATTTGGCAATAAGGCTCAGCGATAGGCATAAAGGAATTGGTGGGGATGGAATAATACTGATTTGCAAGTCTGATAAGGCGGACTTCATGATGCGTATCTTCAATGCTGACGGTTCGGAAGGAAAGATGTGTGGCAACGGCATACGCTGCGTGGCTAAGTATGTATTCGACAAGGGACTGACGGATAAACACCATCTTGAGATCGATACTCTTTCAGGAGTCAAGATCATCGATATAGCTCAGGATGCAAAACCGGGCGATGAGGAAAC
>JAIDTO010000321.1 GCA_029060625.1 Muribaculaceae bacterium | reverse complement strand
ATATAGGGCTTCAAATGTAACAATTATGTCTTAAAATTACACATTTTTAACAAACCATATAGTTAATATATCCGTTTTAACAATAAAGAAAGACATTAAAAATCAATTAGAAATGAGTTTAAATTTCTTCTTCTTAGTTTAACGGATTTTTGAAAAACACACAATATTATGAAAAAGACACCGCTATTTTTGATGGCAATCAGCGCAATCGCTCTTGCATCATGTTCAGAAGACGAACCGGTAAGTGTTCGTCAAGCCACAAACGAAGCCATTTCTTTCAGATCCGCCATGGGTACCCGAGCTACAGAGACCACCAATGCCAATCTAAGTAAAATCTTTGTATCGGCAGTATATGGGGATTCTACAGTAAACAGCTCAACTAAAAAAATGGATGGATTTAAGTATTCCTTGTATTTCGATAATGCAGAGTTTGACAAAGGATCTGATTCATTTTTCACTGCGGCAAATGGCAAGGAATATTCCTGGCTATCACCTAAACAGCAGATTAACTTCTTTGCCTATTCTCCTTCGCAGGATGATCTCGGCGCAGATATCATAATGAAGGATGACAATAGCGGAATGACACTTGAGTCTTTCGCTGTAGCAGAAGACATCGCTAACCAAGTTGACTTTATCACAGCTAATGCTTCAGGCACAAGAGATGATAACGAGACAAGCGGAGTAGAGCTTACATTCGACCATCGTCTATCACAAATTGAATTGCGAGCTAAATCGGAAAATGATAACTATACTTATAAAATTATCGGTGCGAGAATAGGACGACCCCAATACATGGGTACCTTCGATTTCAACACAAATGAATGGACTCTTGATGACTGGCATGATACAGTGATCTACGGCATTGCCTGCGACACCACTACCCTGACATCAACTCCGGTTTCAATCATGGGTGCTAACGGCAATGCAATGCTGATGCCTCAGACCCTCACTCCGTGGGATTCAAAAAATGACCCGGACAATGTAGCAAGAGAGGCCTATCTAAGCGTACTTATCAACATCACTCGTAGTGACAATGGCATGCAGATATATCCTTTTGCCAATGAAAGCGAATTTACACATCAGCCTGTAAGGGAATACGGTTGGGCTTCGATTCCTCTTTCAGGCACATGGGAGCAAGGCAAGAAATACATCTACACGCTTGACTTCACCGATGGCGCAGGTGTGACAGATCCGGACGATCCATATCCAGGCACTAAGATTATTGGCGGACCGATCAAATTTACAGTCAAGGTCAATGACTGGGTTGATGCTAACTCCGACAAAGTCTATGACATGGCTGCCGACAAAATAGAGTAATATATATTAAAATTCTTTAGTAGGGACGCACGGCTCGTGCGTCCCTTAATTTTGCGCTGTATTGGTTCATCATCATATATTCTTCAGGCGTCTTTACCGTGATAACAAAATGATGCATGTAAGCATTCGCGCCGGAGCTCCGCCACTCCTCCGATGGCTGGCATATAGTGGAGAGCCATCATCCATCTTCGAACTGAAGCTACAACCTGAATGAAGCTTAATATTTTCAGGCTTTACACCCCTTCGCAAAAAGCGCTCCATATTGACTCCTTGAAGGTCGATATGGGGCTTTTCTTTTGAACCTTTAGGGGAATACACATAAGCTCCGAATCCGGCTTCTTTGAAGCTATCAGCAAGCTCTTGGCTGACTTCATATACATCCTTGCTGATCGACGGACCAAAGGCAACTTTCAGTTGAGCCGGATCCACGCCATTCTCTTCAAGGAGATCCATCACTTTATCTACAATCCCACCGAGAGTACCTTTCCATCCGGCATGTATAGCTGCTATACCCTGCTTGTCGGGAGCATAAACAAGTATAGGCACGCAGTCTGCTGTCTTCACGCCTATAGGTACGTCACGTTCAAATGTAATTAAAGCATCAGTGTCAGGATAAAATCTACTGTAGCCATCAGCTATGGCTACATTGCAGGAATGTGTCTGATCAGGTATTATTGTCCACATCTTATAAAGCCACATCAGATCCTTATTCTCATTTTCCGAATCCCGCATATCAGGGCATAAGCATAGACCAGTTACCCCTTTATCCATAAGAAGGAACTCCTCAAATATTCCAGTAGTACATCTGTTAGTTTCCATAAAGTTATATCAGATTAAGATTCATTCCCATATTAAATCCATAAATGAACTATTGAAGTTGTTTCGACTTATTTACGAATACAAAAAATATCAAAATAATATGAAAGGATCAATTTTTTTTATCAAGCTTCCGCCATCTTTTCGGCATCTTCCGCTTCATTCATCAGTCACGATGCCCGCATCGCTCCTTCTTCATGAAGCGAAATCTGCTCGCAAAGC
>JAIDTO010000320.1 GCA_029060625.1 Muribaculaceae bacterium | reverse complement strand
AGTCATTGTCAAGCCAGTATTCGTATTCAGTGAATCGAGCTTCGTTGCTTTCACAATAGAAATACTTCGTGAACGGAGCACCCCAGACCCCTTCACCGGTCTGAATACGATAGTTGAATCTGTGAAGACCTTTGCGAAGACCCGGTATATCAATTTCATAGGCATTGGCATCGGATGTCAAAGTGCCGGAAGTCTTTGCTTCATAATTGTTGTCTATCCAATATTCGTAAGCAACTGCATCGACAGAACCAGCAAGGTTAAGCACCATCTTGCGGTAGACTGCCCCCCAACTGCCATCGGCATATCCGACGCGGATATTGAAGTAATGTGAGCCTTGTGGAAGGGAGGATATATCAAGTTCGAGTTGATTACTTCCTACCACCATATCGCCTGATACTTTTGAGGAATAATCGTTGTCAAACCAATACTCGTAACTCAAAGGATCAGCAGCATTGGCCAATCCAATAGTCAAGAGCAAGGCTGATATTAAAGAATATAGTTTTCCCATAAGTATGAAATAAGTGGGGAAAATTAGTCAGCCTTGACGGTAATGTTGACTTTCAATTTATTATTTTCAGCATCATATTCGACGGAGCTGTTAGCAGTGTCAACAGACGGTAGGGAAGGATTTTCGGAGAAAGGATATTCGCCTCCGTAAATACCAACTACAGTACCATCTTGACCGAGATAACCTAATTCTTCAAGATTTAGTGGACAATCCATATTCTCATCCAAAAGAAGACTGGTATCATTGCATTCAAATGTGTAGCAATTATATAGAGTTGCTCTGTCATCTGTTATGGTTCTATCTAATACTGAATTTATTATTTTAGGACTATTTGCAGCATAACCTCCGGATGGTGAGGCTGTTACAATACAAGAAATCAATTTACTTGGATACTCATATACATTGTATACATTACAATTAATAGCAGTGAATCTATATGTGTCGCTACTTGGTTTAACTTTTGAGTTTTTAAATACTGTATAAGAGGGATCAAGACCACTTATACCATTCTCATAGTTTTCTATGTAGCATTTATCATAAGTTATATTTTTTCCTGCTAGATAGCCTAATTTAACATCTGCTATCCAGCATCTCTGTATTGCGGATGACCCCTCATAATGCAACAAATTATCATCATCGTCAAACTTTAATAAATCCATTCTCACACCATCAAATAATGGCACGTCTGAATCTGGAGTATTAATATCTCTTATCACTAAAACCGTACCCATTATATACGATTTATATCCGTTCCCAACGATACTTATTCTTTTATCTCTAGGAATAGTCAGTTTGTTACCCTGTAATAAAAACACACCGTCAGACAAATAGATAATATCTCCTGTAATAGCTTTTTCTACAGCGGAATTTAGAGCTGTAATGTCAGTGAAGAATGATAGTTCTCCGTTATGGGAGAGGGTTACCATTGGGTGTTGGGCCGAAGCTGCGAAGATAGCGCAGACTGCTACGATCATTGTAAGAAATCGTTTCATTTTTGTTTGGTTTGTTTTTGGCCTCCGGATGATGAATCCTTGGTCATCTGGAGTAATAATGATATAAAAAAGCGTAGGATTCGCTATCGTTGCCATCCATAATACAGAGGCTTCTCGCATTGCCTATTGGAGTTGGATGGCAACGCAGAAGCCTACGCAAGTATATGTAATCATTGCAATATCTCCTGTAACGGACGCACGAACCGTGCGTCCCTACCGGGGACATCGATACAATATTACATAACCACGGGCATCTACCGTTGCTCAATCCTTGACTCCAATTGAAATTTTGCGAGAATTTCTGTATATCAAGAATCAGCGCGGATAAACGCTTGTCAAATTGTCTGCAGACCCTCCCTCAAAACCCCGACCGGGCTCCTGAGTTTCGGTCTGCATTGCAAAATTAGCATTATTTTTCGATTTATCCAAAATTTCGACAAAAAATATGAAATCCAAATCCTCCACCATCATTGCCCCCGGCGAGGGTTTTAAATTCTGCGCCCCCTCTGCCAGTTCAAAGCTCACGGCTCAAAAGAGAGTTCTGTGCCTAAATATTCATTCCATTCATGAACTATAAGGATATTAGGCGCAGACCTCTGTTTCGTAGGCCTACCCCCGAGCTGAGCAGCGGCTTCGCCATGGATTCTGCCGATTTCACAGCGGCAACCGGTGTCTCCGCTCTCCCACTTCCGCACGAAGCCGTTTCCGCACGAAACCTTTGTTTCGTAAACCAATTCAGGGAACCACAAACAATTCCAATTATAAATCAATAACTTACAAATTATTTTCATCCTATTAACATCATTTAACACACCACTGCCCGAAAATAGGCAGTCATTCCCATTATCTTTGCACTCGGATTCAAAATTAATGCACAGGTGGCGAATTCGCCGAGCGAATATGGCTCGAAAGTACCCGCTCCCAACAGTTGTGGCAATATGTATCGGAAGACGGCAGCTTTGACCCCACATGACCGACGCGCACGACCCACCGGGCATTGATGGAAGTTTCTTCACGGAGGCCCGAGCCCTGATGGACCACTCCGTGCCGCGTGCAAAGAGCAGATTCCTGAGCCCACGTTCCTCAACACTGTGCTGAGGACGTAAGTCCGAAGTCCAAAGCGGCCCGTCCGCTTTCCGAAAACTGAAGACTGGCGAATTAAGATTCCCTCCCAGACACCCGGAACGAGCACAATGAAAATACTGACACCCACCCCAATGCATAGCCGAATGCAAAGGGAATGATTACGCTGACAGGCCTGAGCCCTGATGGACCACTGTCCCCATACCCATCCCCTCTGCATCCGCAATATGGGACGGCGGTTTCCCAACCGCCGCCAATAGTCTCTGCGACAACGACGAAAACGTTGACAACGACGACAACCGCTACGCATTGCCAAAGAGTATCGACCTTTGGGCTGATGACATGACCGCATTCATCACCTTATACTCTCCCTGCCATAGGTGGCAGGCTAAAAAAGCACGCAGACGGAGTTTTTTACTCACCTGCGTGCTTTTTTTGTTGCTATTAGCAACAAATATTATTGCTTATTAACGACTTATTAATAAAAATCACCCTAAGATTTGAGAAAAAATATTGGGACTTACACAGATTCTATTTCGTATTCGAGGGCTCGGGTATCTTTGTCTTCGTTGAAATTGGCAGCGATGAGGATAAGCTGGCGGGGATCGAGAGCATAGCGACCTGCGTAGTCTCGATCGCGGATCTGGTCCATGGCTTCTCTGACTGACTTATTGTACTTGAATTCAAAGACATATATGTGGCCGGCAGTAAACACCTCAAGGTCGGAACGCCCCTTGTAGCCGTGGTGCTCAGCAATAGCGCGAGAGCCGGAAAGGTATGAAATGAGGAAAGTTATAGCTCGATAGGTAGGCTCGCTATGATCATCATAAGGAAGATTTTTTAGAAGCGTGGCAAGACGGCCCATGAAGTCCTCAGGTCGCCCTTCAGCAAGGTCGTCCTTGAAAAGTGTGAAGTCAAAGGGACTGAATGGGTCATTAATTTCGGGAACGTATGCAGGTAGGAGATACTCGTAAAAGCCGATCTCTACCTCCTGGTTTGGGAATCGGAGTTCGTAAAGTTGGGTTTCTTTGTTGTAATCTCCAATTGTCAGATATCCTGTCTGAAACATCAGCGGCAATGGGTTACGGTCGTTGAGTCCTACGGCTATAAGGTCTTTCCTTGTGCATTTTTGGCCATTTATATCTGAGGGGAAGATTTGACGTTTCTTGATTCGCTTGGCCAGAAATGTGGGTGTACCGCTGTCAAACCAATATGGCTCAATCTCATTATTTGTCAAAGCTTTCAATACGCTATAGGGATTATAAAGGCGATTCCCTTTTAAAGCGAATAGATACCCGTCGTAGTATTTTCGCATTTCAAGCAGCGTATCCTCGAAATTTTCCTCTCGTTCACCGGCAAGTTTCTCTATCCCTTGGCGGAAGTATCTTAGCAGTTCATCTTCACTCCAGCCGCACATGTCAGCGTATTCGTTGACCATAGATATGTCGTTGAGGTTGTTGATGTCGCTGAATATGCTCACTTTTGCAAACCGCGCCACTCCGGTGATCATGGCGAATCGAATGTAGCGATCCATACTCTTCAGATTACTGAAGAAGTTCTTAAGTGTACGCTGGTGGTTTTCGTAGAGATCTTTATTTTCTTCGACGGCCAACAATGGCTTGTCGTACTCGTCGATGAGGATTACAACCTCTTGACCCGTCTTTTCAAAGATTTCGCTGATAAGATTTTCAAAACGCAATGCCGGGTCATAGTCTGAACGTGGAGGAATGTTGTATTTTCTTTCGTATTTTTCAAGATGCGCAATCAATCTGTTTTCAAGTCCTTTTGTATCGTCGTATTTCCCTGTGTTGAAATCAAAGTGGAGCACGGGCGACGATGTCCAGTCGAGGTCCATAGAGTCTGCGGCAAGACCCTTGAAGAGCTCCCGCTTTCCTTCGAAGTAGGCTTCGAGAGTTGAGAGCAAGAGACTCTTACCAAACCGTCTGGGACGGCTCAGGAAGATATATTGTCCTTGACTGGTTAGTGACTTTATATATTGGGTCTTATCGACATATATATAACCACCTCGAATGAGTTTCGAGAACGTCTGTATTCCTACCGGATATTGCAGTGTAGTCATAATTTCGTATTTATGGCAAAGTTAAGAATATTTCAGCCTAATTGCAAATTTTCGTACGATTTTTAACAAAAACTCATGTCTATGATAGAGAGCCATGAAAATTTTTTTGGTTGGCAACCGCAGCAAATCTTAAGATATTAGAAAAAATCGATTTTTTTATTAAGAAAGCATGTATGTATCAGTTTTTTTTATTAATTTTGAGGACTTATTATGATCGGCTGATAAAAGAATAATATATTTAACCTAATTTAAAAAAATTACTAACGAATGAACCTAATCTCAATGTGTCGCAAGGCATCCTTCTTAGGGCTGCCTGCGCTTCTGGCTCTGACAGCCTGCAGCAACGACAATGAGTGGAAAGACGTCGACGGGGGAAATCCTGCTCTGGCTCTCACCACTACACATGAGCGTACTGAGGCTGGGCGATCTATAAAAATCGCCGGTAAAGTGACGGATAATGATGGTATCGCCTCCATCGACCTCGTCTGTCACGAAATTAAACTCAACAAACACATTAATTTAATTGAAATCTATGGTGAACCCTTGAAAGAGTATGATCTTGACTATGCTTTCAAGATTCAGGAAGATCAGGCGGGCGAAGACTTCAATGTCGAAATCACTATTACAGACGTCGGTGGACGCAAGGAGAAGCAAAATCTCCGTGTGACGCTTGACGCAGACTGGAGTGCCCCCTATTTCACTACGAGTCCGGATGCTGAAGTCATTGTGCTTATCAAGGAAAAGACCAGTTTCAATCTAAAGTTCAGTGTTGCCGACAACCGAGTGGTGGATTACGTTGACATCAATGTCGTGGATATCACCGACGGTGAGGAATCGCCGAAACCGGTTGAGGGATACCCACGCCGTGTTGAAGGAAACGGAACTGCCAAACTTGACTTCTCCGAGAAACTCACTCTTCCAAGCAAGGAGGCTACCCTTCGGGCAACTGTGACAGCCTACGACCGGGAAGCTAATGAAGCTGCCCACTCAGCTACTTTCTCTTCTCTTGTGAAGGTGCAGGAACTCCAGGACATGGAAAAGATGTGGCTGTGTGACGTGACAAATGAGGATGACCTCTCCTCCGATATCTTCGGTGTGCCTATCCTTTGCGATCACATTGGACCTTACAAGTATCAGATCCGCTACTACAATGAAAAGGCAGGAACTGAAGTTTCTCTACTTGGTCAGAAAGGTTCGTTTGGTCCCCTCTGCTTCGCTCCTTCAAAAGACAATGCTTCTGTGCTCGGAGACAATCCGGATGAAGTGAACTGGATCAAACTTACACAGGCCAACACTTATTATCTCATCACATTCGATACATTCAACGGCACATACTCTACAGAGACCTACTCCGTTGACGATGCCATCGACCCTGTGATGCATATGCACTTCGGTGGCGACGACCTCAATACCTGGTGGGATTGGAATAATGAGCCTTGGTGGCAGGAATTCTATTTTGGTCCGATGTCAGATGGTCCGCGTGATGTGATGAAAATGACTAAAGATGCCAAGAACCCGCATATTTATATCCTTGAGGATTGGAAACTCAGCAAGGGCGACAAGCTTCATTTTGTGATCCACAACTGGCATCACGACGGCTGGTGGAACTTGGCTACTTGGCGCGTAGATGATTCTGCTGATCCCGGTAAATTCATGTATTACGGCAACTTGCATCCCGACAACGACCACTATACCGGAAATGCGGATTATTTCCAGTGGAAATATGGCGGCCAAGTGGATCTCGACAAATGGGGAGACGAGAGCTATCGTAAGCAATTCGTACCCGACAATTGGGTGAACATGGAGTCGATCGAAAGAGGAGGCACTTTCAAGCTTATCTTCGATGCCCACACCGAAAGAGCAAAACTCATTCCACAAAACTAACCCTTTATACAATGCATAATTCATAATGCACAATGCATAATCGTAGAGACTTGTGCATTCATGTAGTACTTTTAATTTTGCATTTTGCATTATGAATTATGAATTATCAAAATTAGACAATTATCATGAAAAAATACCTATTGACAATGCTTGTCGCGTTGTTAGGACTTTCTGCCTGGGCACAAGGTCTTACAGTGACCGGTGTAGTCACATCCAAAAATGATGGAGAACCTCTAATCGGAGCTACTGTCTTGGTACAAGGTACAAGCAAAGGCACAGCTACTGATTTCGACGGCAACTATATCCTTAATGATGTTCCGTCAAATGCCACCCTCGTCTTCAATTATGTTGGCTATCAGCAACTCTCTATCGCTGTCAAAGGCCAAACAGTGAT
>JAIDTO010000032.1 GCA_029060625.1 Muribaculaceae bacterium | reverse complement strand
GTGGAGACGGAGAAAATCAACCCATCTGAATTCTCGGAGGTAACCTTGGTATCAGGAAGGATAGAGGCAAAAGCATCAGACGAGGGGGTGGCGACAGCTACCCGCAATGGAATTCTTACTCTTTCTCCTACTATAAATGTAGGAGTAAAGGTTGGTGCAGGAAGTTCGATTGGTTCTATTTCTGCTTCTAATGTCCAGGGTGGAGATCCCACAGTGCAGGCTATTGCTATGCGAAATGCTGCTAAACGAGAGCTTGACCGCCTCAAGCCACTTCATGATGATGGAATTGTAAGCACAGAGGAATATAACAATGCCTTGCGGGCATACGAGGAAGCAGATGCTGCTGTCAAGACATCGAAACAAGGTAGTGCAAGTGTAAATTCCCCTAAGGCAGGAGTCATCACACAGCTACTTGCTAAGTCGGGTGAATACGTGGAGATTGGGCAACGGATTGCAGTGATCAGCGGCAATACCAGTCTGACTCTTCGTGCAGATGTCCCGGAGAAATATATTGGTCGACTTTCAGGAATCACCTCGGCTAATTTCCGACCGGCTTCTTCCGACCTTATTCTTGACATTGATGAACTCAATGGCAAGATGATATCAAATGCAGGATCTTCTGTATCGGAAAATGGATATATTCCGTTGTATTTCTCATTCAGCAACAATGGTGCTGTAGCGCCCGGAGCCTTTGCTGAGATTTTCCTGAAGTCAGGTGTGCGTCATGACGTGATTTCAGTGCCTAAAGAAGCAATAGTGGAGATAAATGGAAATAAATGCGTGTATGCAGCGCATGGGAAAGACCATTTTATCAAGCATCTTGTGACTCTTGGAGCCTCTGATGGAAAAAGGGTAGAGGTGCTTTCAGGTCTTGATGCCGGGGAAGATGTCGTAGTGAAAGGAGCGCAAGCAGTAAGGATGGCTGAGACATCGGCAACAGCCGTTCCGGGTCATACTCATAATCATTAATTAAGAATGCCATGTTGAATAAGATAATCAATTGGTCGCTTACCAACAGGCTTATTGTGTTGCTTGCAGCGTGTGCTACGATAATAGCAGGTCTGTTTGTACTCGTCCGTACGGAAATAGATATCTTCCCCGACCTTAATGCTCCCACTGTAGCCATAATGACGGAGGCCTCCGGACTTGCCCCGGAAGAGGTGGAGAGATCCGTCACATATCCTATTGAGACCGCTGTAAATGGAGCTTCTGGGGTGAGAAGGGTTCGTTCAAGTTCTGCTACCGGTTTTTCCGTGGTCTGGGTAGAGTTTGACTGGAGTACTGATGTATATAAAGCACGTCAGACCGTAAGTGAGCGACTTTCAGGTATTGAAGGTAGCCTTCCTGCTAATGTCGGAGCTCCCGTAATGGGACCACAGTCATCGATACTTGGAGAGATAATGATTATTGGGCTTACTTCCGACAGCATTTCCCAAGGAGAATTACGCAGTGTAGCCGACCGAACTATAAGGCCTCGCCTTCTTTCGCTTGCTGGAGTGAGCCAGGTGTCGGTGATCGGTGGAGAAGAACTTGAATATCAGATTCTTCTTAATCCTGAAAAAATGCGTCATTATGGAGTGTCTCTTTCTGATATGATTGAGGCTACAGAGAATATGACCGTTAACGTGTCTGGCGGCACAACTTATGAATATGGTAATGAATACCTCATCAAGGGTGTGGTGGCTACTTCTGACGTTTCAGAGATAGCAGATGCTACCGTCCGAAGCGAAACCGGCAGCGCAGTAAAGATAGGGGATATTGCTGATGTCAAGATAGGTCCAAAGACACCCAAAATTGGCACTGCAACTTTGCGGGCAAAGCCGGCTGTGCTGATTACTGTCACTAAGCAACCGGCTGTTGGCTCAATTGAGCTTACAGAAGAAATCAACAAGGAATTGACTAATCTCCACAAGTCTCTTCCTGCAGGAATAGAAGTGGACACTCAAATATTCAATCAGAGTGAGTTTATCCATACTTCTGTAAGCAATTTGCAGCAGTCGTTGCTTGAAGGAGCACTGTTTGTAATAATCGTCCTCTTCTTTTTCTTGATGAATCTCCGCACTACCGTGATATCAGTAGTGGCAATTCCTCTTTCAATTCTTATAGCAGTGATTGCTCTTTATTACATGGGCTTCACTATCAATACGATGACTCTTGGAGGCATTGCAATAGCTATCGGTTCTTTGGTGGATGATGCGATTGTCGACGTAGAGAATGTGTATAAGCGTCTGCGTGAAAACAGATTGAAAAGTGGAGCTGACCGATTGTCGGTTATAAAGGTTGTTTTTGAGGCATCAAGAGAAGTGAGAAAGCCAATTCTTAATTCCACTCTGATTATTATTGCATCCTTTCTTCCATTGTTTTTTCTCAGTGGCATTGAAGGCCGGTTGCTGAAGCCCCTTGGAATTGCATTTATAGTTGCATTGGCTGCATCCACTGTAGTTGCGCTTACGCTTACTCCTGTCTTGTGTAGCTATCTGCTTGCTGGTGATACTAACAAAGAGGAGAAAGAACTCAATAAGGAGCCTAAGACTGCAAGATGGATGCGTGAGCACTATTCGCAGATGCTTGATAGGGTGCTCCTGCGCCCTCGTCCGTGGCTTATTGGTGTCGCAGTTCTTTTTGTTGGTGCCATTGCTGTTTTCTTCACTCTGGGTAGAAGTTTCCTTCCCGGATTCAATGAGGGTAGTTTCACTATCAATGTAAGTGCTATGCCAGGAATCTCTCTTGAGCAGAGCGACAGTATGGGAATAGCCGCAGAACGCATTATTCTGTCAGTGCCGGAGGTGCGTAATGTCGCTCGAAAGACGGGACGTGCCGAACTGGATGAGCATGCTCTTGGCGTGAATACTTCTGAAATGGAAGTGCCATATTTGCTCGATAAGGGCAGAAGCAAGAGTGAGGTGGTCAGGGAACTTCGTGAAAAACTGTCTGAACTTCCGGGAGTGAATGTTGAGATTGGTCAACCTATTTCTCATCGAATCGATGCGATGCTGAGTGGCGCACAAGCTCAGATTGCGGTAAAAATATTCGGTGAAGATTTGGATCATCTGTACAATATAGGCCAGCAGATCGGATCGGAAATGAAGGAGGTGCCAGGGGTTGTCGATGTCAATGTGGAGCAGCAAATATCTCGTCCGCAGCTTGATATAGTCCCACGGCGTGAGATGCTGTCGAAGTATGGAATTACTATTCCGGAGTTTAGCCGATACGTGCAGATGGCTATAGGTGGGGAAGTGGTAAGCCAGGTGTTCGTTGGCAATCGTCCCTATGATTTGACAGTAAAAGTGGAAGATTCCAAGCGCGATACGAAGGAACGGATAGAAGACCTTATGATTGACAGCAATGTTGGAAAAATACCACTGTCATATGTGGCTGATGTAAAGATAGGGAGTGGTCCCAACACGATTAACAGGGAAAATGTAAGTCGATTGCTTACTGTTTCAGCCAATGTAGATGGTCGCGACCTGAAAGGTGCAGTTGATGAGATTAAGAAGACTGTTGCTGAGCATGTGGATCTTCCTGAAGGGTATTTCGTTACATATGGCGGACAATTTGAGAATGAAGAGGCTGCTTCCCGTATGCTTTTATTGACATCATTGCTTGCTCTGATTGTGATATTTTTTCTTATATACTCTGAATTCAAGAGTGTGGCTGAGTCTTTTACAATCCTTCTCAATATGCCGCTTGCGCTTATCGGTGGAGTACTGATTCTTCGGTTTACCACGGGTGAAGTAAATATTCCAGCTATTATTGGCTTTATTTCCCTGATGGGAATATCAACCCGTAATGGTATGCTTCTTATCTCACGCTACAATCGCTTGCGTTCTGAAGGTGTCGCAATTGAAGAGACCATAAGGAAAGGTTCTGCTGATCGTCTGCTACCGATTATAATGACTGCATTGACTTCAGCATTGGCACTTGTGCCCATCGCTGTCAGGGGTGGGGAACCTGGAAATGAAATTCAGTCTCCTCTTGCTATCGTGATCTTGGGTGGTTTGATAAGCAGCACTTTGCTGAACATATTCATTGTTCCGGTGTTCTACAAAAAGATACAGCAACGTAAAGAATTTAAGTCAAGGGTTGCATAAGCCACTATAAAAAGTTATAACTAAACATGAATAAGAAATATTATCTCGCTTTGATACCGGCGGCATTATCTGCCGCTGGTGTATTTGCTATAACTCCACAGGAAGCGGCTAACGCTATACTAAGCAGAAATGGCGATCGCCTACAGATTGCGGTGGCTCAGGATGCGAAGGATCTTGAGACTCAAACTATAGCTAATGCTCCCGACCCAAGTCTTGAAGGAGATTATATGGTGATGCCTGAAGGCGTCGACAATCGTTGGAATGTGGCAATAGGGTATGAGATGGAATGGCCTGGAGTGTATAAGTCACGTCGTGAACTTGGCAAGGCCATGCGCGATGCAAATGCTGCTGAGGCTGATGCGGGTGTCTATGAGAAGTATATTGAGATTCTTAAAGAGATTGGTACCTATTTATATGCTGAGCGACGAATTGAGATGATGCGCCATATACAATCGGCCACTGATTCTCTTTATGCAGCCGCTGTCAAAGCTACTAAAGGGGGACAAATGTCGCGTCTAAACTTGTCTAAAATTACTCTTGAGCAAGGGCGTGTCAATACTCTTATAGCGAATCTTGAGGCTGAAAAGAATGGAAGTGAAGGGAATCTGAAGACTCTCAATGGAGGTTATGATTGCACTGCGATGCTGAATAATATAGACCGAACATGGGTGATGACACCCACTCATTCCCTTGATGAATACCTTGAAGAGGCAAGGACAAATCCTGAATTAAAGAAAGCTTTGGCAGACCTTGAGGTTGCTGATAGAAATGTTGGGGTGGCAAAAGCAGAAGGATTGCCAAATATCTCTATTGGTTATCATCATGACTTTGAGGATGCAATGCATTTCAATGGTGCTACACTTGGTGTGTCCATTCCATTGTTTGCCAATAGGGGAAAAGTAAAGGCAGCGCAGGCTGCCAAGGCGGTAGCAGAATATCAAGTCACTGTGACTACCGACAAGGTGGAGTCTGAGATTACTGCCTTGTATGATGAAGTCCAACTGATCGATCAGGCATTGAAAGTGCCGATGGAGGTATTCGCTACTACTGACTATAACACCCTTCTCCTTAAAGCTTACAGAGGAGGCGAATTATCGCTTACCGATTATCTGCAGGAAAGAAGTTGGTTTAGCGAGGCACATCTTGACCTTCTCGAACTCCAATATCAGCGTGAGCAGCGCATGTGGCTATTGTCGCTCTTGTGCAAATAAATTCCGATATGGAATTTTTTAGGTGATCAGGAGTGTTAAAATGAGGTAAAAATGCCCATTTTAACACTCCTGATGGAAATTTTACATTAATAGACGTAAGAATGTTGAAAATATGGTTAATTCTAAAGTTAAATGATGTAAAAGTAGATAATAAGAGCGGGCTTATATGAAAGTCCGCTCTTATTTAGTGGCTTAATATG
>JAIDTO010000319.1 GCA_029060625.1 Muribaculaceae bacterium | reverse complement strand
TGCGGCATCTTCCGCTTCATTCATCAGTCACGATGCCCGCATCGCTCCTTCTTCATGAAGCGAAATCTGCTCGCAAACCTGACGAAATCTTAATAAAAAAATAAGTCGAAACAACTTCTTATAGAGAAAATTAGCTATGGACGAGAGCGACGGCAAGAACGAAAGCAAGAAAGGAAATCTTTTTGCAAAGATAATCAAAGTGTGCGGCTGGACAGTGTTTTCTGTCGTGGCTATCGGGTGCATCTTGCTGTTTTGTGCCGTAAAGTTCATAGAATCCGACCGTCTTGCCCCAATGATTGAGGAGATAGCGAATGATTATGTAGACGGGCAAGTGAAATTAGGCAAAATCAAACTCGGTTTCCATCCTCACTTCCCGATACTCGGTGTGGAGATAGAGAACCTGTCGGTCATATCGCATGCTTTTGACTCGTTGCCAGCCGATAAGCGCGGACTATTGCCCAATTATGCCGATTCCCTCCTCACGCTCGACTATTTGGAAGGATCGGTGGATATAAAACGGCTGATCGTGGGCAATGAACTGTCGCTTCATGATGTAGTGTTGCGAGGGCTGGGCGTGAACCTTGTCATAGCACAAAACGGCAAAGCCAATTATGACATTATCGCTCTTCATGCCGACACGGCTGACACCCCCAAGAAAAAGATGCCGGGATTCCGCATCAACCGTTTTGCCCTTGAACATCCGAAGGAGATAAGGTTTTATAATGCTGCGGATGCCACTTCAGCTTCTGTGCTATTGCTGACAGATGCGGCATTAGACGGGAACGAGCAACCAACGTACCGTCTGAAAATCAACGGGAACGTAACTTCTCCAAAAGCGACTTTGATTACAAATCTTGACAAGATAAGTTTCGGAGTCAACGGCAAGGTATATTGGAATCCATCGGAGCCGGGTGTAGTGGCAATGGACGAGATGGAGCTCCGGGGTGCCTTCATACGTGCAGTCGTAGCAGGGGAAATAGACTTGACAGAAAGCCCGATCATAAGGAAAGGGAGTGTGGAACTGAAACCGGTGGCCATTTCAGATCTGCTTACCATACTTCCTGATTCAATCCGCCGGGAACACGGGCTTTATGATCCATATTTCTCGACGGATGCCACCATAGGGGGACGGCTTGAACTTCTGCAACCGATGAATCTTGCCATGGACACACTGCCGGCAGCAAAGATCAATATCGCCATCCCCACATCAGCATTAAATTATGGCAAAGCTCATCTGAAAGATATAACTTTAGAGGCAGCCATCAATACTGAGATTAACCTTCCGGACAAAACGACTGTAGATTTGCAGCAACTTACGGTAGCCGGACCGGGAACACAGCTGAAAGCGTCAGCTTTCGTAGCCACGCCCATATCCGACCCCTCATTTGACGCGAATATTGAAGGGAAAGTTGATTTCAGAGATCTTCCTCCTATAGTGCTGGAAAAGATAGCCGGATATCTTTCCGGAGTGGTCACGGCTGACCTGAATGCCAAAGGGAGCGTGTCGATGTTCAAGCCGGAGCACCTTCACAGGCTCGTTGCCGATGGCTCCGTGACTGCAAAAGACGTTTATTTCTTATCAGCCGACACGAGCAAGATGGTGGAGATAGGGAATGCCAGGATTGACCTTGACTCAAAGCGGATTGTCGATAACATGCCGTTGCTTAAGACAAAGGTAGCGGTGGACACTGCCACGATCCTCGTAAGCGGAGTGGATTTGGCTTTAGGAAGCATAAGCCTGGATGCGGGAATGGACACTTCGGGGCGAAACAGGGGAGACAGCGCCCGCATGGTGCCTATATCCGGCGACCTGAAAGTGGGGCGGTTCAATATCATCTCCATCACAGACAGTGCAGGGGCAAAGATACGCAATATCGGAGGCACGGTCAGCTTAAAGGGGACAAAAAGGAGCGGAAACATTCCTGAAATCATCGCCAGCCTCAATATCGGAAATGTCTCTGCAGGAAGCCTTTCCGACAGGGTGATCTTGCGAGACACAAAGGTGAACGCCTCCTTATATAAAACGTCGGCTGCAGCAAAAACCAAGCAAGCGGTAAAGAAGAAGAGAGCAGCCCATAGGGAATATTCTTACATAGCTCCGAAAGATGTATATAAATACGTCTACTACACGCGGAAACACCGGAAGCGCACCCGAAGAGTATATGGCGACGTCGGTGCTCAGGATGAGGAAGTGCTTGTTTGGAATCTCACCCCTCAATTCAGGCGTTTCCTCAACGAGTGGAAAATCGGGGGCTCTGTCAACACAAGCAATGCCAGCCTCCTCACACCCATTTTCCCACTGCATACCAGAATATCGAGAGTGGCTCTGACATTTGACAATGACTCTGTCAATATATCCAATATTTCAGTTGAGGCAGGGCGGTCGGACATCACAATGTCGGGGCTAATATCAAATGTGCGTCGCGCTCTCACAGCCGGAGTCAAGAATGACCTCAAGGGGAATTTGTCATTGCTGAGTGACACTATAGACATCAATGAGCTTGCAGCCTCAGTATTCACGGGAGCTTCCTATGTGTCAGACAGGAAACATGGGAAGATTAAGAAATTGACCGCCGACGATGATGCCACGTTGCAGTCAAAGCTGAATGCACTTTCGAAGAAAGGTCCGGGACGGTCATCTCCCGTCCTTATCCCTGTCAATATAGATGCCAATCTGCGGCTCGATGCACGACACCTGCTATATAGCGATGTCGATTTGCTCAATATGGGTGGGGATTTCCTCATTTACGACGGTGGCGTAAGCATACATGACATGAAAACAAATTCCGATGTCGGCAACCTGTCGCTTTCAGCCCTTTATTCAGCTCCCAAGGCAACTGACATGCGTTTCGGATTCGGATTGGACGTCAAGGATTTCAATATCGCAAAGTTTGTGAAGCTCGTGCCTGCCATAGATTCCATCACACCCTTGATGCATGACTTTTCCGGCTATATCGGAGCAGATATCGCTGCAACCTGCCGCATAGATTCCGGAATGAACATCTCCCTTCCTTCCCTAAATGCAGCCATAAAGATCACGGGCGACAATCTTGCCTTCATAGACCCGGAAAAGTACCGGACATTGGGCAAATGGCTTGGATTCAAAAACAAAGCAGACAATACGATACATAGCCTGAATGTGGAGATGACCGTAGCCGACGGGCTGATGCGCGTCTACCCCTTCGCATTCGACATAGACCGCTATCGTCTGGGGATCTACGGCTACAATAACCTTGACATGGATTTTGACTATCATCTGTCGGTGTTGAAATCGCCGATACCTTTCAAATTCGGCATTACGGTAAAGGGAAATCCCAAGAAATACAAGGTGCGTTTCGGGGGTGCAAAATTCAATGAAAATACTGTAGTCGAGAGCACCGACATTGTGAATAATGCACGAATAAACCTTGTAGACCAGATAGAAAACGTATTCAAGAGAGGAGTGAGAAATTCTCAGTTTGCAAAGTTGCAGATAGCGATGCCCGCGGGTTTTGATGCGCTTCCGGAAGCGGGATTAAGCGCAGAGGATTCGCTCCGGCTGATAAAGGAAGGGGTGCTTCAACCGAATGCCGTCGGCGAAGGATCCGGAGTCAATAGCAACGACCGTAGAGCTTCCGTTAAAGGGTCAGGAGATAAGAAAAAGGATAAAAAGAAGAAAAAAAGATGGTGGATTTTTTGATTTAAAGCTTGATGGTTGAGAAAATCAGTTGGTCATAAGGATAAAATTCATTATATTTGCAGTATGAAAATGATAAGATTGCTAATATTAGGAATAGTCCTTGGCTGCATCGGAAGATCATGGGCATCTTCACCGGAGGAAGTGGCGGAGTCGGCGATGGAGGGATATATGCTTTTTATGCGCGATTCTTTGCCCGACGATCGTCAGCGAGGCTATGACATGATGATGTCTGCCGCATGGGAAGGAGATGCCAAGGCGGCGAACAATATAGGTTGGCTTATGCAGCATGGAGAGTTTGCAGAAAAGGATGTCAAAGGGGCTTTCCGATGGTATGAACGTGCCGCTGATCAAGGATTGCCGGCGGCTGCCCTTAATTACATGGAACTGATTCTTAATGATAAGGATGAAGTGCTCGGGGATGCATTGCCGGACAGGAAGACGATGGCAAAGGCATCATCACTCGCAGGGACAGCAATGCTGATGGGTCGGGGGCTTCCATACGACTCGAAGCGAGGGGAGGACATGCTTCTTCGAGGAGCATTGTTTGGAGATGAAAAGGCAGCCATGACCATTGCCCAGCAGCTAGAGATGTATCCGGATTCGTTTTCATATCTTCCGCTGGAGGAGATAGCCAAGGAGTGTGACGCGTTGCTTCCGGAGGGGGAAAGGAATGTGCCGGAGGGGATGGGTCTGGCGGAGTTTGCTGACTTGATGCTCACTCCACAGTTTTGGTACCAAAGGGCGACGATCAATGATTAATGATAAATGATAAATGATAAATGATAAATGATCAACGGGCAACGATCAATGATTAATGATCAATGATTAATGATAAATGATAAATGATAAATGATTAATGATCAACGGGCAACGATCAATGATCAATGATAAATGATAAATGATAAATGATTAACTATCAATGATTAGCGATCGGCCATTAACGATGAATTTCTAACTCTTAAATATACTTAATATATTTTGCATCATGAAGAATAATTTGCTAAGATACATTGGAATAGGAGGAATGCTGCTTACTGCTGCCTCTATGAGCGCACAGGATGCCCTGCTCGCTTTTCCAGGCGCGGAGGGCTTCGGGCGCTTTGCCACGGGGGGTCGCGGTGGCGAGATCTATCATGTCACCAACCTTAATGACAGCGGGACGGGTTCGCTTCGTGACGCTGTGTCGAAACCAAACAGGATTGTGGTGTTTGACGTTTCGGGTGTGATCAATCTGAAAAGCCGCCTGGTCTTTAAGAACAATCTTACTATCCTTGGACAGACAGCCCCGGGGGAAGGAATCCAAGTGTATGGCAATGGAGTCTCATTCTCAAATGCCAACAATATCATAGTGCGCTATCTGCGTGTACGAATGGGCGTGAACGGCGACAGCGGAAAGGATGCTGCCGGCGTGGCTTCAGGACATGACATGATTTTCGACCATATGTCTGTGCTCTGGGGGCGTGACGAGAATTTCTCAGTCAGCAGCAATGACAAGGGGAACGGCCCTTCGAATGTCACCATCCAGAATTCAATCATCGGGCAAGGTCTGCAACCTCATTCCTGCGGCGGACTGATTCAGACAGATAACGGAGTGACGCTTTTCAGAAATCTTTATATCGAGAACGCTACGCGCAATCCCAAGGTGAAGGGGCTGAATCAGTTTGTAAATAACGTTTCCTATAACTGGGGAAAGGAAGCCGCCTACAATATGGGTGGCGACAGCGCAGGAGATTCCTGGGCAGAGATTTCCGGCAATTATTGGATTACCGGTCCGTGGAAGCAGGCGGCGTATCCTCTCGTAGGAGGTAACGGCAACTTCAAGTATTTTGCAGAGGGAAACTGGTATGATTCCAATATAGACGGGGTGCTTGACGGACATGAAATGTCTGACGAGGAGTACGCCAAGTCGGGAGGTGCAAGAGTGAATGCCAAGGCAGATCTCGTAAGCCGCGGTGCTCCCAAAGGCGTGCCGGAGATAGCCGGAAAGATGACGGCTCCGGAGGCACTTGAGTATGTACTGTCATATGGTGGCGCATCCCTTCCTGTCAGAGACGAAGTGGATCAGTACCTGATTGATGAACTGTCTTCATTCGGCAGCTTCGGGACTACAGGCGGCATCACTACAGAGAAGTCACTCCCACATAAAGGGACAGGCAGACTTTTCGGAGGATACAAACCCCTTGACACGGACGGGGACGGAATACCTGATGAATGGGAGACCGCCAACGGACTTGATCCAAAGGATGCGTCTGACGCTGCCGCTATCGCAGAAAACGGATATGCGAATATAGAGAATTATGTTTTCAGCATTGAGGCTGCATATCCATATATAAAAAATCCGACCGACCTTAAGGCAATCAAGAATGAAAAGGATGCAATCACCCTCGCCTGGACAGATAATTCGGATGATGAGACCGGCTTCGTGGTGGAGATGTCGACTGACGGCAATTCATATGAAGAAGCAGGCCTGGCGGCAGCCGGGGAGACTTCTTGCAGGATCGCCGGACTCGAGGAGAATAAGCAATATTATTTCAGGGTGTATGCCTCGGGTGAGAACGGCATGAGATCGGTAGAGTCTCCGGCACTCCAGACGATGACATCCGAGCCATTCAGTCCGGAGCAATCAGTATTGGTAGCCCCGAAGGAAGGATCTGAAGAGAAAGTGCTCGATGTGGTGCTGAAATGGAATAATCCGACGAAAGACTATTTCGGCTCGTTATCCTACAATGTCTATTTGGGAACATCCGCTGATGCCATGGAAGAAGTGGCGTCTGACCTGATAGAACCGGAGTTCACCCCGGAGTCTCTGGAGGCAAACGCCACATACTACTGGCGAGTGGATGCCGTCAATAATACCGGTGTCACTGAAGGAGAGGTGTGGAGCTTCCAGACCGTCAGTGGCGGCACGCTCTTCTATACAGATTTCCATACTACCCCGGCATCGTTCGGCTCTTCCGAATGGGGCACAATCATCTCAGGCAACCAGGCCGATATTATGAAAGGGGTAAAGGATGAAGTGGAATTTGACAACATGAAGCTTGGAACCGATGGCGGACGCCTTGTGGCGTTCGGTAATCTTTCGCCATATGCCGTATACTCGTCGGAAGACAACGGAGCCTCCAAGAATGCAGTGGGATTCATCGGAAAGCAAGGAAAAGTAGGCACATGCTACATTCAGATTGACGATATTCAGGGTCCTTGGAAAATCACGCTTTATTGCGGCAATTCCGACAAGAGCTCACAGTCGGTGAAGCTGAGCACGGGAACAGACGTAAACGGAGATGGAATCATAAATGAGGATGATGACTTGGCTACTTTAAAATTCAAGTCGGCGGAGAAGAAGACCTATAAGTTCACGCATGTATATGAAGGCAATGATCTCTGCAATATCCGCATAGACAGGGCTTCCATCAACGACAAGGGCATAAACTTCCATGACATCCTGATAGAACAATATGTGGATGCCAATCCGGACGCGGTAGAAGAAATCAGCGGCTTGGCTGCACCCGACGTTGAGGTCAACGGGGATGCAGTGACAGTCAACGGGCTTGACGGAAAGCAAGGAGTGAATGTCTACGACCTTTCAGGGCGTCTGGTACATTCAGAGGCTCCGGTGGCAGGCAGCGTAGGCTTCACCTTATCCAAGGGAGTATACATCATTTCGGTGAAGGGCATGAAGCCTGTCAAAATATTCATTTGATGCGCAATGGCAAAAGATAAAGTAGCGATCTATATATGGATCGTCGATACGATCCTGAAACACGGTAAGATATCAAAGAAAGACCTGAATAATCTCTGGAAGAAGAAAACCGTATATTCCGGTGGAAATCCGATGGCAGACCGGACGTTCTACAAGTTGCGGCGTGCCGTAGAGGAGACATTCGGAATCGAGATATCCTGCACTACCGATGGCTACTATTGGATTGATTCGGATGGATCACCTTATGTCAAGCAGTTTGCCAAATGGACACTCAATAATTCAGCCGCCACGAGTGCGATCCAAGAATTGGGCTCATCTTCGGGACGTGTGGAGATAGAAGAAATTCCCTCAGCGAGGGAGTTTCTTCCCATCGTCTCGTCAGCAATGAGCCAGAACCATAAGATTGTGTTTACCTATGCCGGGTTTGCAAGGTCGCGGCCGGAGGTGGGGATCCTGTTCTCTCCTTATTTCCTGAAGCTCTATAAGCAGAGATGGTATATGTTCGGGAAGAAGAACGGGGGAGGCCTCCGCACGTATGCCCTCGATCGCGTCACGGAGATGGAAGTGACAGACAATGAGTTCCTGATGCCATCGGGAATAAGGATGGATGATTATTTCGGCAATATTGTGGGAGTGACGTCTTCGCGTGCCGGGGTGCGGGAGGTAGTGATACAGACCACGTCAACGCGGGCAAAGTATCTGCGAGCGCTTCCATTGCACCGGACACAGAAAGAGGAGGTGCACGACTTCTATTCGATCTTCCGCTACGAGTTGAAGCTTAACTATGAGCTGGTGAGCGAGCTGATGGCGATGGGTCCGGATGTGGTGGTGATATCGCCGAGGGAGCTTCAGGTGATGCTCATCGAGAGACTACGCGGTACGCTCGACAATTACAAAGAACTTATGTAAAAAAAGAAAGAGGCGAGAGCCTCTTTCTTTTTTTCAGCTTATAGATTCTATCAGTTTGATGGCATCGATATAGCGAGCTATGCTTTCCGCAACTCTCTTGGCGTCTTGCATAGCGTGGACCACTGTGGCAGGACGGTTGGTGACATCGCCTCCGGCGAAGACCCCCTTGCGTGTCGTCATGCCGTAGGGATTGTCGCGGGTCAACACATATCCTCGGCTATCGACTTCAATGCCTTCGGTGGAATCCACTATCCTGGATGCCGGGGCTGATCCGACTGCCATTATGACGCGGTCGACGGGCATCACGCGCTCTTCACCATCCTGATTGATCACGATTGACTCAAGGCGCAGCCCTTCGGCTCCATTCACCTTAGTGACGTTGGTGTTCCACAAAAACTTTACGCCTTCTTCCACAGCCTCATCATACTCAGCGCGGAGTGCCGACATATGGTCGATGTCGCGGTGGTAGATGACTGACACTTCGGCGGCTCCCATCCGTAGGGCGGATCTGGCAGCATCCATGGCGGTGTTGCCGCATCCGATCACTGCAATTTTGTCGCCATCTCCGATCACCACTTCATCTTTCGAGATGAAACCTTGATTGAACAGGCTCACACGGCGTAGAAACCATACAGCCTGGCGCACTCCGGGATGTGAGCCTCCTTCTATCTGGAGTGTTTTCGGACGGCTTGTGCCGGTGCCCATAAAAATGGCGTCGAATCCTTCATCGAAGAGTCGGTCGATGGTGTAGTTTTGTCCTATCGTGGTACGGTTGTGGATCTTTACTCCGAGATTCTCTATCTTCCTGATTTCACGGCGCACCACTTCTTTCGGCAGTCGGTATTCCGGAATGCCGAACATGAGGACACCGCCCGGCTCGATTCCCATCTCGAAAATTTCCACATGGAAACCCTGACGAGACAGATCGCCGGCGATTGTCAGTCCGGCCGGTCCTGAACCGATTACGGCTACGCGTCCACGAGTCTTCTCAGGGATGTTTTCGTGGCTCCAGCCGGCCTCGCTGTCGAAGTCTGCCACGAAGCGTTCGAGTTTGCCGATATGTATAGCTTCCCCTTTCTTTGCGAGGACGCAGTTGCCTTCGCATTGGCGTTCGTGGGCACAAACACGACCGCAGACAGCCGGAAGGTTGCTGCGATTGTGAATGATTTCTATAGCATTGCCGAAGTTGCCGTGGGCCAATTCTCCGATCCAGTCAGGGATGTCATTGCTTATAGGGCATCCCTTTTTGCACCCCGGCACCTTGCAGTGGAGGCATCTTTGGGCTTCCTTGATGGCTTGCGGGAGGGTGTAGCTTTCAGCTACTTCTTTAAATTCTTCGTTCATTTCAAGGCTGCTTGCCAATGTATGCGAGGATGCCGCCGTCGACGTAGAGTACGTGACCGTTTACGAAATCAGAAGCATCGGATGCGAGGAATACAGCCGGACCCATGAGGTCTTCGGGAGTACCCCAGCGTGCTGCCGGAGTCTTGGCGATGATGAACTGATCGAATGGGTGGCGGCTTCCGTCGGGCTGTTTCTCACGAAGAGGAGCAGTCTGTGGGGTAGCGATGTAGCCCGGGCCAATAGCGTTGCACTGGATGTTGTATTCTCCATATTCGGAGCAAATGTTGCGGGTGAGCATCTTGAGTCCACCCTTGGCAGCGGCGTATGCGCTTACCGTCTCGCGGCCGAGTTCGCTCATCATCGAGCAGATGTTGATGATCTTGCCGTGTCCTTTCTTGATCATGGCAGGGATGACAGCCTTAGCGCAAATGAACGGGCCGATGAGGTCGATGTCTACAACCTGGCGGAAATCCTTCACGTCCATTTCAGTCATTGGGATGCGCTTGATGATGCCGGCGTTATTCACGAGGATATCGATAGTGCCGATGTTCTTTTCAATGTCAGCCACCATAGCCTGGACTTCTTCTTCTTTAGTGACGTCGCAGAGGTAGCCTTTTGCGTCGATGCCGGCTTCCTTATAGTTGGCATAACCCATATCTACACCTGACTGTGTGTTGCTGTTGAAGACGATGCGTGCGCCAGCCTCGTGGAAGGCTTTTGCGATAGCGAAACCGATGCCGTAGACGCCACCGGTGACGAGGGCAACTTTACCCTCAAGTGAGAAATTAACCATTGTCTTAATTTTTAGGTTTAGTTCAAAAAGCCCCAATTCATCTCCCGATATGCAAAGTTAATAAAATTTTCGCTAAATTGGTAATGAAATATAAAAAATGTGGGATTTTTTGATTGACTTTGTGTATTGGATTTGTGTTTTCCGTTGTGCGTTTTGCGTTTTGCGAATTTGGCTTCGCGTCGCGAATATGAGAGTCCATTATGATGCAAGAGCCGTGGGAACATGGGGATAAAATTGCACAGAGTTTTTGCATATGTGAGGGAATTTTCTTATCTTTGTGAGACAAACACAAAAATGAAGTATTTATGGGACTTTGGAGCTTTTGGTTGATTTTAGGGGTGGGATTCTTGATCGCGGAGTTGCTGACGATGTCCACTACATGCCTGTATGTGGGGAGCGGGGCGCTTGCCGCTATGGTGGCGGCTTTTCTTGGGGGAGAATGGCTTGAGACAATCGTGACATTTGTGGCTTTTACAGGATTGCTGTATGTCTCTACCTATCGCTGGCGGCATCGTCTTGTGAAGGCTTTGAATAAAGGATCAGAGCATGGGGCTACGGGAATGGATGCGCTGATCGGGCGAACCGGGACAGTCTTCGAGGCTCCGGATTGCCTTCGTATGCGGATAGACGGGGATGTGTGGCAGGTGAGGTCTGCAAAGCGTGACATGCAGATCTTTCCCGGGGAGGAAGTCAGGGTCGTGGGCTATGAGTCGATCATCCTTGCGGTGGAGAAAGCGGGGGGTAACGATTAATGATCAATGATCAACGATTGTCTATAAATTGGGTGGGGAATTGGGAGAAAGTGAAGTATTAGAATAAAAAATAAATAGAAGTATGACGACGATTATTGTAGCTGCGGTGATATTGCTGCTGGTAGTGGTGGTGATTATGGCGGGGGTGAAAGTGGTGCCCCAGTCTGAAACGAAGGTGGTGGAGCGACTCGGGAAGTTTCATTCAGTGCTTCAGCCGGGTCTTAATTTCATCATTCCTTTTATAGATAAGCCAAAGGTGATCTATACGCGTAAGATTGAGCCGAGCGGTGCTTTCGGACGTGGAGGCTTGAGGATGATCACTACGACAGTGATCGACTTGAGGGAACAGGTGTATGACTTTCCTTCTCAGCAGGTGATCACTCGTGATAATGTGACAACAGAGATCAATGCACTTCTCTATTTTCAGATTGTAGACCCGAAGAAGTCGGTATATGAGATAGATAATCTTCCAAATGCCATCGAGAAACTGACGCAGACTTCGCTTCGCAATGTGATAGGCGAATTGGAACTTGATGAGACCTTGACTTCCCGCGACACCATCAATGCAAAACTTCAGTCGATCCTTGACGATGCCACCAACAAATGGGGCGTGAAGGTGAACCGCGTAGAGCTTCAGGATATCACTCCGCCCGAAAGTGTGCGTGTGGCTATGGAGAAGCAGATGCAGGCAGAGCGCAACCGCCGTGCTGAGATCCTTAATGCAGAAGGGGAGAAGCAGTCGCTGATACTTCGTTCGGAGGGACAGAAGATGTCGCAGATCAATAAGGCAGAGGCGGAGAAGCAGGCAGCCATACTTAAGGCTGAGGGTGAGGCGAGAGCACAGGTGCTTCGCGCTCAGGCAGAGGCGGACGCTATCCGGAATGTTGCGGATGCAGTGGCTCAGTCGCAAACGGATCCGGCAGCCTATATGCTTGCCCAGAAATATATCGAGACGCTTAAGAGCATGGCTGAGGGCCAGGACAACAAGACTGTCTATATGCCTTATGAGGCTACTTCGGTGCTGTCTTCGCTCGGGTCAATAAAAGATTTGTTTAAGCAATAGAGTGAGATTCATGATGAGTCATGTTGCATCATGATTTAACATGATCAATCATGATTTGCTATAATTCATCATGCTTAAGCATAGAGTTCATTTGAGTCTCGGGGCTATGCGGTCGGGGTTTTTGGCGAGGAAGTCTTTCCAGGATTTGGGACCCTTGGCGATGGCAGGCTTTTGAGATTCATACATATGGCATAGCGCCACGGCTAAGGCGTCGGTGGCATCAAGAGCATCGGGCATCTTCTCTTCAGGAATGGAGAGGAGATGCTTCAGCATATTGGCTACCTGTTCTTTTGAGGCTTGGCCGTTACCTGTGACGGCTTTCTTCACATTGAGAGGAGGGTATTCGGTGATAGGTATGTCGCGGGCAAGCGCCGCAGCCATAGCTACACCCTGGGCACGCCCGAGTTTGAGCATTGACTGTACGTTTTTGCCGAAAAACGGGGCTTCGATGGCAAGTTCGTCGGGGAGATACTGCTGCACAAGTCCGCTGACCCGCTCATAGATACGGCCAAGGCGGAGATAGTGGGTTTCGAAGCGGTTTAGCTGGATTACCCCCATTACGATAACCTCGGCTTTTTTGCCGATAATGCCCAAAACTCCATAGCCCATCACGTTTGTGCCGGGGTCAATGCCCATTATTATGCGGTCGTAATCCTTTAGGTTTAATTCATAATTCATAATGCAAAATGCATAATTATCGTTAGCTGATTAGAACTCTTTTAGTATTGTGGCGAAGAAGAGGGGATTGGGGCCGTGCCATTTGGCGTAGGCTTCCATGAGGGAGTGGAAGGTGTGCTCGTTCCATTGGCGGCAGTCGGATATGGAGTCAAAGTAAAGCTGCACCGAGAAGTTCTTTTCGTCTTGCTTGGCAAAATCCTTGTCGCCGGGGATTGCGGCAACCGTTAAGACCTTATAGTCTCGTAGTTTTTCTGATGAAGCCACGAGGCGTGCCTCGCCCTTGGCCCATTCGATGAATGAATCCTTGCGTTTGGATGGGATGACGTATGTGATATTGAATATATACATTTTTTAATATAGAATTTAGAATCGGGAATTTGGAATTTAGAATTTTTTGAAGTGATGTATAATTTATCATTCATAGTTAAAAAGAAAGCGAGCCGGCTATTGCCGTCTCGCCTTCTTGGGGGAGCCTCTTGTCGGATTCGAACCAACGACCCCGAGATTACAAATCACGTGCTCTGGCCAACTGAGCTAAAGAGGCAGGTGGATGAACTTACTTCATCGCACCGCTCAACCCGCTACCCTTGCTTCGGTCAAGATCTGGGGGATTTACGGGGAGCTGGTCGTGGAGGGCTCATCCGAGTGCAAAATTACTGCTTTTTACGGAATCTGCCAAATATTTTTCCTTAAAAATTTTTAAAATGATTCATATTTGGGTTGCACGAACCGTTCGCCTCTAAAAACTAATACTTTATTTTTTCTTTGAGCGACTTCCAGATTTTGGCTGGTTACGGCCGTGCTTCTTATTTTTCTCCTTCAATGGCTTGTTGGGATTTCCGTCATCGGAAAGAAGGGCGAAATCAAGCTGCTTCTTGTCAAGGTCGGCTCGAGCAACTTGTACTTTCACTCGATCGCCAAGAGTGTATTTCTTGTGGGTCTTTCGTCCTGTGAGACAATAGTTTTTCTCGTCGTAGTCATAATAATCATCGGCAAGATCGCGCACCGGAACCAATCCTTCGCACATATTCTCGTCGAGTTCGACATAGACGCCCCATTCGGTGACTCCGGAGATTACCCCTTCGTAGACTTCTCCAAGACGATCACGCATATATTCCACTTGCTTATAGCGTATTGAAGCGCGTTCAGCATTGGCTGCCAACTGCTCCATGTCAGAAGAATGCTTACACTGATCTTCGAGTTTGACCTTATCAACTGACCTTCCTCCGTCGGCATAACGTTCGAGAAGTCGATGCACCATCATGTCAGGGAAGCGACGGATTGGGGAAGTGAAGTGAGTGTAGTAAGGTACAGCCAAACCGTAGTGACCGACATTGTCTGTAGTATAGATAGCCTTTGCCATAGAACGTATGGCAAGCATCGAGAGCATATTCTCCTCTCCTCGCCCTTTTACATCCTTGAGCATTCGATTTAGGCTCTTGTTGACTTGAGTAGCCCTACCGTCAGCATTGATCTTGAAACCGAAGCGGGCAGCTATGCTACTGAGGTTAGCAAGTTTTTCTTCATCCGGTTTATCATGCACCCGATATACGAATGTCTTTGCCTTCTTTCCCTTTGGCACCTTGCCAATTTTCTCAGCAACAGCAATGTTGGCGAGAAGCATGAACTCTTCGATGAGTTTGTTGGCTTCCTTCGACTCTTTAAAATAGACACTGATTGGCTTTCCGTCCTTGTCAATGTCGAAACGCACCTCAGCGCGGTCGAATTCCAAAGCTCCGTTTTCATACCTACGCTTGCGAAGCTGTTGGGCAAGATCATTGAGTATATTTATCTCTGTTGAATAGTCACCTTGCTTGGTCTCAATCCTTTCCTGAGCCTCTTCGTAAGTGAATCGACGGTCGCTCTTGATTACGGTGCGACCTATACGGCTATTGATGACATTGGCATTTTTGTCCATCTCAAAGATAGCTGAGAAAGTAAGTTTCTCCTCATCAGGACGAAGCGAGCAAATACCGTTGCTCAGATGCTCGGGGAGCATTGGGATTGTACGGTCTACCAAGTAAACTGAAGTAGCACGTTTCTGAGCCTCCTTGTCGATGATGCTGCCGGGAGTTACGTAGTGAGTGACATCTGCTATGTGCACGCCTACCTCATAGTTGCCGTTGGCAAGCGTACGGATAGAGAGAGCATCGTCAAAGTCTTTCGCATCGCGAGGATCAATTGTGAAGGTGGTTATGCTACGGAAATCTTCGCGTTTGGCGACTTCCTCAGGAGTGATTCCCGCTCCAATCTTGTCGGCAGCTTTCTCTACATTTTCCGGATACTTATAAGGAAGACCAAATTCGGCAAGAATAGCATGCATCTCAGCGTTGTTTTCACCTTTCTTACCAAGGATATCCACTATCTCGCCACGAGGACACATTTCTTCGTCTTTCCACATTGTGATGCGTGCTATTGCCTTATCACCATTCTTGCCACCTTTCAACTTATTTCGGTTAAGGATGATATCGGCAGCAAGAAACTTTGAGTCAGGCACGAGTCGCGCTCCGTTCTTGTCCACAATTAGTTCGCCGATGAAAACCTGGTCTTTAGCCTCTATGATTTCAAGCACCTGAGCTTCCGGCTCTACACCCTTGCGTGCGGCTGAAATCATGACGCGCACCTTGTCGCCATTGAGAGCATGCATAGAATTGCGTTCCGCCACCATTATTTGCTCGTCGTCGATAGAGACAGCGTTTTTACCATTTGATCTACGGATGAAAACACCTACATTTTCAGAGCCACGGTTTGCCGGAGCCTTGTACTTGCCAAGACCTATTTCCTGTATGACATCGTTGGCCGCCAGTTCATCAAGAAGATTTATGACATCCATCTTAAAATCTTGGGCATCGATGGCAAAGGCAATCTGTTTATAATTAAACGACTGACGGTTTTCCTTCTCAAGGAAAGCCAATATTTTATTTTGAAGTTCAGCCTTTCTCATACGTTTCGAAGGCTTTGCAGTGGAATTCTTTTTCATAATATGAGTATTAGATATTAGATTGGAGATAAGCTGAAAAATCAGTTACCCAAAGCATTAAGTAGTTTGACAAATTAAAAGTATAATATCATAAATGTTTTATCATCTGAATTTCAGAGTCTAACAATTATGCATTATGCATTATGAATTATGCATTCCTACTTATCACTTTTAATTTATAACACCTACCCCCTCAATCTTGTTTTACCACAACCAATACTCCAAAATAATTTGAATACCAACGATGACACTTTATTTATCTCCCCCACCATTCGCACACCAGGTTTGTCACAAACTTGACAGCTCGGAGAGCTGCCAACATGCCAAAACCCCGGACTTCAGTCCGGGGCTACCCAACCAAAGGCTCAGCAGCCTCGGAGAGGCGCTTCATGATATAGACGTGATTATTATCAGCATCATTAGCTCCCCAAAATAGAAATATTTTTTTGAAAGAATTGAGATAAGTGTAATTTTTAGAGCCTAAGGCGCGTCTAATGAAAAATAAAACGTAACATATTAGACATGAAAAAGATTTTTCTTAAAGCAATGCTCACCGGAATGGTGATTGTTTCTGCCGGTTCCGTATCCGGTCAGATACTCTACAAGATTGAAGGGAATGGACTGAAATCTCCTTCATACGTTTTTGGAACCCACCATGTGGCTCCTTTATCCGTGGCAGAGCAATTCGGTGCCATCGAGCCATTTAATGCCGCGACTCAGATTGTTGGCGAGATAGATATGACGCAAGACCAAATGGCGCTTGCACTGGCTCTGCGACCTCACATGATGGCTCCGGCAGACAGTACACTATCAAAGGTGATAAGCCCTGAAGACATGAAAGTGATAAGTGTTGAGTTCAAGAAGTGGGCTCCTATGCCGGGAATGGAACTCAGCATGCTTGAAGGAATGAAACCAATGGTAGTAAGTGCAATGGCAGTAGTGGGAATGTGTGCTGAATCAATGCCGGGCTTCGACCCTCAGGCACAACTCGACTCATGGTTTCAGACTACGGGTAAGGCTGCGGGCAAGACGATCATACCGCTCGAGACAGCCGAACAGCAAGCAGTATTGCTCTACGACTTCACTCCTATTTCAGTACAAGCCGAAGCGCTTGTCGATTTACTTAAGGATCCAGAAGATGCCATGGAACAGACAAAGACTCTTTCTGACGCCTACATCAAACAAGATCTCAAAACCATGTATGACCTCAGCATGAAGGATGACTCACATCCTGAATTCATGGAAGCCGTGCTCGACAGGAGAAACACCGACTGGCTCTCAACACTGCCAGCCATATTTGAACAAGGTCCCACATTTGTAGCAGTAGGAGCATTGCATCTTGCAGGCGACAAGGGATTAATCGAAGGTCTAAAAAAAGCCGGCTACACAGTCACCCCAATCCAAAAATAAAGCGAAACATCGCTCCTCACCGCTACTAAATACTGAGTCCCAACAGCCGACACCTCGCACTACTCAGATCCTTTATAATTTATAGATTGTACTTTAAAAGGGAGATGGTTAAAAGAATCCATCTCCCTTTCTATGTGATCCGGTTGGGGAAACCCCACCAAAACTATATCTTGAATACCAATAATTTGCATTACTAAATATTACTACGCCAACATTTGCTACTTAATCCAACTGCTGCGTTCTGCATCGTATTGCGTAAACTGATAAGTCGTAATCGCGTTCAAGTTCTCTCACTTGTCGGTGTAAATATAACGAATTTCGGAAAGAAATAGTATCTGCAAGCTATACGACCTGTAAATAGACTTGCGAAATTTGATTTACAAGTTTATTTACAAGTATGTTAAGATTCAAATTATCAATATGATAGACTTATAAATCGTTATTTACAAGTTGTATCTGAAAAGAATAAAATTATCAAAAAAGTTCAAGAGCCTTATCAGTTAATAGATACTGCTGTTTTGAACTGGTGGGTTTATCCGGATTCTTCATTACAATGAAGCCTAACTCAATCATTGGGTTGAGAATTTTTCTCCGAAATTCAGGACTATTTGAATAGTTAAGAAATTCCAATAGTTGTTTGATGGTAGAGGGATTAATCCTTAAAAATTCTATCATCTCAATAGTCAATCGGCTCAAGACTTCTTTGTCAATCGGTTTTTTTGACTTATTCCAGACTTTTACAGATAACTGTTCAAGTATCTGTAAAAGTTGCCGCTTATCTATTATAGATGATTGGTATACAATGTTTTGAACTTTTACAAATGATTGTCCAAGTATCTGTTCAAGTCGGGCGTCATTCTGCTGAAAGTCTTCAACTTGATTAGCCGGATCTATATCATTTTGTCCGATCATATCTTCTCGGCATGGAATAGTCATAAGGAAATAGGTGCGATCATCATCTGTTTCAATGGTAGCCGGAGCATTACCATTAAGCCTAAGATGCTTTTGGATGGTAGGAATACCTGTGGCACGACCTTCTGTAAGTCCAAGTTCCTTTAGAAAATCACCGAGACGTCGGTTTCTGTATCTTCTTGCTTTCAGTTTCTTCGCCTCCTTGATTGCTTCGACACTTATAGAGCGATCAGGAGTTATTTTTGAGCTATATTTGTATTTTAAATTTTTTCTTTTTTGACAAAGAATACTATCGATTACTCTTTCCACATGATAATTTTATTGTGAAAATCACAAAGATTTTGTATATATTTGGCGAAATAAAAAAATTCACTAACTTTGCAACACTAGCCCCCAAGCCTCTTAACAATGCTCAAATGTGGGGGTCGTTTTATTTACTTCCTGCCGGTTGGGACCAATTGGTAGACATCAATTAAGGGATATATTTCTTAAAGATGAGAATCGTCTTCGTATACTTTTGTGTTATGCTTTGGATGTGATGCGGGAAAGCAGTTCATCGGCTGTCATCTCTTCCATCCGGGAGAAAGCAAAAAGTTTCTTACCTAGATCCTTCAAGGATGCTCCTATATGGTAGATAATATTGTCTATAATCAGGAATCTGTCATGAGCCTTCTTATAGATTTTTAGTTCAATGGGAGGATATTGTTTATTATGGCGTTTTAAGTCGTTCTTAATTGTCTCATTTTTATCGGAAGTATAAATTAAGGCTGAAACCCCAGCAACTCGTTTGTCAAGTTGCTGTAGCACCGAATAGTCAGCATAGTTATCGATAAGCACAATCCTTTTCTTTGCACTCTGAATCAAGTCGCACACTAAAGCATAGGCATCAAATATACGATCTTCAAAGAAGATACCTTCAATAGGAGGAAGAGAAGTCCTGACAATGAAATCGACCTTGTCAGTAAGAGAGTCCAATCTTTTATCATGGTCAAGAAGCCTGTCATCTATCCTTCTTTCCATATTCAATAAACACTGGTTGATGCTATATCCGCGGAGCAAATAATCTTTTAGGACTTTATTAGCCCACTGCCGGAATTTTGTTGCATTAACACTGTTGACTCTATAACCAACAGATAGAATAGCATCCAAATTGTAAAATTTGGTACTATAATTTTTGCCGTCCGAAGCAGTATGTTCCAAAATGGAACATACTGATTTTTCTTCTAACTCACCACATTTGAATATATTTGATAAGTGTTTTGTAATTGCCGGACGTTGTGTACCAAACAATTCAGCAATCTGAGGCTGTGTAAGCCAGACAGTATCTTTTTCAACCCTTACATCTAAAGAGAATGTAGAATCCGGCTGATATAGAATTATTTCATTTTCTGCTTCCATGATGCAAATTTAGTAAAAATATTTGTCTTCACAAAAGGAAAAAAGAAAGTATATCCGTCAATCATTGGAATAAACGCCATGAGGGTTAATGACCTGGCTATTTCCTCAATTGATGCTTGACGATCAGTGTGAATGAACGGTTACTCAGGATTTGGACTCCCTTGCAAGACGTTGTTCCCGCAACCTCTTGAATTGCGAGCGATATTCTTCGGGCTTCAGCGGTTGCTTCTTCCAACACTCTATTGATGCCTTTTTCTTGGCTATTGATTCCTCATGATATTTTGTCATAGCTCATTTTTAATAAAAACAAATAAAGATTGCAGATTATCGCTAACTTTATGTAGCTCATACGTCTTTATCAATCTTAGTGGTGACATCTTCCATATAAATGATCTTGTTTCCCCAGCCATTGCCAAAGATACTGGGAGAATGCGTAGTAATAAAGAACTGTGCATTCGGATTAAGACACGTCAATATATCAATCAGCTTATACTGCCAACTGATATCAAGAGAGTTTTCCGGCTCGTCAATCAATACAACCGATTCTTTCTCATCCAACAAGAAAACTCTCAGCATAAGGAGAAGTATTAGCTTTTCTCCAGAAGAAAGATCGTTGGAAGTTAGAAGAGTTCCGTTTGCGTTAATTATGAATTTATTACCTTCTATTTCTATTTGTTTTCCCGTGTCTTTGAAAAGACTATTGACAACGTCGCAGAATGCAGCGAGTCGCTCTCTGACTTTAGCCTGCTTATCAATAGGTGCATCAAGCATCGACATACGGTAATACATTAGGGAGGGTCCTGTCTTCATATCGTAGATAAATGAATCAAGATCTTGTGTGAGGGCAGTCTCCTTCTTACGCTTATCACGCGTAATGAGATTGTCAATAGATGGGATATAGATGTGGGCTCCTTTCGGGAGAGTCTTCTCGATCTCAGAAAGAAGAGTAGTCTTTCCACTTCCATTTATGCCTACGATAATGTTGACATCTGTATGTGGAGTAAACTTAACTTTATATTTATTCCATAAGTCAACATCAACTTGCGGAATCTTTATATGCGCCATATCATTTTCAATTATACATATTTCTTAATCCTGAAACCGTTATCTATGCATAAGCTACTTCAACAGCGTCCCAGCTAACATCTCTATTTTAATAACAATTGTAAGTCACGTACAGGATATTTAATTGAGGCTTTATAATATCCATAATCCGACCTTGGTTAACCGGGGTATCAATATATATGATAATCGGAACATCATACGAAGCGACCATCTGACAATGCGAATACTTTTCCCCGGATAAAATTGCGTTTTGCCGATGGAAAAGTAACTTGCCGTCTTGACAGCCGGAGCAAATCAGCTCGGAACTCGCCGATGTAGAACACATAAAAATACCCTATATTTGCCCTCTTTATATCATATAGAATGAAAATTTCGCAATATAATTGAAGTTTATCTCGTTATATTTACGATTAATTCTTGTTTCTTTAGATTTCATTTCATATCTTTGTATCCCCTTAAGAGTGTATTTAACATGGCTACTAAGAACTTAAATCGAATCAAAGTAATGCTGGCAGAACGCAACTGTACGAACAAATGGTTGGCTAAACAAGTTGACAAGGATCCTGCTACGGTTTCAAAGTGGGTTACTAATACCTCCCAGCCATCACTTGAAATGATTTTTAAAATAGCAGAAGTTTTAAAGTGTAATTATACGGATTTGAAAAGAGATATCAAGGAACAAAAAACGTCAATTGATTACCTTGGCTGAAACTCACTCATTTACTATATTTTGTATGATATGAATTAAGTAGACGTTGGAATAATGATTAATATATACAAAGAAGCCGCAAGAAGATTCGTTAAGACATGGACTGGCCGCGGACATGAACGAAGTGAAAGCCAATCATTTTGGTATCAGCTACTACACGATATATTTGGAATAGAAACGCCAGCAAACTTTGTGACGTTTGAGTTGCCAGTGCGTCTAAAGAATGCGAAATTTGTTGATGCTTATATTCATTCCACTAG
The DNA here is from genome assembly GCA_029060625.1 of Muribaculaceae bacterium. GTDB lineage: Bacteria > Bacteroidota > Bacteroidia > Bacteroidales > Muribaculaceae > Lepagella. Next base: position 17,806 of record JAIDTO010000319.1, on the reverse strand, counting down.
AGTCCTCATAGAACAAAAATCCTCAACTGAAGATTTACGCAAAGCGAAAAGGCAAAGTGATAAAGAGGAACTAACTCCTTATGAACAGGCTTTACGTTACTCCACAGGAATGAAGTATTCAGAACGTCCACGATGGATTGTGACTTGTAATTTCAAGTCTTTTCTTATCTATGACATGGAAAGGCCCTATGCTGAACCCTTTGAGATAAAGTTAGAGAATTTAGCACAAGAATACTACCTTCTTCGTTTTTTAGTGGACGACTCTGAGATTACCCTCCGCCGAGAAAAGGAGATTTCAATTAAGGCTGGGGCTCTAATAGGAAAGCTTTATGATGAATTTCATAAAAGGTATATTAATCCAAATGCACCAGAGACCTTACGCTCCCTAAACATTCTTTGTGTGCGATTAGTATTCTGTTTATTTGCAGAAGACAGTGGCTTATTTGGAGACAATCATGGGGCATTCTATAATTACATGAATTCCTTTAAACCTTCTCAGATGCGGAAGGCATTATTGGCACTATTCGAGGTGCTTAATACGCCGCTAGACAAACGCGATAAATATGAGGAAGAATTAAATATTTTTCCGTATGTTAATGGTGGACTATTTGCAGCAATGGATATTGAGATTCCAAAATTTAATTCTGAAATTGCCAATCTCCTACTTAATGAATGTAGCGCTGGTTTCGATTGGAGTGGTATATCTCCTACAATTTTTGGTGCCTTGTTTGAGGATACAATGAACCCTGATACACGTGAGATTGGTTGCATGCACTATACATCCGTAGATAATATTCATCGTGTTATAGACCCACTTTTCTTGAACGAATTGAATGATGAGTTCAACACAATATTAAAAGAAAGAGTGGAAAAAAGACGTAGACAAAAGTTGCTTGATTTCCAAGATAAGATTGCATCACTTACATTTCTGGATCCAGCTTGCGGCTCTGGGAATTTCCTTACTGAAACTTATCTGTCTTTACGAAGGCTGGAAAATCAAGTAATTGAATTGTTAACTGAAGCGGGAATACGTTATTTATCAAACGAGTTCAGTCCAATAAAGGTATCTATTGAGAATTTCTACGGTATTGAGATTAATGATTTTGCAGTTACCGTGGCTAAAGCTGCTCTATGGATTGCTGAAGCACAGATGATGGCCGAAACGGAACATATAGTTTCACGAGATTTGGAATTCTTGCCGTTAAAGAGTTATTCACATATAGAATGTGGCAATGCGTTGACGAAGAATTGGAATGAACTAATTGATAAAAATATCCTCTCGTTCATCATAGGTAACCCTCCCTTTAAAGGGAAGAAGAGCCGTGAAGACAACCAAAAAAGAGACTTGCTGAAAGTCATAGGAGATGATAGTATAAGACCCGGCAATATGGATTTTGTAAGTGGATGGTTCTATAAAGCTGCCCGCTATATACAAAATACATCTATCGGTGTTTCTTTTGTGACAACGATTAACATAACTCGTGGAGAGCAGGTCTCATTATTATGGGATGCGCTAATTAATAAGTATAAAATTAACATTAACTATGCTTATCTCCCGTTTGTGTGGAATAGTGAATCGAAAAAAAAAGCTCAGGTTCATTGTACCATAATAGGCTTCTCTTGTAAATCATCCAATAAAAAAATCATTTATTCTGAGGCAGAACATCCACAATTGGCTAATAATATAAGTCCTTATCTACGGGATGAGGAGACAGTATTAGTATTCTCACGCAATCATCCACTATGTGATGTTCCGGAAACAGGGATAGGTAATAAGCCTATAGATAACTCATATTTTTTGTTCAAGCCAGATCAAAAGGATGAGTTTGTACTACATGAACCCGAATCTGAAAAATATTTTATGGAATGGTATGGTGCTGAGGAACTAATAAAAGGCAAAAAACGCCATTTCCTTTGGCTTGCTAAATGTAGTCCTGCAGAACTTAAAAAGATGCCAATGTGTCGAGAACTCATTAAAAAAGTTTGCGAGTTTAGAGCTAAAAGCACTGATGCTGGAACGCGCAAATTAGCAAATTTTCCAACAAAATTCCATGTGACAAATTTACCAGAAAGCAATTTTATTGTTATTCCAGAGGTATCTTCAGAGGAGAGAAAATACATTCCTATGGAATATGTTAACGTTGAGTCTTCAAAACATAAATTGTTTAGTAACCTCGTAAAATTGATGCCTAATGCAACTTACTATCATTTTGGAGTATTGCAAAGTATCGTCCACATGGTATGGACAAAAGGTATATGTGGTTACAAAGATTTTCGCCCTCGTTATAGCACTGATATTGTCTTTAATAATTTCCCTTGGCCAACGCCGACGGATAAACAGAGACAGACTATAGAGAAAACAGCATACGGTATTATAATAGCTCGCAAGAATTATCCTGATTGTTCTTTAGCAGATCTTTATGATACCGCAACAATGCCAGATGACCTTCGGGCTGCGCACCTAAAGAATGATGCTGCTGTAAGAGCAGTATATGGATTCAGCGAAAACATGACAGAGGACGAAATGATAGCTTGCCTTTTACGAATGTATAATAAATTGCTTAACACTTAATATAAATGAATATAAAGTCATACAAGGTTATAGACCTATTTTGTGGTTGTGGAGGACTCTCTTTGGGTTTTCAATATGCAGGCTTTAAGATTATGGCTGCATTCGACTATTGGGATGCGGCGTTAAACATATATCAAAAGAATTTTAGTCATCCTGTATGTAAAAGGGATCTTAGTGACCTATCAGACCTAAGTTATTTAGAGTCTTTGAATCCAGATATTATTATTGGCGGGCCTCCTTGTCAAGACTATTCAACTGCAGGCCATCGTGATGAAGCAAGAGGTAGAGCAGCTCTTTCCATATCTTATGCACGAATTGTAGAGCATATTCGCCCCAAATATTTTCTTATGGAAAATGTGGCTGTAATTGAAAAAAGTGAGACGTTGAAAGTTGTTAATAAGATATTTAAGAATTCAGGTTATGGTCTTACTCAACTTACACTTGATGCTAGTAAATGTGGAGTCCCTCAAATTCGCAAACGCCATATCACATTTGGCGTTCTTGGCGGCAAAGATAATGAAGCTAAGGCTATTTTTACTCGCAATCAGGAGGAGAATAGTATGACTTTGCGTGAATATTTTGGAGATTCGCTTGACTTTGAATATTATTTCCGAGTTCCCACTTCATATAAACGCAGAGGGATTTACTCCATTGATGAACCCTCGATGACCATTCGAGGTGTTGATCGGCCAGTCCCTAAAGGCTACAAGGGACATCCTGCAGATCCAGTACCTCTTACTTCGAATATTCGTTCGTTAACACCTCAAGAGCGAAGTTGGATCCAAACATTTCCCAAGAATTTTATTTGGGAGGGATCCAAAACTAATATCAATCAAATGATAGGGAATGCTGTACCTGTAAAATTAGGAGAGTATATAGCCAACTGCATAAAAGAATATATTAATGAGCATGAGACTTGTTGATCTCTTTGCCGGATGCGGAGGTATGAGCCTTGGCTTTGAGAATGCGGGCTTCGAAATTATTTCGGCTTATGATAATTGGCAACCAGCCATAGATATATATAGACAAAATTTTACTCACCAAATCAATAAACGAGATTTGGCAGTTGACGATATAACAGATGAGCTAATTGATTTAGCTCCCGATATCATTATAGGCGGTCCGCCCTGTCAGGACTTCTCTATTGCAGGTAAATTAAACTTAATTGGTTCTCGGGCTAATCTAACTCGCATCTTTAGTCTTATCATTGCAAAGGTTCGTCCTCAATGGTTTGTAATGGAAAACGTATATACTATAGAGAGATCACCAATCTTTAGCGAGGCCCTTGATATATTTAAAAAGGCCGGGTATGGTATGACAAAACGAGTTTGGGATGCATCTTATATGAATGTCCCTCAAATGCGTAAACGATATTTCATAATAGGTTGTTTAGGGGCAAAAGATGATTTTATGCTCCAACTTTTGCTTGATGGATTGAGTAAGGAACGTATGACCATACGTAAGTATTTAAAAGGCACTATTGATACAGAATATATATATCAGCATCCAAGAAACTATAAACGCCGAGGAATATTCTCAATTGATGAGCCGTGTAGTACAATACGCAGTGTTAATCGCCCTATACCATGTAATTATGTGATTCATCCTGCTGATAAAACATCTGATTTATCCAAGGTACGCCCTTTAACAACTAAGGAAAGAAGTTACATGCAGACTTTCCCTGAATCGTTTAAATTTGTTGGAAATAATGGCGTAATAGAACAAGCCATAGGCAATGCTGTTCCGGTCAAAATGGCAGAGTACATTGGATTGAAGATTCTTGAATATATAGCCGCTGCCAATGGCAATGGCTATCAATAAAATATATCAGGGCTATTATACTAGCCTTCAATATGCTAATGTAATAGCCCATTTATTAATACATCGCAAGGCAGAGTGCATTTGCGGTTTGAAAAATTTATGTAATTTATCTTTTGATACTTATTTTATCTTCCAGATGTTATAAATATCCTTTCTCCTATTGAATGCTTCCTCTCCACCCTCCATAATAGAGACTATCGATTTTTGAACAGAAGGGGTGTCAATTGAACCTTCAACTATGTCTATTTTTGAAGCATCTTCAAAATTACATGCTATAACTTTTTCGCTTTCTCCTAAAACAGGAATATTAGCGTTATGCGTTGCAAATATGAATTGCATATTTGCTTTCAAATTGATAATTTCTCTAATTACTTCATCATAGATTGTCTGATTATCTAAATCATCTTCAGGTTGGTCTATAATTAGTATGTGCGTTTCTTGTTGTGCAAGTAGAAATAATATGAGTGCTGATGCGCGCTGACCCAATGAATGTCGAGAAAGATCTTTACCCTTGTACTTAATCACAACCTTATTCCCAACTTTAAACGTAAGTAGATCTTCAATGTTGTCATCAAATCTTTGTATAATTTCACTACTGATTGACTCACTCAACATTCCTTTGAATTTATCCCAGTCTTTATATATTTCTATATAGTCTTTAAACTGCTCAACTATACGTTGGCACGAAGTGTCTCTCATACCTGTACCACGTACAAAGTTTTTGAAATGAGTTAAGAAGTCGTTTCTTCTACCCTTAAACTCTACTTGAATAGTGAGATTTGTACTAGCATTACTAATTCGATCTACGTCGTCTTCTAAAGCTATAAATTCATTACGCCACGCATCATTTAGGTTATCTAATAAAGTTAATAGCCTTATTTTAAGTTCGTTTCTTTTTTGTTCTACTATTTTTAGCTCTTCCATCTTTTGTGTTGAATCCGTCAAGATTCTGTTAAATTTAAGAAAATCATCAGGATTCACAGTGTCAGAATTCAATTCACGTTTAATTTTGGCAAAATCCTCTTTCATGGAATCCGCCTTATCTTTTAAAAGCGCTTGTTGTTCCTTTAACTTTTTAACAGTTTCGTTCAATTGAAGTATCTCTTTACTAATGGATTCAACAATCCCTCGTCCATTATTGAGAATCGCATTTACTGAGGAAAATATTTCGTTGTTAGCATCACAACCTTCCAATGAACTCCATATATCTGTATCACTTAATTTATCAGTTAAGAATATTTGAAGAGCCTCTATCTTTTTTATCCTTTGCGCTAATCTATTGATATCATTCTCATATTGTGTTTGGAGCCGCAATTTTTCTTCGACACCATTATCTTTGAATATTTTAAGTTTTTGTTTGGCATCCTTTATAACTTTTTCAAGTTCAGATATCTGGTCGGATGCAGATTTAACCTTACGCAGTTCATCAAGACATATTTTTACTTGTTGTTCCTTATCTTTAATAACTTGTCTTTGTTGCTCAAAATGAGAACCTATCATACGTTCAATAAGTTCCATTTCAAATGTATCTTTCTTGTTGGATAAATCTTTTTGTCCAAAATACATTGGATTATCTAAAACAACATTTAAAGAGCAATCCATTAACTTCCCCTCAACAGAATATAAGGATGAAGCTTGCCCTGCAATTTTTTCTATTCTATAGTCTTTATTGTCTATTCCGTGGAATTCTAATATAACTTTTCCTCCACTTCCTAATATATACTTAATTAGACCATCTTTGTAATCCTTATCGGCTGCGGCTTGATTGAGGTCTATTCCAAGAGCATAACGTATAAGTTCAATTATTGAAGATTTTCCACTACCACGAATGCCAATAAAACTATTCAAATCAGGAGATAGCATAATAGTTTTACCATTAAGTTTACCACCGCTGAAAGATACAGATTTTAGATAAGATTTAGTAATAGTTGGGGGACAATCGGTTACTCTATATTCCTTATCTAACAATGCGTATTTTAGTGCCTCAAAATTGTAATCTCCTATCTTTATATAGGTTTTTAACTCTGAATCTCCTGTAACATGAGCTTTGCCGACTGTATCAATTGATTTACAATCAGATCCATGTACTTTTGCAGGCATCCACCCATTTAACCAAGTCTTAAAATTTCGCTCAGTATCTCGATCTATTAGTTTTTGAAAACCTAATACGCTTTGCCTAAACAGATCTTTATTTGCTATTATTTTTATTCTACCTCCATCTAATTCATTAAAAAAGCCTTTTGATTGATTTACATGAGCTAGAATCACAAAAGAATCTCTACCATGCTTTCTGTGATCATCTAATTTACCAAGAACCTTCTCTAAATTATCATTGCAAGAAGTGTTCTCATTTTCCCTATTAGGCACACCCTCAAAAACTGATATAAGAAATTGGTTTATAAAATCGTCATCCGTTCCTAACCAACTATCCTTGTCAAATACGATTAAGCAATGCACTCCATTCTTGCCATCATTCACGGACAATTCAACACCAGGCAGTAACCAAATGTTTCTTTTCCATGCAGCTTTTCTTAACGATCTATACTCCTCCCTATCAAACTTATTATGGTTGGTTATAACACCAATGGATATGCCTTCAGCAGCAAGCTGATCAATATAAAGACCGTTGAATTTTGATTCTTCCTCAGAATAATGAAATTCTTTATCCGCTTTTGTATGTAGATGGAAGTCTATGCGAAGCCATTTCATTCCATTGCTAAAAAAATCACTGGTCATGTTATATTAATAATTTATAGAGTTAAAATCATTTTTGCCATTCGGTATGCAAAGTTAATAAAAATTATCCAGTAGTGCAATAATCGCCAGTGGGTTAGGTCAATTTAGTAATAATAATTTTTTCTCGCAGGTTACGGGTGGGAAAGAAGAATATTTATATTATTCTTTATATATTATTGTGTCCCCAAAAGTGTCACGGAATGTGACCGAAAGAGTGTCCCCAAAAGTGTCACGGAATGTGACCGAAAGAGTGTCCCCAAAAGTGTCACGGAATGTGACCGAAAGAGTGTCCCCAAAGGTGTCTGGAAATGTGATACCGGAATACAAGTTCTCCCTCTTGTTTGATTTACCTAAGGTTGGTTCCCTTTTTACGGCGATAAGGCTCTCCTCCCCAAATCATGCATTATCTTTGCACTCGGAAACGAAATCCAGCCGGTTGCCGACGCTCGCGGCAATCATGTCTATGGCAAGCAAGTATACGCGATTCCAGGCGAATAAGAGCCCTTATTCATTGGTTAATGGCTATTAGTTGATAGTTTATCGTTAATAGTTAATCGTTGGACTAAGGGAACCCTCCTAAGTAGCCACCCCACAATGATCGTTTATCGTTAATAATTTATCGTTGAAAGAACCCCGTCCGCTTCATCCCCACAGACAAGATTGCCCAATGCAAAGGAATAGACAGACGTGTCTGTCGCAGGTGAAAGGTCATCTACCGCTGGGCGGAAGTTCCTCATGTGTGAACAGAGGCCCAAACGAGCCCGGCATGTGCTGTCCTGGGATTGCCCCACGCCGCTCACCAAGGCGTGACCGGTGGCTTTCCCTGAGTCAGAATAAGGTTTACAAGTCTGCAACAACCCGTCGGCGCATGGGGTATAAGCGCCATTCAACGATATATGGGAAGTGGTGATTCGGCAGGACCGAGGCCCAAACGCGCCCACTCCATTCACCACCCCCACGAACATGGAAAGCAGGCTTTGGCTTCGCCCAAGCAAAAGCAAGTCCAGCCTGCGACTCTGCACTCATTGTTTATTGTTCAATACTCATTGTTTGTCCATTAATGTTTATTGTTCAATACTCAATACTCGCAGCTGCGCTGCTTCGTTGGAACGGTGTATCGACCCTGACAGCCATGGCATGACCGTATCCATGGCTCTATACACCCCCGGCATCGCGTCCGGGACCCCCTCGGAAAACGTCCAACGTCCAACGTAAAACGTCTTCCAGGCACTCAGACCGGCAAACTGGTGACACGTCTGAGTGCCTTTTTTTATTTCCTTAGTTCAGTCTCTTTGGCCCATACGCATTTAACATAAACGACCTTAAGCGCAGAAGCCATGCTTAAATCATTAAGTTTATGAAGAAACTGTCACATACCGGTGAATACCTTGTTCAACACTTATTACTTACTTGTTCAATATTTATTACTTATCACGATGAAAGGGAGATGAATTCAAAATTCATCTCCCTTTCATCGTGATCCGCGAAGGCATCGTTTTGTTGATGTATCATATTAAAAGTGAGTAACTTATAAATGATGATTGAGGTTGAATGTACCACAAGATTGTACCACATTCAAGGCTCAAAAATCGTCAGCAAATCAATGTTCTCTTGGATCGGTTAATTTCTACTGCAAATTTAAGTCTTTTTAATCAAATAAATGCCATTTATACAATTTTTAACACTTCCGAAATGTGGATTTTGCCTTGATACGCTCTTGTAGAGCCGCTTGAATTGGGGAAGTGGGGTCACATTTTTAGGAGGCAATACAGGCAATATTTCAGTCATTCCGAAGCCCTGGAAAGAGAGGGGGAAGGTCTGTCTCTCTTTGTATGAAAAGGTGGCGAAAAAGTGGCGGTATCGGTGACGGCAAAGATGTCCGAAATATCGGACACTTCTACCGACTGGCATAGGGTAACTTCTTAATCCTTAGTTTCGGGTAATATGAAAAAGGTGTCCCCAAAAGTGTCCCCAAAGGTGTCGGAAGGAGTGTCCCCAGAGGTGTCCCGAGCAGTGGCGGAAACATTGTCGGGATAGGTGTCGGTGAAAGTGGCTGGAATAGCGTCGGAGACAGTGGCGTAAAAGATCGCTATTTCATATCCGAGACCGTCATCATCGCCAGCCTTCCGACAAATCCGACTGCAGGGAACAAACCACCCATATTAGCCAACGCCTCATTCTCCCTTCAGTCAATCCGGAACACCGGGACAAAGGATAAAGGCAATATCAGTTCATCACGATATGCCATAGTCCGACAATCATAGATACCGCATACTTGAATAACCGCCGTATCAGTATATATGATAATCGCAGTATCATACGAAGCGACCATCTGATAATGCGAAGCAGGATACAAAGCACTATCACGACAGGCAACAGATATATAGCCAGAAGAAGATAAAACATAGCAACAGATATTAAGATGTTCATATACTCCCGACATCGTGCAGTCACAATATCGGATTATCGCTGAATAAGGTGCTTTCAGTATGTAAATATACTAAAAATCAGTGAAATAAGCAATTTTTTAAGGCATTAATTTATTAAGAAATATCAATATTATCGCATTATTGAACTATCCGATAATCCAATAATTACATTATCATCTATTCTATGACGGGACACACCGATTATAAGGTAATGCGAATATGAGGACAAGATGATACGGTTAGACCGGAATATCAGGTTATCACAGCATCAGATGCAGAGAATAACGCAATATGTGATGAACACTCGCAATTATTATGTTCGGAATTTCTTCCGCATCGAGCGGCAGCCGGTAACTTCGCGTACTGGCAGGGAAAACGGGTGAAGCCGGGGCTTACATGTTTTGATAAGCAAGTTGTACTTTTCCCCGGATAAAACTGCGTTTTGCCGATGGAAAAGTAACTTGCCGTCTTGACAGCCGGGGCAAATCAGCTCGGAACTCGCCGATTTGAAATCACTGATAACCACCGTATCGTATGCAACGAAGAACCAACAGAATAGAAATCCTGCTGACCGATGAAGAACTGGCGGCACTGCGCACAAAGGCGGCGGACTTCGGTAGCGTTAGCTGCTACATCAGATCCGCGCTTAGGGAGTTTTCCGGTACCGACGCCAAGGGAAAGATGGAAGCAGTGGAGAATATGGCAGAACTGAGCCGAAAACTGAGTGACGAACTTGCATGGGCCGGGGGCAATCTCAATCAGGCGATGAAACGAGCGAATGAGCTGGCAGTGGCAGGACTGCTCACCGGGAGATATTATAATGATGTGGTGCTTCCATCAATAAATGAGATAAAGAGAGTATTGGGTAATATGCAGACCATACAAAGGGATGCTCTCGACAAGATAATAAGGGACGGTATTCGTACCATATAGTCATACAATCATATAAGCATATCATCACATAACCATATAATTATAATAAGGTGTGAAGATAGTAAGATGACTGCTTACCCTACTAAAGAATAATAGCATTTCTACTTACATGATTTATCAATGTGTCCGCGATAATCAATATCCGATACAATGAATATATCAGCATCAGACAATAAGACCATACGATAATACGATAATCCGATGATAGCGACAATACTTCCATCGAGCACGTCATTCCACGCTGTAGGATACAACGAGCATAAGGTATCAAAAGGAGTGGCGCACCTTCTGGAGATAAAGAATTTCGGGCCGGTGGAAAAGATTTCCCGACCGACCGCCGCCGACCTCACGGAGTATCTTCAGAAATACTCCATGAGGAACAAGAGAATAAAGAAAGCTCAGTTTCATGTCGCCATATCATGCAGGGGGCATGAGAAGACGGAAGAGGAACTGCTCGACTTCGCGCATGAATATATGAGGGAGATGGGTTACGGAGAGCCGGGACAGCCCATGCTTATATATGCGCACACCGACACTGCCAACACACATATACATATAGTGACGTCGAGAGTGGCACCTGACGGGAGGAAGATAGACCACAACCACGAGAGGGTACGCTCACAGCAGGTCATAGACCGGCTACTTGGAAACAACCGCAGCAAACAGACGGAACTCGACTTCAAGGAAGCATGTTCCTACAAGTTCACCTCCCTTACGCAGTTCAAGGCACTGATGAACTCGATGGGTTACGAGTGCTACGAGAAAGACGGAACCGTGTCGATTAAGAAAGGGGGCACCGTGCTGAAGAAAGTGCCTCTGGCCGAGATTGCCGGAAAATATCAGGAACGTACCTTTGACAAGCAACGGCGCCGTCAGCTCAGGGCTATCCTGAAAAAATACAGGGACACTTCGGCAGACCGTGGCGAACTTGCCGCCATCATGAAGCGCAAATTCGGTATAAACCTCGTTTTCTTCGGACGCAGTGACTCACCGTATGGCTACATGATAATCGACCACAACACCAAATCGGTGATGAACGGAGGGAAGATCCTTCCGATAAAGGAGCTACTTGACTTCGCCACGCCCGATGAACGGTTTTCACGTATCGACGCACTCATAGACTCCCTGCTGACATCAGATCCGAAAATGAACATCGGGCAGCTCAACGCCATACTGTCGCGTCAGTTCAAGGCTTACGTCAAAGCCGGCGAGATACACCGTGCCGGAGACTCCAGACCACTTAAATCACATATGTGGGAGACATTGAAGCGCAACAACCGTATTTCATGGGTTGAATCCTTCCATCCGACCACTGTGGCTGAAAGGGATTTCCTGTGCCGTATCGGAAAGATACCAACACCCGGCCTCGTGAGCCTGTCGCCTGCAAGGACGAACACATACCACAACAGACTCTCAGACCTTCAGGACATCTTCAGCTCAAATCCCGGCAAAGGCTATATTCCGAGGCAGACGTTCAGGAACGCAGGCTTCAGGATAACCGACATCGACGGCAGCCTGTATGCCGTTGACTTCCGAAGCCATGTGATGATAAACCTGAACGCCGAGGGATTCGACACGTCACGACTCATATATGACAGGAGCAGGTACAACCGTAAGAATGACAGGACATCTGCAATTAAACCTAAGTCTATACGGTCATTGAGAGATGCCGGAGCCGGACGTGGCGAGAACCGGGAATGGGAGGTTGGATATAAAGGAGACTACGACCGCATAGACGATGAAAGCAATCTCAAAAGATAGACCTGCAATATGTATCCGGTGACACGGTGTGCATGTAACCGTGGTTTCAGACCATATCATTAAGAAATTATGTGAAAGTTTGATTATCAGATAATGAAAAATGTTCGGAATTTCAAATTTAGCAATCACCCGGTGATAATTTTGCCATCGGAAAAAACTAAAAGGAAAGATGAACGATACCGGGATAATAACATTCGCCAATCAGAAAGGAGGCGTAGGCAAATCCACCCTCTGCGCCATGTTCGCCACCTATCTCACCGGCAAGGGGCATAGCGTGGCGATATTCGACACTGACCCACAGCAGTCCATCGCAAAGAAACGGGCCTCCGACATGGAGGTATATGCCGGGTGTCCGGTACCGTATGCCGTATATTCGTTCAGACTGAGCAGCGAGCCCGCACTCCTTTCCCTTATAGAGAATATACGTGGCAGCACGCATTTTGACTTTGTGCTGTTCGACTCGGTAGGCAGTCTCACCGACCAGGGACTTGTCGCCCTGTTTGTGAACTCGGACTATGTGATCACTCCTTTTCACTACGATGACCTGAACATACCTCCCACAGCGGAAACCGTAGCATTGATAGTGACCCTGCGCAAAAAGATGGGTCCCGAAATGACAGCACGCCATTTCCTGATTCCCAACTTTCATGTAATCGGCGCCGGGACAGCCGAGGAAAAAGAGAGGTGGGAGGAAGCCGAACTGCAATTTTCAAAGTTAGTCACCGTCACGCCCTATGTGACAAGACGCAAGAAGATGGAACGGTTCAGCACCATGTCCGAGATGGACGAGCAGATGCTTCTTGTCACCCCTGCTTTTGATGCGATATATGAAGAATTAGTTGCAACCAAAAAACCAGAACGATGAAAACAGAATCAAAGTACCCCGACATCAACGGGCTTCTCGGCGGACTGAGCAATCTCGCTCCGCCCGACATTCCGCCGGAGACAGGGGACCAGGCTCCGATAGACACACCCGGCAATGCCTCGTCGGCAGATGATGACGACTGGGTGCAGTTCCAGAAGAACCTCGCCCTTTATGCTTTCCGGGAAAGAAAGGACGACAGGATGATATGCAAGCTCGACCGCGACCTTGCCGACTCGCTCGACGACTGCGACTTCGACCGCAAGTGCCGTTCCGACATAGTGAACGCGATTGTCCGCACATTCATCAACCGCTATCTACCGAGGCTCCGGCAATACAGGAAATGCAACCGGTCCCTGCTTGACACACCACAAACATGATAATTATGAGCAAGATTCACTGGACGGAGGAAATGATCTGTTTCCTCAAAGAACGCTTCCCCGATGAGAGCAATGCCTCCATAGCGGAATCCCTCGGAATATGCCGACGCTGTGTTGCGGTAAAGGCGAGGGAACTGGGGCTTGAAAAGAACACTCTTCAGAACCGTTCCGATGCAGTCCGCATCATCATCGAGAACTACGAGGAGAAATCATATCCCGAACTCGCCCGTCTTGCCAACGTATCCAAACGCACCGTGCAGAGGATAGTGGCGGAACTGGGGCTGGAGCGCAACCGAGAGGATGCCTCCCGGCTGATCTCACGCCGCAGGACTGAGCTTATACAACGGGAGAGACGCCGCATCCGCTTCGGACTGCCGCCCATATCGAATATGAAAGTGGTGAGCAACGTCCACCGCATCAATCTGAAGCATCGCCTGAAGAAAGCCGGTTACACGGTGGTTCAGGGAAGCAACGTGATATTCTACACAGCGGAACTGAAGCGAAGCCCGGTGAGGGAGTCAAACGGCATAAGGCTCGGCCTTGACTTCCGGCCATACATAGAAACGGAGCCGGAGTTTATAACACAAGTAATATGACAATATGGTATTCGGAGATATATTCCTCGTCCTTGTAGTCCTGCTCCTTATATATTATGCCGTGGCGATCGCGATGGATTTACTGATAAAACCTGCATCGGCTGAAAACGCCAAGGAGAACGAGGAGACAGAAATCGACATCACGGAAGAGGCCGCCGGTTTCAGGACAACCGAGATAACACGTGACATGAAGGCCCCAAAGCCCAACGTACCCAAGACGGCTGAAACCCCCAAGGTCAGGCGTCCGCTCATGACAAACGGGCTTCCCGTGGAGAAACTTGTGGCACAGGTACAGAACCTTCCCAACACCGAAGACGCTGAGCTTGAAGGTCTCGGAGCCATCGTAGCAAAATGTGAGAAAGCCGCCTGACATAATTTGTAGAACAGAAACATTCATTACTAATAAATTCCTTTACTGAACGACGTTTGACTTTATCGCCCGAAGTTGCCTTTAACGCCCTGCATTGCCTTTACAGCCCGATTTTTTCAATTCCAACAAAAGATCAAACGCATATGCAGAAGATTAAAACAAAATGTCTGCGTGCAGTCGCACGCCTACGCAACTCGGCACCCGTCCGCAAGGGACTCCTCGCGGCAGCCGCAATCACAGTCGCCGCCGGCGACGCAATGGCCGCCAGCAAAGGCGCCGCAGGTTTCACAAAAGCCACCCAGGAGGTCAGCTCATATCAGACCCCCGTTTCCAATCTCATGAAGGCCATCGCCGCCGTAATTGTCTTGGTAGGAGCATTTAACGTCTACTTCAAGATGCAGAACGGTGATCAGGATGTCAAGAAGACCATCATGCTCACCATCGGTGGCTGTATCGCCTTCATCGCTCTGTCCGAGGCTCTACCGCTATTCTTCAACTGACGCAGCAAAACCAGTACAGTCATGGCGATATACAACGACGGCTATCCGGTTTTCAAAGGGTTACAGAAACCTCTGGAGTTCATGGGAATAAGGGGACGTTTCCTGACACTCGCGGCAGCGGCCATAGGAGTGTCCTTCGTCGGCTTCATAGTGTTCTCCATCGCGTTAGGGAAGCTCTCCGGGTTTATCGCCATGCTTGTAATGGCGGCCATCGGTCTGGTGACAATATATGTCAAGCAGCGCGGCGGACTTCACAACAAGCAACGCAACCGTGGAATCTACATCTATCACAACCTGTTCAAACGCTGACACATGGCAAAACCGCATAAGAAAATATTTGACGGCATCTTCGCACAGCTGGAGGAGACAGACGGCAATGTCGTGCTGTTCGACGCCAAGGGCGCCCCCTCCGTAATATTCGAGATGACAAACCCGGTGCTACGTCTCTGCACCGACTCGGAGCAGTATCTACTATTTCAGGACGTGCTCGCCAATATAGTCCAGACACTCGGCGAGGGGTATGCACTCCAGAAGCAGGACATTTTCTGCCGTCAGAAATACCACCGGGAAGTTCCCGAATCAGCCGAGTTCCTGACTCAAAGCTACTTCCGGTATTTCGACGGGAGGGAGTTCACCGAAATCACCACCTACCTTATAATAACACAGGAGGCTCAGAGAGGCCAGTTCGTCCAGTATGACCCCAAGAAGTGGCTCGACTTCCATTCAAAGGTCTCAAAGGTAGACGATATCCTTACAGAGAAAAACATCAGGCACCGGAAACTTACCAAACCGGAGGTGAACGAGTACATACACCGCTTCATGGCGTTTCAGTTCCGTCACGGCCCCTTCTCGATGAGCAACTTCCGCTCCTCCGATGAATACCTGCGTACCGGAAACAGGATAATCCGCTCTTATCCACTCGTAGATATTGACGAGATAAACCTCCCTTCCGTAATAAAGCCGTTCACCGAAATGAGTGTCAACGGCTATCCGATAGCGACCGACCTGTTTTCATTCCTGGCCGAAGTGCCCCACGCCGATTGTGTGGTCTACAATCAGGTGGTGCAGATTCCGGGACAGCGGAAACTCCTACGCAAACTTCAGGGGAAAGCAAAGCGCCACGGCTCGATGCCCGACCCATCGAACAAGATAGCCAAGGCAGACATCGAGGAAGTCCTGAATATACTTGCCGTCGATTCCTCCCTTCTGGTAAACACCAGCTTCAATATCATTGTGAGCTGTCCCCCCGACAAGTTGACACCTGTCACATCTTTTCTGGAGACAAAGCTGTATGAGTGTGGCATAATGCCGTCGCGCACCGCATACAACCAGCTTGAACTTTTCGTAAACTCCTTCCCCGGCAACGCCTACGGCATCAATCCCGACTACGATCTTTTCCTCACGTTGTCAGACGCCGCCCTTTGCTTATTCTTCAAGGAACATCTGAAAGGGTGTGAGGACACTCCGCTCACCACATTCTATACAGACCGGCAGGGTCTACCGGTGTGCATTGACATCACTGGAAAAGAGGGTAAGGTGAAGATGACCGACAACGCAAATTTCTTCTGCATCGGTCCGTCCGGAAGTGGCAAATCGTTCCACATGAACAGCGTTGTGCGTCAGTTGCTTGAACAGAATACTGACGTTGTTATGGTCGATACCGGCGACTCCTACGAGGGTATCTGCGGCTATTTCGGTGGTACTTACATTTCATACTCCAAGGAAAAGCCTATCTCGATGAACCCCTTTAAGGTGACTAAAGAGGAATATGACCTTAATTTCGGAGAAAAAAAGAACTTCCTTAAATCCCTGATATTTCTGATCTTCAAAGGTAACGAAGCCCCCTCAAAGATTGAGGATATGCTCGTGAACCAGACCATCGTGGAATACTACGAGGCGTATTTCCATCCATTCGACAAATTCACAGATGATGAACGTGAGGGACTACGGCGTAAATTACTTGTGGACGCAAAGATGGAAGATGATTACGACCAGTATGCGCACGACATGGAGGACATAGAGGAACAGATAAACCGCGAGCCTCCGAAAATAGAGAGCCACGCGCTCATTATCCCGGCAGAGGAACGCAGGTACAAGATACTCCGACAGTGCCGGACATTCCGGGCCATGCTTGCTGACGCGGCAGCGACCGAGGCGGAGAAGGAGAAAGCTGCCGTCATGCTGGAACGCTACAAGAAGGAGCTGCACGAAAATTCCATGCTGATAAAGATTGACAAGCAGATAGACCATATCGAGGACCAGAAACGTCGCCTCAAAGTCGCGGAGTTGTCTTTCAACAGCTATTATGAATTTGCCCTTGAACGAATCCCACAGATAACCTCTCTTGAAAAGGTACATTTCGACATACGAGACTTCGCGGCAATTCTCAAACAGTTCTACCGTGGTGGTGAGCTGGAGATGACCCTCAATTCAGACCTCGATGCAAACCTGTTTGACGAGCGTTTCATCGTCTTCGAGATTGATAAGATAAAGGATGACCCGGTTCTTTTCCCTATTGTCGTGCTGATAATTATGGATGTCTTCTTACAGAAGATGCGAATTAAGAAAGGACGTAAGGCCCTGATTATCGAAGAGGCGTGGAAAGCCATAGCATCCCCCACGATGGCTGAGTATATCAAATTTTTGTATAAGACCGTCCGCAAGTTTCACGGAATTGCCGGTGTCGTCACGCAAGAATTGAATGATGTGATTGACTCACCCATTGTCAAGGAGGCGATCATCAATAACTCAGATGTCAAGATACTTCTCGACCAGTCGAAGTTCAAGGACCGCTACGATGATATTTCAGCCATTCTCGGCCTGACTCCCATTCAGAAGCAGCAGAT
>JAIDTO010000318.1:10960-13333 GCA_029060625.1 Muribaculaceae bacterium | reverse complement strand
CTTCAGGTGTGATGTCACCTAATAACTCACGTAGAGAAGTTTTTGCCCGTTTCATATGTCAAAAGTCTTATCTGTTTCAATCTCGCTTTCAGTGATGATCACAAAAGTAGTAGCTCAACTTCACTCATAATGTCTTGTTTTATATTATAACGCAAAGGTACGATTATTATTTCACATAAATGTGTAATAGGATATATTTTTTCATTGCAAGACTACGGTTTGTTAGTGGCAACATTAGAAAACTTGACATTACCGATGATTTTTCTCCCTCTGGATAGGGGGATTAACAAAAACACCTTGAAGTCGTGATGACTTCTCACGCATAGTTCTATATCTTTCTTTAACTTTTAAGGTTAACGTTTGTTATGAATTTATCATCTGACAATTAAAAAGACATATATTATGAAAAGACATCTCCTTTGCCTCCCCTTGCTCGCGATGCTTCTGCTCCTGCTTCCTTCCTGCGGCGATATCAATTATTGGGATCCGGAACCGCCGGGTGGTTGGAACGACACATTCTATGACCAGAATCTTACCGGATGCTGGCAGCTCTATCAGGTCAATTCCGACTATGTGAGGGGCGATGAAGTGAACTATATGTACTTCAATGGCGACGGACGCGGCACATATTTCTATTATGACCATGGATATCAGGAGACCGAACGTCTTGCATATTGGTGCCAGCGCTCTGTAAGTGGCACATCCTCGCTTCAGATCAACATTCAGTATGAATATGGCAATCCTTCGACGATGAATTACTGGTTCAGCGACTCTGACACTCTCTGGATGCAATGGCGCAACTCCTACGGAGTGCAGACCTACGTCTACAAATACAGAAGCCGCGTTCCTTGGTGATATCGGCGGTTGATAAAGAAGAATAAAGGTATATCAATGCCCATGAGGTAGTGCAAAACCTCATGGGTGTTTTTTTATGAGATGGGGTCAAAAAAAGGAAAAAAAATAATTTATCAATTTGCAATTCCCAATTATTGAAAAAAAATGATTATCTTTGTCCTCTATGAAGGATTTCACTGAAGAAGACATCGAAAGAATCGAGAATATGGCCGACAGCGATGACGTTGCCGGCGTACGCCATGAAATAGCCGACCTCCACCCGGCAGATATCGCCGAACTCCTGCGTAAGCTCAACATAAAGCAGGCAGAGTGGCTCTTCAACCTTATCGACGATAAGGAGAAGAAGGCAGACGTGCTGATGGAACTCGATGAGGAAGACCGTAAGAAACTCATCGAGCATATGGAGCCGGAGCAAATCGGTGAGTTTATCGATGAGCTCGACACCGACGACGCCGTCGACCTTATCCAGGAACTCGATGAGGAAGACCGTGAGGAGGTGATCCAGCATATCGACGATATGGAGCAGGCTGGCGATATCGTAGACCTTCTTCAGTATGATGAGGACACCGCCGGTGGCCTTATGGGCACTGAGTATATAGCCGTCAACGAAAATTGGTCGATGCCCGAATGCCTCAAGGAGATGCGGCGGCAAGCAGCCGACCTTGACGAGATATACTATGTATACGTGATCGACGATGACAACCGTCTCAAAGGTATCCTTCCTCTCAAGAAGATGATCACAGATCCGTCTGTATCCAAGATAAAGCATGTCATGCAGACCGATCCCGTGAAAGTGCACACCGACACTCCCATCGATGAGGTGGCAATTGACTTCGAGAAATACGACCTTGTGGCCATGCCGGTTGTGGACTCCATCGGACGCCTTGCCGGACAAATCACAGTCGACGACATCATGGATGAGGTACGCGAGCAGTCGGAACGTGACTATCAGTTGGCATCAGGTATCTCCTCCGACGTCGATGTGGATGACTCCGTCTTCGCCCAGACCAAGGCGCGAATCCCATGGCTTCTTATTGGCATCATAGGTGGTATCATAAACTCTGTGATCCTCACCGGTTTTGAGGCACAGATAGCCGCTGTCACCGCACTTGCCATATTCATTCCCCTAATCGGAGGCACGGGCGGTAATGTCGGCGTTCAGGCATCCGCAATAGTGGTGCAGGGTCTTGCCAACGGACGATTGGAAATAAAAGATGCTTGGAAACAGATAGGAAGGGAAGTGATGGTGGCACTGCTCAATGCAGTGGTCATAAGCGGAGTGGTGCTGGTATATGTGCTGTTTACGCAACCACATATGTATGCAGTCTCCTTTGCAGTCGCGGCATCGCTCTTCTGCGTGGTGATATTCGCTACTGTCTTTGGCACATTCGTGCCCCTTACCCTCGAGAAGATGAAGATTAATCCGGCTCTTGCCACAGGACCCTTCATCCAGATCATGAACGACGTGGTGGGCCTTCTCATCTACGTGGCCATGTCCACATGGATGCTCTCCCTATT
>JAIDTO010000318.1:0-10860 GCA_029060625.1 Muribaculaceae bacterium | reverse complement strand
AAAAACAATGGCAAAAATAGTAGAGACCCCTCTGATGAAGCAGTATTTCGAGATGAAGAAGAAGCATCCCGATGCCATACTGCTTTTTCGCGTTGGTGACTTTTATGAGACTTTCTCCGATGATGCCATAGAGGCGAGCTCTATCCTTGGCATAACTCTTACCCGACGTGCCAACGGCTCCGCACAGTCGGTGGAGCTTGCCGGGTTCCCCCATCATGCACTCGACACTTACCTTCCTAAACTCGTAAGGGCCGGAAAGCGAGTGGCAATATGCGAGCAGCTTGAAGACCCAAAGCTTACCAAGAAGTTGGTGAAGAGAGGCATCACCGAGCTCGTAACCCCCGGCGTCAATACCAACGACGCGTCGATGGAAGGCACCGAAAACAATTATCTTGCCGGTATTCATTTCCAACGCACCGGAAAAGGGAAACCTGTAAGGGCAGGTATAGCTTTTCTCGACATAACTACAGGTGAGTTTCTCGCTGCCGAGACTGACCCCGCTGAGATCGACAAACTCCTTTCAGCTTTTGCTCCAAAGGAGCTTCTGCGCATGAATGGCACCCGCGAGCTCTGCGGTGAAATCATCACATGGAAATGTCCGGTCTTTGATATGGAAGACTGGGTATATACAGAAGATTCCGCCCGTGAAAGACTTCTCAAGCAGTTCCAGACAGCCACCCTCAAGGGATTCGGACTCGATGATATGCCTCTTGCCCTCATCGCCGCCGGTAGCCTTCTCTACTATCTTGATATTACAGGCCACACCAATACCTCCCACATCACTGTGCTGTCGCGCATCGACAGCGAGCGCTTCCTGCGGATGGATCCCTTCACTCTCCGCAATCTTGAGCTTACTGCTTCTGCCGGAGGTGCTAAGGGGCTCACCCTCTTTGGTGTGCTCAATCATACTGTGACTCCTATGGGAGCACGTCTGCTTGCCTCCAATCTCAGTTTCCCTCTTCTTGATGTGGCGAAAATCAACGAGAGGCATGCGATGGTGGATTTCTTTTTCCGTGACACCGACCGTCGTGAATATGTACGCAGCTGCCTTCAGGCGATAGGGGATATGCAGCGCATGATAGGCAAGACTTCCAACCGTAGGGCCCAACCCCGCGACCTTCTATCGCTTGCCACATCAATGGAAGGGTGCATGCGCCTTAAGAAATCCCTTGCCGGTGCCGATTCCCCGGAGATAGTGAAGGTAGTGGATGAGATGCAGCCTCTTGAGCAGTATATCGGTCTTATAAGGGCTACAATAGCCCCGGATGCTCCTGCTGTCTTCAACAAGGGTGGTGCTATTGCCGAGGGAGTATCGAAGGAACTTGACGAATACCGCGGCCTACATAAGAATGCACGTGCTGCCCTCGATGCCATATGTGCCCGTGAGATAGAGCGCACCGGCATCACATCGCTGAAGATAAGCTACAATAATGTGTTCGGCTATTACATAGAGGTGCGGAATACTCATAAGGACAAGGTTCCCGCCGAGTGGATAAGAAAACAGACTCTCGTCAATGCCGAGCGCTATATCACTGAAGAATTGAAAGATTTCGAGCAGAAGATTCTCACTGCTTCCGATCGGATTGCGCAGATCGAGGGAGAAATCTATGCCCGGCTCCTCGACCATCTTGCACAGGCGTGCGCACCGATGCAGAAGAGTGCCAATGCTGCAGCGGAAATCGACTTTTTGCTGAGTATGGCTGATGTGGCTGCATCCAATGGTTATGTGCGCCCGGTGGTGGATGATTCCACATCACTTGAGATTGTTGAAGGGCGCCATCCTGTGATAGAGAAGCGACTTCCGCCGGGCGAGCCATATATTTCCAATACCGTGCGTCTTGACTGCGACCGGAATCAGATACTGATGATCACCGGACCCAATATGAGCGGTAAGTCGGCGTTGCTGCGTCAGACTGCACTTATAGTGATAATGGCGCAGATGGGTTCTTTTGTGCCTGCTGAGTCAGCCCGCATAGGTATTGTCGATAAAATTTTCACACGTGTCGGAGCCAGCGACAATTTGGCTGCCGGCGAATCCACCTTTATGGTGGAGATGAGTGAAGCTGCTTCTATTCTCAACAATATGAGCGGGCGCTCCCTGATACTCTTTGATGAATTGGGTCGTGGCACTTCCACTTATGATGGCATTTCCATAGCCTGGTCAATAGTGGAGCATATACATGAAAACGGTCGATGTGCCCCTAAGACTCTCTTCGCCACCCACTATCATGAACTCAACGAGATGGAGAAATCTTTCAATCGTATCCACAACTGGAGCGTGTCGGTGAAGGAGATAAAGGGGAAGGTGGTATTTCTGCGTAAGCTCGTCAAGGGTGGCTCGGAGCACTCTTTCGGTATCCATGTGGCAAAGTTGGCAGGTATGCCCCCTTCTATAGTGAAGCGTGCCGACCAAGTGCTGGAGCGTCTTGAAGCGGCATCGCGCAGTGAAGGCAACAAGGGAGTGGACAGCGTGGCGAAAGGAAAGCTCGGTGAGATAGCCGGGCAGCGCGATGGCTATCAGCTCAGCTTCTTCCAGCTCGACGATCCATTGCTGAGCCAGATTCGCGACCGCATACTCACCATAGACATTGATAACCTGACTCCACTCCAGTCGCTGACCGTCCTCCACGACCTCAAGTCGCTGCTGACCGGCAAATAAAAATTCTGTAAATGTCCTTAAGGTCCTTAAAGACCTTAAAGACCTTAAAGACCTTAAACATGGCTAATCTCCTAATTTTAATCTTATCATTAATCAACTTCGTCGACACCCGCGTCGGCACTGCCGAGGCTACCACCATGACTGCCGGGCTCTTCGGCAAGGGCTCCGAGGAGCACGGACAGACTGTGCCGGCTGTCTGCGTGCCACATGGAATGACGCTCTGGACCCCTCAGACTCGAGACACAGAAGAGAAATGCATCGCTCCATATTATTATGCCGACAGTGACTTGCAGGGTTTCCGCGCGAGCCACTGGATATCCGGTGGTTGCACTCAAGACTACGGCAGCGTTTCTATGGCAGCTCTTGGAGGGAAGCTGCGCACTTCCCCTTTGGCGCGTGCATCACGAATTGATCGCGCTTCAGAGACTGCTCGACCCGACTATTACTCCGTAGCGCTTCCCGACGAGGGAATGAAAGCGGAGATGACCGGACTTTCACGCTCAGGAATATTCCGTTTCACATATGATTCCGATGGGGTAGGACACCTGGTGGTCAATCCAAATACAGATGAAGGTGCCGGATGGATAGAGATAGACACTTTAAGGCGCGAGATACGAGGATGCAACCCCGTCCATCGTATCTATCAGGGCTGGGGAGAACCTGCCGGTTTCTCGGGTTGGTTCATAATAAAATATCCGGATGATCTTGATGTGGTGTCTGCCGGTGTTTATAGGGGAGATGAGGTATATGAAGGTTCCTCCAAGGCTGAAGGTGCTCCCGGTATAGGTGGATATATCTCATTTAAGAGAAAAAAAGATGTTCCGGTTACGTTCAAGGTTGGCAACAGCTTCACTTCGCTCGATGGTGCGAGGCTGAATCTCGAAAATGAGATACCTGACTGGGATTTTGATGCCGTGCGTTCGCAAGTGGCAGAAGTATGGGAAAATCATCTCGGAAAGATAGAGGTGGAAGGTGGTACGGATAAGGATAAGGGAAAATTCTATGGCTCTCTTTATCGTGCATCTTTGCTTCCTCGTGTGGTAAGCGATGTGGATGGAAGCTATGTGTCGTTTGCAGGCACTGGCGAGATATTGAAGATGGAGCCGGGTCGCGACTATTATGATGACTATTCAATGTGGGATACCTATCGCGCTGAGCATCCTCTGATCACCATTCTTGACCAGAAGCGTAGTGCCGATATGATGTATTCTCTTGTGCTTAAGGCGCGTCAGGGTGGATGGATGCCAATATTCCCATGTTGGGGAAGCTATACCGCCGCTATGATAGGGGATCATTGCTCAGCGGCCATCGCTGATGCGGTTGCTAAGGGAGTGACTGATTTCCCGGTGGAGGAGGCATATGCCTATTTGCGTAAGAATGCGTTTGAATCCCCTGCCACGCATCAGGAGTATGTGGATGGCAAAGGTCGTCGGGCTCTCGAGTCTTATCTTAAATATGGATATATTCCTCTTGAGGATGGGGTAGAGGATGCTTTCCACAAGAAGGAACAGACTTCGCGCACTCTCGAGTATGCTTTCGATGACTTCGCTCTTTCCCGTCTCGCGCGTAAGCTCGGGCATGACGAGGATGCAGATATTCTTGAGAAGCGGTCGAAAAACTACCGCAATGTGATCGACCCCAAGCTTGGCTATGCCAATGGCCGCCATGCCGACGGCACTTGGGCAGACAGTATAAATCCTTTTACGTTCAATCCGTTCATAACTGAGGGAGCTCCTTGTCATTATACTTGGTATGTGCCTCACGATCCAGAAGGTCTCATTGATATTCTTGGAGGAAAAGAGATAGTGGAGGTGAAGCTCGACTCCCTTTTCGAGTTGAAACGATACTGGCACGGCAATGAGCCATGCCATCAGATAGTATACCTTTATAATGCTGTCGACCGTCCTGACAAAGCTGCCAAATGGATCAGGCATATTATGGACACTGAATATAAGGATATTCCGGGAGGACTTGCCGGCAATGATGATGCGGGCCAGATGTCGGCATGGTATGTCTTCTCAGCTATGGGCTTTTATCCCGTCTGCCCCGGACTCCCCGAATACTGGCTCGGAGAGCCCCTCTTCGACAAGGTGACTATTCACACTACTCCCGATTCAGCCTTCACAATTGAGAAGTCCTCAGAGGGCGCCACTCTCTTCAATGGCAAGCCTCTCACGGATGGATATCGTTTGCCGCATACTGCCTTACAGTAAAGTCTGCACCTTGTTCTGATCAGCGTTTGAGCTGGAGTGAGCCATACATCATTGCGGCGAGGGCAGCGAAAAGTATCAGGCTTCCGAGTATGAGTGAATAAGTGGAAAGTGTGAGGAGTATATAGCAGCTCACATACATACCGATAAGAATCGACCCAATGGCGATGGCTACTTTTCTTGAACCAAGCATCTTCCACATATATCCTGTGATAAGCAGTACGGTCATGGCTGCCGCTATCAGATAGGCTATTCCAAACTTCAGGTGTTCTGAAAAAGAGAGCAGCAATATATAGAAAATGATGAGGGCTGCTCCTATAAGGAAATAGTTGAAGAGAGGTATATAGCGCTTCATTATTATTTCTGCAAAGAGTACACTTGCGTATGTAAGCAGGATTATCATGAAGGAGTACTTGAGCGACCGCGTCACTTTCTGATATCGGTCAACCCCCACCAAGAAGTTAGCACCGACTGATTTTGTATCATGTATTTCTGCAGGAGCTATATCTGTCTCCCATTGGGCTGAAAACTGATTTCCTGACAAATGCCTTTCGTCGGGCAGACTGCTGCCATTGAACGAAGGATTCTGCGCCTCTCCTTCTATAGTGATGAAGGATTGCTCCCCGACCTGGCTTATAAAGATAGATTCTGCTCCATGGATATCAAAGGAGGTGGAAAATTCTAAAATGTCTGGCATCCCGGAGATGTCGGCCTCTGCATACAGATGATGTGCAGCCCTGTTCCATTCTACAGTTTTTCCACATATCTTCAATGTAGAGAGTTTTGCGAGTTGGTCCGTAGGTAGGTTAAGTTCAATGTAGATGGAGTCGCTGTTGGTGGCGAGTTTGTCTTTATTGATGGTTCCCGACATAGCTACACGAGCATTGAACACTTCGGCTTCGAAGATGTTCCTGTGGAGAGATTTTGTATCTACCTTTGCTTCACAGTTGAAAGTGGAAGGTCGCACCGCTAACGCACTGTCGGGATGTTCGGAGGCTAAGGGACCGTTGATAGTAACCTCACCGCCCCATTCATTTACTATCTGGTCTGCCACATCCTTGTTGCGCTCATCGCGGGAATATGCCAGAATCCATATTGCCAATGCCCCTATCATGAGCAGTGCGCACTGCAATCCGAGAAGCACCACTTTCGTTCCGAAAGATATTTGAGACCTGGTAGGAATTGGCGGAGGTGTCTGACTGTTGTTCATGGTCATTTGATTACCAGTTCGTTGTTTTCAACTTTCAGCTTCAGCGTGAAGTACATGGCCAAAGCAATAAGGACAAACAAGGAAAGGCTTCCCACAAGCAAAGCCATCGATCCCAACATGATCAGGATAAACATAAGAGTATATTCTACAGCAAGGATACCTGCAGCAAGAGCCACGGCCTTGGTGTTTTCGGTAATCCCTCTTATAAACCATGAAATTAGTCCGATGGTCATCAGGCATACTATAGCGTAAGACAATCCGAACGGCAATTTTTCCGAAAGGGCAAGCAGGAGAAGATAGAAAAGTGTCAGCGCCATGGCTATGAGCGCATATTGCAGATAATTGATGCTTTTCCGGAATGCCACCTCCACCAGCATAAGGGATATTGATGTTATGGAAATCACTCCAAAGCAATAGACGATCGACTGCGACAGAAGGGTGTAGCGCGCTCCCTCAAGCAGCCCATTATCGACACGTCCGGATGCAAACCCGTCGATTCCGCTTGCGACGATTGCCAACACCAATGCTATGGCGATCACATATAGTGTCTGGAGACCAAGCCATCTCATTGTATAGTATGGCTTACGATAATTTTCAATATTTCCTTCCATAATGATTCAGGTTGGGTTAAAATCTTTGTCGATTGCGTCAAAAGAAGCTTTTTTTTACGGCTTCCGCCGTAAAGTTACACATTTTATTTTAAATATCAAAAGTCTGGTGAAATATTTATAGAATTTGTAGCTTGTGACTTTGCTTACATAAACAAATCATAGTTTTTTTCGTTATCTATATAGGCATACCGTCACTTTACGGATGACTTCATTAGCACTTATATATTTTACTTCTTATTTATAGCTGAATCAGCATGTATTCTAATCTGAAACTATTGTTTACAGTCATTGCCGTAGCTTCCGTAATTTTGACCGGTTGCTCTAACGACAATGATTTCAATCCTCCTGCCGAAAATATTACTATGGTGGAGGAAGGCGGCGTAAAGCCGGCTCAAAAAGCGGAAAGCACCCAACCTACTGCTATTCTTGGCTCCGGAGGTTCGATGTCGGAACAACTTTCACGGACCTTTACCAATATTGTGGAGCCAAACCAGGCAAAGCATGTCATAGTGGCTTGCCAAGATCTTGATACTTACGAGGAAGAGCTTGTAGCTGCCTACCAGCGTGGAATTATTATCACGATTGTCGATCCAAACCCTGAGACTGTCGATGGATGGTGTGGCATTCATGGCATGGTCTATCCGGGTGATCCCACTTCTGCTGACAAAAGCATACTGATAAGCTTCAACCGCAAGGCCGTGTCTATGAGCGTGCAGAAAAAAAAGGACAAGGGGGAAGTGATAGAGGAAGATGAAGTCCCTTTGGTGATCTTTACAGGATGGCTCGACGATATGCTTACTCCAAATCTCAAAGGTCCCGACTACAGGAGCAAGGATATCAGGAAACGATTCTCCCCTCAGCATGTGAGTCATGTCTTCCCGATTGATCTTCCACGTGAGATATTGGAAAGAAATAACTGGCCCCTTCCTGACAATGTATCCCTCAGCACTACTGCAGAACTGAAATGTGATATATATCCTCTCCATTCATTTGCTGACAATACTTCCTTCACGGGCGATTTATATGCAGTGGAAGCTGAGCTAACAATACACAACGGCAATCTCTACAATGGTCGCTGGCAATACAACAGGATGGCCGGTCTTTTTGAGGTTTGTGGATTCTACCTGTCAGATTTAGGCTTTGCGGCCTATCTTCAGGAGAAAAAGCATTATGGGCTGGAAAACTCTTCAGAATGCCAGGTCATAGGGGGATCGGCTCCTGCTTCCACGCCCGCTGAAGAAGCATGCCAGAGTGGATTTGAATGGAATTTCGATGGATGGCTCACAGGCGGAAATGGTCTGGAGTCTGACACTCCTACACCGTTGCAGCAAGGAGGTTGGACATGGAATAACCTCACTGAAAATTCCACTACAGGAATCAAGGTCGATCAAGACAGAAATACTGCGTGGAATCTTCATGTAGCAAATCTCCCTTATGATAGAAACAGCCCCGTTCCGGAATTGGCTACCGGAGATCTCACGTTCCGTTGCTCATGGATATGGGGAGTGCCTCAGGCTGTGGATGGTTCTACGGATCGCTTCTATATGAATGTGAATATTATTCCGGTGTATTATTGGCATTGGTCTTCATTGCCCGATACAAAAATCGAGACCGATTATATAACCACTCCTTACGACACCACATCCTTCACATTCATGCTGATTCCCCCTTCCCGGGCTGAAGGCCAACGCATCTGAAAAAGAAGGGACGCACTGATCGTGCGTCCCTTCTTTTTCAGGTGGCTTCAATTATGCATTATGCATTATGCATTATGAATTAGCGTCTCGACATCTGCGATGGTGCCGGAGAAGGGACCTTTGGAGCCGAGCTTGATGCTGCACATGGCGGCGGCGAATGCTCCTGCTTCTTCGTAGGAAGCTCCGCGGCTCCGCTTGTAGAGGTAGCCTGCCATATATGTGTCGCCACATCCCGTAGCGTCCACAAGGTCTTTTGCCGGATAGGCAGGTATCTTGTGGAATTCTCCGTCGGCATATATCAGCGATCCTTTGTCGCCGAGTGTCAGCACCACTTCCTTCACTCCCCACTCGGCAAGCATCTTGGCAGCCTCATAGGGGTCGGAAGTCCCTGTGAGGGTCTCCATCTCCATCTCGTTGGCTTTCAATATTCCGATGTAGGGGAGTGCTTCCAGCTTGTCGTCATAGTCCACAGCCACTACATGCTCTCCTTCCACCTTGCGGAGATATCCCTGCACGTCTACCGATACAATCCCTTTAGTGGATAGGTATTTGATTGTCTCCTTATCAAAATCATCAGCAAGGAGAGTCCCGAGATGGATTATGTTAGCTTCCACATCTTTCAGGTTCTCCTTAGTGAAAGGGTCCGCCTTGGCGAGCACACGCTGCTTGCGGTCGTTCATGTCTTCACCGTATTTATTTTCGAAATATACCGAGTTCTTGGAAACTATAGCCTCAACATCGATGCCATCTTTGCGGAGTTTATCCACTTCATGCATCTCGCTTGCTGCGAGCGATGTCACGAGTCTGAAGTCTTCAAGGTCTATGTTTTTCAGTGCATTTGCGAAATAATATGCAGTGCCTCCCGGCATATAGGCGGTGAAGCGGGGTGTGATCACTTTGTCGAGTGTTATGTGTCCGATACAGGTAAGTTTCATAGGTAATTCATAATGCATAATTCATAATGCATAATCTAATTCATCAATGCATTATTGATTGTTTTTATCTTTTTTAATTCACATGTGGCCATAGATCATTGCGTAGCTGATTATGCATTGTGCATTATGCATTATGCATTTTCCGAAGGACGCTGAGGGCGTAGACGAGTACGAAAGCATAGCCTATGGCAGGGATGATGAAGGCGGTCGACATTGTGGTGATATCGGCTATCTGTCCCATAAGGAGAGTGCCTACAGCTCCTCCTATCGGTGTCATCATGAGGAAGGAAGAGGCTATCTTGACATTATGTCCCTGCGCCCCTACGATAGTGATTGCAAATATCGTGGGGAACATTATGGCCTCAAATGCGTAGCACATGAAGACACCGGTATGCGACAGCCATCCGATATTGAGCACCACGAGCAGAGCCCCGATCACTGTCATAAGTCCGCACACTACAAGTACTTTTTCCGATGCTACCTTGCTCATCACCCAGCTTCCGAAGATGCGTGCCAGCATGAAGAGTCCGAGCGCACCAAAAGATAGCACCACGGATGCTGTGGTCTTGTCCATCCATCCGTCGGCTGTAGCGTAGTTGATGAAGAGGCTGTTGATAGAGATCTCTGCTATCTCATAGAAGAAAAGGGCTATGACTCCGAAGCGGAAGGTGGAATTGCTCCAGAGTGCTTTGATAGTGGCTCCAAGACCTTCTTTTTCGTTTGAAGAAGCATTTTCATCCTCATCATGATTGATCTCAGGAAGTTTTACGCGTGAGAATACAAGTGCAGCCAAAAGCACTGCAACTCCCATTATGCCATAAGGCACCGACACACTGCTTTCCGGAGTGGAAAATAGGAATCCTCCTACTATTACCGGGGCAAGTATGCAGCCAAGTCCATTAAACGACTGTGCGAGATTCAATCGGCTTGCCGCAGTCTCTTTTTCTCCAAGTTCAGTGGCATAGGGATTTGCTGCTGTCTCAAGTATTACGAGTCCACAGCCAATGATAAATAGGGCAAAGAGAAACATTCCGAACGACATCATTGATTCTCCGGGGATGAACAGGAGCGCTCCTAAAGCGAAGAGCAGCAGGCCTGTCACCACCCCTTTGCGGTAGCCTAACCGTGTTATCAGTATTCCGGCAGGCAATGCCATGAGGAAGTAGCCGAGATATGTAGTGGCTTGTATAAGGGCTGACTGCCCGATCGATATGTGGAGCATTTCCTGGAAATGCTTGTTGAGCACATCGAGGATGGCGCGTGCGAAGCCCCACATGAAGAAAAGGCTCGTGATGAGCACGAAGGGAATCAGGTATTTCTTAGAGACTAATTTGCTCATATAAATAATCGTTTAGTGGGCGATATAGTATTGAAATGCAAATTTACGAAAAAAAACTCAAATGTTGATGAATATTTAAGAATTATAAGTGATAATTAGGGGATAGCAGGGTTGAATATGACAAAGAGGCTGTGTCGTAATTAAGGTTTACGGCGCAGCCTCAATTTTTTTTGCTTTGAGGATTGGATATTTTTTAGGC